>JAZOVP010000198.1:0-1169 GCA_045658765.1 Eubacteriales bacterium | reverse complement strand
CGCCTTTTTTCAACATTTCGGTGGCGCAATCCAAAATCCCCGCCTGCCTTTCGGCGCATTTTTGGACGTTTTCCTCGCTCCATTCCGAAAGCGCCTCTTCCGCATTTTTGCGGAACATTCCCTCGCCCGAGCAGGGCGCGTCCACGAGAATTTTATCAAAGTACCCGACAAACCGCATGGATAACGCTTCGGGATATTCGTTGGTAACGACGGCGTATTTGATGCCCATACGCTCTACGTTTTGAGAAAGGATTTTCGCGCGGGAAGAAATCGGCTCGTTCAAAAGAATGAGTCCTTTTCCGTTCATCGCGCAGGCAAGCTGCGTGCCTTTCCCCCCTGGAGCGGAACAAAGGTCGAGCACCGTTTCCCCTTCCTGCACCTCTAAAAGAGGGGCTGCGCTCATTGCGGACGGCTCTTGGGAATAGAACAACCCCGCAAAATGAAAGGGAGACGCGCCGAGCTTTTCTTCTTCGGTGTAAAACCCGTTTTCTTCCCATTCAATCGGCTCACCGAGAAAGGGCAAATAGGCTTTCAACTCGCACCTGCCCCCCTTCAACGGGTTCAATCGCACCCCTTTATAGGGTTTATTTTCGTAACAAGCGAAAAAGGCTTCCCATTCGTCTTCGGGAAGCTGTTTTTTCATATTTACAATAAATTGTTCGGGCAATTTGTACATACCGTACCCCCTATCTTAGCTTGACGACAAGCGCCCATACTCTAATAAGGCGCTCCTTCCTCAGCCAAGCTCTACGCCTAAAAATTTAGCAAAATCTTGCACGTACATAACCTTGCTCTTTCTTTCCTGCACCGATTTCAGTCTTGCGCCGCTCTCGTTTTCAAAGCATACGTAAATATCGCATTCCTCGGCATGGCTCGTGAAAAAGCCCGCTTCCGCAAACACCGCCGAAAGCAATTTTTTGGAAATGTCCAACTCCATTTCCAAGGGATGCGAAAAGCATACCGCCTTGCCTTTGAGCTTGCCCTCTTTTTTGCGTTTGCGTTTTTCTCTGTCGAAAAAGCGGTAAAACTCCGCTTTCTTCTGCTCTCTCGCTTCCTTTTTCTTCTCCTGCGCCGCTTTGTATTCCATATACGCGCGGGAAGTGTTCAGCGTGATTTCGTAATTCTCTATCCTGCCAAGGGTGATTTCGTACTTTTCCAAAAGCTGAGAA
>JAZOVP010000197.1:0-1184 GCA_045658765.1 Eubacteriales bacterium | reverse complement strand
ATCAAGGCAGGCGCGACCCGCCGCATGGCGAACGCCTGCGGGAACGTTTACTTTAATGGCGGAAAAGAGACCTCCCCTTACAAGTGCAATCCCCAAGGCGCCGCTTCCTCCCATGGAATTGCCCACAGCATACACACGATCGCGATCAATGGGAAAATTCTGAAGAATCCATTCCACGGTGGCAACACATCTTTTTTCAACAGGCATTGCATTCACACCACTTCGTTCGGGATCCCCTTCCCCTTTGGCATTGATACCGCCCCACCACCAATCGTTGTTTTCGTGTTCTCTGCAATCTAAAACCAAGCCGAAGAAATCATCGGGGATTTTATAGATATCGTGATTTCCTTTGGTATACATTGTGCCAACAGCGGAATACAGATTGTGCCCTGCAGAATGAAATACCACCTGCAAGGGATAGCGCAGATTGGATTGATAATCCTGAGGGTATATCACGGCAAAAGGATCACGGCGTTCACTTCCATAGCCAAGTTCTATGCCTGAAACGGTAGATAAAAACTCAATTTTTCTTTCTCGGAGGGCGGTTTCCTTTTTTACTTTCATGGGAAAAATCCTTTCGGCCTTTTTGATGAGAAGAACGAAAATCGGAATTTGGTTTATCGTTTTTATAAAACTGATAATAAAAACACTTGAGCATTCCGTTATAGAGTTTTCGAATATTATCGGCTCTTCTGCCATAATGGGATTGGAAATTCTCATCGCGTGTGAGCACATAGATCTGCCAACGATCAAGCTGTTTCCAATGAGCTCCCATTGCCGAATAAAGGCGATAAACTTCTTCGATCGAATCCATACGCTCACCGTATGGCGGATTGCAAACAATGGTGCCTTTTCTTCCTTGCGTTTCGATTCCGAGTGCGTTTTTAGGGAAAAATCGGATCGATTCGGATACTCCTGCGGAAGCTGCATTGATTTTTGCCATTTCCACCATTTTCGGATCGATATCACTTGAAAATGCTTCGAATTTTGATTTTTTTCTAAGATCGCACGCTTCTTGCCTAGCTTCCTTCCAAATTGATTCAGGTAGATCCAAAAAATCTTCTGCGAGAAAAGAACGGAAAGAGCCGGGGGCAACCGAATTCATCATCATGGCAGCTTCAATCGGAATGGTTCCGCTTCCGCAAAAAGGATCCCAAAAAAGCACATCCTCGCGAGGCCTTGCA
>JAZOVP010000196.1:0-12537 GCA_045658765.1 Eubacteriales bacterium | reverse complement strand
CAAGGAAATCACGGAATATTACCGCGAAAGCTGCATATCAAGAAACCTCATCTTAGTTGGTGTTTTGAAAGGATCGTTTATTTTTATCGCTGATCTGATCCGCAAAATTGATCTTCCTTGTCAGGTGCTCTTTTTGAGAGCATCCAGCTATGGCGCATCCACCGTTTCCTCCGGCAATGTGGCGGTGGAAGCACTTCCCGAAAAAGATTCCCTCAAGGGAGCGGATGTTCTTTTGGTGGAAGATATTTTAGATAGCGGAAGAACCCTTCAAACTTTATCCAATCTTTTTATGGATAGCGGAGCAAATTCCGTGCGCATCTGCACAATGCTCGATAAACCCGCAAGAAGAGCCGTTCCGATCAAAACCGATTTTTGCGGTTTTGAGGTGGAGGATCAATTCATTGTGGGCTATGGTTTAGACTATAATGAAATCTACCGCAATCTTCCCTACATCGCCATTTTAAAACCCGAAGTATATTCGTAAAATTCCCATTAAGGAGACCTTTTTATCAAAATGAAGAAAAACAATTTCAAGGTTATTATCTTTTATTCGGTTTTGATTTTACTTGTGATCTTGGTTTCAACCTCACTGTTTAATCTGACCGGCGAAAAAGAACTCACCTATAGCAAAATCGTAGATCTTTTCGAGCAAGATAAAGTGAAAAGCTTCACGGTTTCCCCCGAAGGTGAACTCGACCTGATCACCACTGAAAACAAAAAAGTGCAGTTCAAACTGCAAAGCATCACCTATTTTAGAGATGATGTGAAAGAGTTCGTGAAAGTCAATCAAAAACAGAGCGACGGAAGCGGCGGAAACCTCGAAACCTATCACTATGAACCCATCGCATCCACCCCTTGGTGGTTGAGTATTTTGCCCTATGTTGCAATCATCGTTGTGTTTATCGGGCTTTGGTTCTTTGCGATGAACCAGGCAACCGGCGGCAAGGGCGGCAGAATCAATTCCTTTGGCAAAGCCAAGGCAAAAATGGGTGCCGATGAAAAGAAAAAGGTGTTTTTCCCCGATGTGGCAGGCGCAGATGAAGAAAAAGAAGAACTTACCGAAGTGGTTGACTTCTTGAAAAACCCCGCAAAATTCCAAGATCTCGGCGCCAGAATCCCTCACGGTGTGCTCTTGGTGGGCCCTCCCGGCACCGGTAAAACCTTGCTTGCAAAGGCAGTGGCTGGCGAAGCGGGTGTTCCCTTCTATTCCATTTCCGGTTCGGATTTTGTGGAAATGTATGTGGGTGTTGGTGCTTCCCGTGTGAGAGACCTTTTTGAAAACGCAAAGAAAAATGCACCCAGTATTATTTTTATCGATGAAATCGATGCCGTTGGTCGCCATAGAGGTGCAGGCCTCGGCGGCGGGCACGACGAAAGAGAGCAAACCTTAAACCAGCTTTTGGTGGAAATGGACGGCTTTGGTTCCAATGAAGGCGTGATCGTGATGGCGGCAACCAACCGCCCCGATATTTTGGATCCTGCTCTGCTTCGTCCCGGCCGTTTCGACCGTCAGGTAACGGTAAATTACCCCGATATCAAAGGCAGAGAAGCCATTTTGAAGGTTCACTCCAAAAACAAGCCCTTTGAAGAAGACGTGGATCTTTCCACCCTTGCCAAATCCACCCCCGGCTTTACCGGCGCAGACCTTGCAAACCTATTAAACGAAGCGGCTCTGCTTTCGGCGAGAAAAGGTAAAAAACTGATCGGAACCACCGAGCTTGAAGAAGCCACCATTAAGGTGATTGTGGGCCCGCAGAAAAAGAGCAAGGTAGTGGCAGAAAAAGATAAAAAGCTCACCGCATATCACGAAGCGGGTCATGCCATTGTTACCCATTTTCTTCCCACCCAAGATAAGGTGCATCAGATCTCGATCATTCCCTCGGGCAGAGCGGGCGGTTATACCCTTTCTCTTCCCAGCGAAGATAAGAGTTATATGTCGAAAATCGAAATGGAAGAAGAAATCGTTTCCCTTTTGGGCGGCAGAGTTGCTGAAAAGCTCATTTTAAACGATATTTCCACCGGCGCTTCCAACGATATTCAAAGAGCCACCGAAATCGCAAGAAGTATGATCACAAAATACGGTATGAGCGATAAGCTCGGTCCGGTGGTATACGGAAGCGGCGGAGGCGAAGTGTTCCTTGGAAGAGATTTTTCCAGCACTCCCAACTATTCCGAAAAGATTGCGGCAATGATCGACGAGGAAACCTTGGCGATTGTGAATGCTGCATTTGAAAAGGCAATTCAGATTCTGAAAGATAATATGGAAAAGCTTCACTTTGTGGCTTCCTTCTTGATGGAAAACGAAGTGATGGATGAGGATCAGTTTGCCGCTTCGATGGAAGAAGGCGCAACCACCGAAAAAATTCTTTCCATCAAAGAAGAAAAACTCAAAAAGAGCATTGATGAAAACGCCAAAAAGCGCGAAGCCGATGCAACGAAAAGCGCAAGTGATTTAGCGGAAATGCTTGCAAATGAAGCAACCAAAGCCGCAAAACGCGAGGAAGACAAAAAATAATAGCAACGAAAGGAAATTCCTTCTATGAAAATCACGGTTATCGGATGCGGAAGATGGGGATCTTTTATCGGTTGGTATTTGGATCAAATCGGACACTCGGTTTCTTTCTATGGCCCGATCGAAACCCCTCATATGCAGCAATATTTAAAAACCAGAACCAACGGGATGATCACCCTTCGCGAATCGATTGGTCTTTTAACCGAAATCGATCAAGCGCTGGAAGCAGAAACCATTGTGATCTCTGTGCCTTCTCAAGGTTTTCGTGCTTTGCTTCACGAAATTTTGGATACCAAAATCGATGTTACCAAGAAAAACTTTATCCTTTGCATGAAGGGCATTGAAATTGAAACCGGCAAACGCCTTTCCGAAGTGTTTGAAGAAGTGATGGGCGATCACGGAAATCTTGCTGTTTGGGTTGGCCCCGGACATCCCCAAGAATTCATCAAGGGTGTGCCCAACTGCATGGTGATCGACAGTAAAAACGAAGAACTCAAAAAGAATCTTGTTGATTCTTTTAAAGGCCCTTTGATCCGCTTTTATTATGGCAACGATCTTTGCGGAAATGAAATCGGTGCAGCCGCTAAAAACGTGATCGGAATTGCGGCAGGCGTGCTCGACGGCATTGAACGCAGCAGCTTAAAAGGCGCTTTGATGTCGAGAGGAACCAGAGAAATTTCCCGTTTGATCGAAGCGTGCGGCGGCAATCCCCTTTCCGCCTATGGCCTTTGCCACCTCGGCGACTATGAAGCCACTGTGTTTTCCAAATTCAGCCACAACCGTATGTTTGGCGAAATGTTTGCAAAGGGTGAGCAGTTCAAGGATCTTGCAGAAGGATATTACACCGCAAAAGCCATTCATCGCTTGGCAAAAGAAAAGAATGTGGATCTTCCGATTTGCGGCGCTGTTTATTCCATGCTTTATGAAAACCTTTCCATTGAAGAAGGGCTCGATGCACTCTTCAACCGCGACTTAAAACAAGAATTTTAATTCACATATAAAAAAAGAAGACTCTTTCGAGTCTTCTTTTTTTGTTTTCTTTTTAGTTTTTGCGATCCACGGTAACTTCTTCTCCGGCAAGAATTCCGTTGCAAGCAGAGATGATTTGCTTCACATAATCGCGATTCACATAGAATTCGCCGCTACCGTTCAAGGTGTAATACGCTTTTCTTGCGGTCATTCCATAGAAATCGAAAAGATATTCCTTGCCATCGCGAAGGATGATCTTCAAGGTGAGAATCTTTGCGGATTCTTCGGGCTGAACAGCGTATCCGTCCATCGTGGTAAAGAGGATTGCTTTATAGAGCTGACGGAAATTATCGGTAACAACCGGAACCCCGTTTGACGAGGAAACCTTCAAATTATTGCCTTCATCCTGAAGGGTGAATTTTGCATGGGTATCTTCATAGGAAAGCTCCATGGTGGCAACCTGATCGATAGAAACAGAGAAGGAATGATTATCGAGCAGAGTTAAAAGTTCCCATTCCACAAAGAAAAGTTTTTCTGCATCAAATTCTGCAATCAGATCAAAATCGGGGGAATACACATAATAAATATATTTCTTTTCGGCGCCCTCTTCCCCTTCCACTTCAAGGCGGGAGCTGATATAAAGGGTAATATCGAAGTTTTGGTATTTATAATAAAGTTCGTAGTTCCAATTATTTTCCGAATCGGTAAGACTATAAAGTCGGAAAAGCTTTTGGATTTCATCGCGGGTTTCGGGATTGGAAAGGCGACGGGTGAGATCAAATTCCACCACTTCTTCGCCCACAAACGAAACAAAAGATTCCAGAAGCTTTTGCAAATTATCGGTGGAGGGGTAATAACCCGCGGGAGTGGTAAACATATGGGTAAACAATTCCGCGGTTAATTTGATTTCCTCTTCGGTGAGAGCGCGAATCGAAGCAAAGGTTTCACCTTTTTTGCGAATCGTGAGCTCCTGCACTTCGTTATAGGTATTCGAAGAAACCGAAGGCGCCACCTGAGGGAGAAAATAATTTTTCACATCGGTAAAAAGACATCTTGTGATATATGTGTCGCCCAAAATATAAAGCGCATCTCTGCCTTCAAGCATCACATAATATCCGTTTCCATTTACGGTTTTATTGCCGAAATAAACGGTTTTGGAAACTTTTTGATCTCCATCAAGATACTCGAGGGTTACTGCCGCCTGACCGCGATCGGCAAGGCCGTATTTGGCAAGATCTGCTTTATCGTATCCCACCACCTCTTCGGTGGAGAGCATATAGCGAACCAGATTCATCAAGGAATCTACCATGGAAACACTTTGCATTAAATCGGAAAAATCTTGGGAGGTATTATTCATCCAGTCGCTGGACTGATCATAGAGCATGTGCTCCGCGCCTTCAAAATAAAATTCATTATCGGAGCCGCGATAGTAATAAAAACCGCCAAATTCATTTTCCACTCGAATGCCTTGCAGGGCATCGATTTGGATGGGATCCATCACAAACGGTCTTCCGTTTTCCATCTTTTCGCCGTGATTACCGATTGTGGGCAGGGGCTCGGCTTCTTCTTCGGGACGAAGCACGGTAAAAAGCAGCACCACATATAAAATCGCACAAACGATAATTACCGCCGCAGAAAGAAAAATTGCACGGCCGCGGGGATTGCTCCAAATTTCGGAAAATGAAAATTTTAATTTAGGTTCTGTTTTTTTATTTCGATTCATTTTTTCTCCGTTACATATGCTTTCTCTTGATATAAACCACCGTTCCCCATGCAAAGAACACAAGAGGAATCAGAATGGCAGTCACAACACCATAGGTATAAACCGTGCCGCTTTGAATGGCAATGGTGGGATCTTCGAGCACTTTATAATGGGTTTCCATATAAATATCTTCATCGGAGAGAAGACGGATCATCTGATAAACAATTTCGGTGTTGCCAAACTGGGAGCGGAAAGCATTGGTTTCGGTGAAATCCTGACTTCCGATCACAAGCAGATGACCATAGGTTTTTGCATTATCAATATAGGTGAATCGAGTGGAAAGCGCCATCAGATTGAAGGGACCTTCTTCGCGCTTTTTGCCTTCTTCGGTTTGAATTTCCACATAAGAATGTTCGCCGCTGAGAAGAACGGGCTCCACAATGGAAACTTCTCCATCGCCCTCATCGAGGATGCGAATGGGAGCGCTATCAATGGAAATACATTTGGGAGGATTGGAAAGCTTGGTGATGGTTTGGGTGAGTGCCGCCGCAACATTTTCGGTTTTGGCATAATCCACATAGAGCATTTGATTGTCTTGCAGGTGATTGGCAACATCATCCATTACCACCTGATCGCGCACCACTTCCATGCCCCAATCGGCAAGAAGCTCATCCAAAACAGGAAGTTCGGGAGTGGTGGGAGTTGCAATCACAACCATAGAACGATAAGCATTCAGGTAATCGGAAATTTTGGTGTATTCGGTGATGGCAGTATCGCTCGTGGAATAGGTGATATCCTTTTGGGGATTGCACATAATCAGCATTTTGGAATCGTCGCTGATTTCATCCTTCGAAAGATCCACAGTTTCGATGGTAAAGCCGCAGTTGGTTAAAATTTCGCCAAGTGCCTTGGGAACGGATTCGCCGTGGCCGGAGGTGAAAGTAACAACAGGAGCTTTATGCGAAGTGATATAAGAAAGGGCCGCATTAAACTTCATTTCCCCTTGGAATGCCCACACTTCTTTGCCTTCTTCATCATAAACAAGGCAGGAATCAAAGGTGAGATAACGGAAAGCACCTTTTGCCGAGGTGTTGGAAATGATAATGGCATTGGTATTGATATTATAGCCAAGTTCGGTATACATTGCATAGTTTTCGGGGTGAGAATTCAAATCCTCATTGAATTCCACCTTGATCTGCGGATACTGCTCGGCATAGCTTTCGGCAAGGTTTACCACCCAGCTTTTCATTTCATCTTCCAAAATGCGATCGCGCGCCGTATGGAAACTGATCACAATTTCAGGATCTTCCCCATTTTCTGCTTTATACTCTTCAAGCTGAGCATCCACCATTTCGGTGGTTTTTTCGCTGATAGAAAAGATCTGATCTTTGGTAAGATCGAAATACAAACTGTATTTGGAATCCACAGCGGAAACAATCGCATTCAAGAGGATCACCGCGGCGATGAAAAGTGCAGTAAACACTGTGGCAGCGGCGCCGTATTTAAATTTTCGGGAAGAAAAGAACTTCTTCCGATCAAATTGCATTTGTTTGTTTTCCATAAATAATCCCTTTTTTCTTAAAATAAACCGTTATTCCCAACGGCGCTTTTCAAACACGCGCACGGTAAGGAAGAGAAATACTACGGTGATGGAGATATAATACAAAAGCGCAACCACATCAAAATACCCGTAGGTAAACACATAAAAGCGGTCGAAAACAGAAAGCCACTTCATCACCACGCGCAAAGGGGTGAAAGGAACATAATTGGCAAGGATCCCGATCACAAGGGTTGCCGCAATGGAAACGATGGTAACCAAAGCAGAAACAAGCTGATTTTCGGTGAGTGCCGAAACAAAAATGCCAATGGCAACAAAAGCCGAGCCAATCAAAAGGATTCCAAGCGTGGTGGAAAGCATAATGACCGTGTTGGGATTGGAATACACATAAAGAACAATGAAATTAAGGCACGAGATCAGCAGTGTGCCCGCAAAAAGAGTGAACGCCGCGAGGTATTTGGCAAAAATCACTCGGAAAAGAGAAACCGGCGCGGTGAGAAGAATCTGCTCGGTTTTGCTCTTTTTTTCTTCGCTGAGCATTCTCATGGTAAGAAGCGGAATGAGAATTGCAAAGAGATAAAGCATCAAAGTAAAATACACATTCACTTCAGAGGTGCCGGAATAAAGCGTGGTATAGGTAAACAAAAGAGAGGAAACAGCAAGAAACAGTGCCACATAAATATAGCCGATGGGGCTGATAAAATAAGAACGAAGCTCTTTTTTGAAAATCGCAAGCATTTTATCTTCCTCCCTTCTTTTCTTTTTTGCGGTCTTTTTCGGTGATGAGAGCAAGGAACACATCCTCCAGATCCATTCCCATCACATCCATTCCGATCACAGGCCATCTTTTTTCTGCCAAAGCAAAAAAGAGGGACTTTCGGATATCGATATTTTCTTCACTTTCGATCAAATACGAGGTGCTATCACCGTCGCGCTGACCGATCACTTCGGCATAGGCAACACCGGGGATCGATTTGATCAGTTTCAACACATCGTTTTGCGGGCCGCAGATGCTATAGGTCATTCTGCGCTTGTCTTCCACGGCGCGGGCGATATTTTCGGTTTTTTCATCGGCAACGATTTTGCCTTTATTGATCACCACAATGCGATCACAAATTGCCTGCACTTCGGAAAGAATATGGGTGGAAAGGATGATTGTGTGCTCTTTTCCGAGTTTTTTGATCAGATTTCTGATTTCAATGATCTGCTTGGGATCAAGGCCTACCGTTGGTTCATCAAAAATCAAAACGGGAGGATTGCCCACAAGTGCCTGCGCAATGCCAACTCTTTGCTTATAGCCCTTGGAAAGATTGCGGATCACGCGATGATACACATCGCTGATCTTAACCACATCGCAAATTTCCTTCAAATGCCTTTCGCGGTCAAGACGGCAACGCTTCAAATCATATACGAAATTTAAATATTCCTCCACGGTCATATCCAAATACAAAGGGGGCTGTTCGGGCAAAAAGCCGATTTTGCTTTTGGCTTCGATGGGATTCAAAAGAATATCGATTCCATCGATCTTGGCAGTACCCTCGGTTGCGGAAAGATAGCCGGTAAGAATATTGAGGGTGGTGGATTTCCCCGCACCGTTGGGGCCGAGGAAGCCCATAATTTCACCTGCACCAACGGAAAAGCTCACATTGTTTGCCGCAAGCTTTGTGCCGTAGCGTTTGGTGATCCCATTGATTTCGATCATAAATTCAATCCAATTCCTTTCAAGAAATCATTCTTTATCTTTTTTCACCACCGCAATCTGAAGCTCTTCAAGCGCTTCGAGCGGAACTTCTGCGGGGCATTCGGTCATCAGTTCACAGGCGTTTTGCACCTTCGGGAAGGCAATGCAATCGCGAATGGCATCAAGCCCCAAAAGCAAACTCACAAGACGATCGAACCCGAAGGCAAGACCTGCATGAGGGGGAACGCCATAACGGAACGCTTCCAGAAGGAAGCCGAATTTAAGATTCGCTTCTTCCTTGGAAAGACCGATGATATCAAATACTTTATTTTGAATATCGCTTCTATGGATACGAACGGAGCCGCCGCCCACTTCCCATCCATTGATGATAATATCATACGCTTTGGCGCGAACCTTTTCGGGCGCGGTATCCAGAAGCGGAAGATCCTCATCCTTAGGAGCGGTGAAGGGATGGTGCATCGCTTTATAGCGACCGTTTTCCTCGTCTTTTTCAAACATGGGGAAATCGGTAACCCAAAGAAGGGAGAATTCTTTTTTATCATAAAAGCCGTATTCTTCGCCGCATTTGGAGCGAAGAGCGCCCAAGGAATCGAATACCACTTGGTTTTTCGCATCCGCCACCACAAACAAAACGTCGCCCTTTTCAAAGCCGCACGCCGTTTCAATGGCAGCATTCTCCTCGGGAGTTAAGAATTTGGCATAGGAGGAGGTGGTTTCTTCCCCGCCCTTGAGCCAAGCAAGACCTTTGGCGCGATAGGTTTTCACAAAATCGGTCATCTTATCGATTTCTTTGCGGCTCATTTTTTCTGCCACGCCTTTTACATTGATCGCGCGAACGGAACCGCCCTCTGCCACAGCACCTGCAAACACTTTAAACGAAGAATCTTTTACAATTCCGGTAAGATCCACAAGCTTCATATCAAAGCGAAGATCGGGCTTATCGGAGCCATAGTTTTCCATGGCCTCGCGATAAGGCATTCTGCGAAGAGGAGTTTCGATCTCGATGCCCATTTCTTCGCGGAAAATCTTTTTCAAAAAGCCCTCGTTGATCCCGATCACATCATCTTCATCGGCAAAGCTCATTTCAAGGTCGAGCTGGGTGAATTCCGGCTGACGAGCGGCGCGCAAATCTTCATCGCGGAAGCACTTTGCGATCTGCATATAACGATCAAATCCCGAAACCATCAAAAGCTGCTTATAAAGCTGGGGCGATTGAGGAAGCGCATAAAACGAGCCGGGGTGAACACGGCTGGGAACCAAATAGTCCCTTGCGCCTTCGGGAGTGGATTTAATGAGAATGGGGGTTTCGATTTCAAGGAATCCTTCCGTATCAAAGTAATCCCTTGCGCTTTTGGCAAGGTGATGACGGAAACGAATGTTTTCCTGCAAATCGGGATGGCGAAGATTGAGATAACGATATTTTAAGCGCATCTCTTCTTTCACATTGGGAGAATTGAGCACTTCAAAGGGAGGGGTTTGCGCTTCGGAAAGAATTTCCATTTTTTCCACGGCAAGTTCGATTTTGCCGGTGGGAAGATTGGGATTGATCGCACCCTCCGCTCTTGCGCGAACCACACCTTCTGCGGCGAGCACATATTCTGCGCGCACACCGAAGGCAAGATCAAACAATTCCTTGGGAGTATTTTCATCAAAAGCAAGCTGAAGGATGCCGCTGCGATCGCGAAGATCAATAAAAATCAGCGAGCCAAGATCTCTTTGCTTCTGCGCCCATCCGCAAACTTTGATTCTTTTTCCTATATCTTTTTCCCCGAAAGAGGAGAGATAATCCGTTCTGAGCATAATTTCTTTTTCCTTTACTCTTTAGTGCATATTTTTTCGCCAATCCAGATCTCCACGCTCGAGTGCCATAATCAAAACTTCTGCAGTGGCAAGGTTCGTGGCGATCGGGAGATTATAAGTATCGCAAAGCTGAATGAGATTGGCATCCTGCGAATCGAATTCATCCGTGGCATCGCGAAAATAAAGCAAAACATCGATCTCGCCGTAAGCAATGCGGGAAGCGATCTGCTCGGCACCGCCGCCTGCTCCGGGGAGCACCAGTTCAATTTCAAGCCCTGTTGCTTCGGAAATGAATCTACCGGTGGTGGCGGTAGAACAAAGGCGATGCTTTGCTAAAATTCCGCAATAAGCAATACAAAGCTGGGTCATCAATTCTTTTTTGTCATCCTGCGCAATCAACGCAATTTGCATATTCACACCTCCGTGGTAGACTTAATAAAAACGAAGCCGCTTCTTTCTTTTCAAAACTCCTTGGAACAAAGGCACTTTTTCATCAAAAAGGCGCTCGCAAATATTGCCGATTGCCTTGCCTGCCCTGCTCTTTTTATTTCCCGCCAAGGGAATTCCGCGCGCCAAGGCCTTTTCGGCTTCGGAATCAAACGGAACCACCCCAATGATCGGCACACTTGCGCGGCGAATCACCTCGAGCACGCGAAAAGGATTATCTCCCGGCTTTCGGGTGCGGAAGCAATTCAGCACGAGCTTTGCCTTCTCGGGGGTTTTGAGCCGCATCGCACACCGCTCTGCTGCGCGAACCGAAGTGGGCGCGGCGGTGGTAACCAAAAGAAGCTGGGAAACCTGATCGCAATCTTCAAAAAATCGAAACGCGGCGCCGCCGCCTGCGGGCATATCGAAAATCACAAGATCAAAATTTTCTTTTAAATAAGAAAGGAGCGCTGCGAAATTCTCCTCGGAAACCGAATCCAAAGAACTTTCATTGAAAAAAACGGGAGCGGAAAGAAAGAACACCCCGTCGTCGCCGGGGAAAAGCGCGCGTTCCGGCGCCTCGGCACCGCTTAAAAGATCAAGGAAGGTGGCAATCACGGAATCTTCCCTGCCAAGAGCAATATCAAGACCGCCCGTGCCAAGATCCATATCCACGGCAAGAACCCGCTTTCCCTGACTTGCCGCATGGTAAGCAAGAGAGGCGGAAAGAACGGTTTTACCAACACCGCCCTTCAAACTTGTTACAACGATGATTTCTCCCAATTCATTCTCCTTTGAATATCAGAAAATTCGCCTAATAACCGATTTTCATTCTGCATTAGTTTACCACAAAAAGTACAAACAGTCAAGTTTTTCCGAGGTAAAATCGTGCATTTTTCCAAAATGATTCCCCTTTTTCTTTGCAATAAAAAGTGCTTCCTTTGCGTTTTTTGGCGCTTTTTCTCCAAGAAGCGTTTTTTTCCTTCAAAACCTCTTGATTTTCTCTCATTTTTTGTTTATAATGGGGTGATAATTGACACCAATAAATGAGGAAATTAAGATGAAACAATTTTTTACTTCGGAATCCGTTACCGAGGGGCATCCCGATAAAATCTGCGATCAGATTTCGGATGCCGTTTTGGATGCCATTTTAGCCCAAGATCCCAAAGCCAGAGTTGCCTGCGAAACCGCGGTAACCACGGGTCTTGTTTTGATTATGGGCGAAATCACCACCACCGCATTGGTGGATTTTCAGGCAATCGCCCGAGAAACCATTCGCGAAATCGGCTACGATAGAGCAAAATTCGGTTTCGACTGCGACACTTGCGCCGTGATCAGCTCCGTTCACAGCCAATCCCCCGATATTGCCATGGGGGTAGATGCAGAAGGCGCGGGAGATCAGGGAATGATGTTTGGCTATGCTTGCGATGAAACTCCCGAGCTTATGCCGCTTCCCATTTCGCTTTCCCATGCACTTGCCAAAACCTTAACCTCCGCCAGAAAAAGCGGGGTTCTCCCCTATCTCCGTCCCGACGGGAAAACTCAGGTTACCGTGGAATATGAAGATGGAATTCCCAAGCGCATCGAAACCATCGTGGTTTCTTCTCAGCATAGCGCCGAGGTGGATCAGGCCACCATTCGCGAAGATGTGATCAAGCACGTGATCCGCCCCACCGTGGATCCCGCACTCATCGATGAAAACACCAAAATTTTCGTGAACCCCACGGGGCGCTTTGTTGTGGGCGGCCCTCAGGGCGATAGCGGACTCACCGGAAGAAAAATCATCGTTGATACATATGGTGGATATGCAAGACACGGTGGTGGTGCTTTTTCAGGTAAAGATCCGACGAAAGTTGACAGAAGCGCCT
>JAZOVP010000195.1:0-9336 GCA_045658765.1 Eubacteriales bacterium | reverse complement strand
AAACTCCGCCGCTTGTGCTTATACTGAAATAGAATAAGAAAAGTGAGGCGAGAATTTTGAAACTGTATCGAGAGGGTAAAAACGAACTGCGCATTCATTTAACCAAAGAGGATTTGGATCATTTTTCCATCACCCTTGATGAATTCGATTATGAAAACACGCGCGGCAGAAAAGTGATTTGGGAGCTATTCGACCGAGCCCGCGAAGAAACAGGATTCGATGCGGCAAGAGAAAAGGTTTACATACAGCTTTACCCCATGGAAAAAGGCGGATGCGAGCTTTTTGTTACCGGAATTGAAACCGATCAAAAAGAATCGGATTGCTTTTTCTTTCCCCGATTTGAGGATCTTTTTCCCGCAATGCAGCTTTTTTCCGAATTCCCGCAAAAAGCAGATCTTTACCGAGCAAAAAATAAAGAACATTTTTATTTTCTGATTCCTTCCGAATTGGTGCCTCCCCGCCTTTTGGAATTTGCATATAAAACCAAAGCACCATCTGAAATTTACTTAAAAACCAAATGCAGGAAAACAAACTGGAGAACATAAAATGATAAACGAAAAAATGCAGGAACTGGAAGAAGCGGTTTCGACGTGCAAACAATGCGCGCTCTGCAAAACAAGAACCAAAACCGTGTTCGGGCGAGGAGGGCAAAACCCCACCATCCTTTTTGTTGGCGAAGCGCCCGGCGAAAACGAGGACCTGCAAGGAAAGCCGTTTGTGGGTGCGGCAGGCCAGCTTTTGGATCGGTATTTGGAATTTATCGGCCTTGAGGAAGAGGATTTTTATATTGCCAATATTTTAAAATGCCGCCCGCCGAAAAATCGCAATCCCCTGCCGGAGGAAGAGGAAGCATGCCTTGCCTATCTCAGAGAGCAGCTTTCGCTTTTATCGCCGAAGATTCTTGTTTGCCTTGGGAAAGTTGCCGCGCAAAGAATTATCTCCCCTGATTTTGCCATCACAAAAAATCACGGGGTTTGGTATGATCGGGGCGGAATGAAAATTCTTGCCACCTATCACCCTTCTGCTCTTTTGCGCGATCCGAGAAAAAAAGAAGAAGCGCTTTTGGATTTCAAAAAAATCCTCGCTGAATTTGAAAAAACAAAATAACAAATTTTCAAAAAACTGTGATTGCCTTTAAAAATAGGCAATCATATTTTTTTTGCAAAACGAAACAATAAACTTGTAAAGGAGGATTTAAAATTGAAAAAAATCATTTCATTTTTCTTATCAATTTCTTTCATGATCGCACTTGCAATTCCTTCCTTTGCAAAAAAAGACGGATCGGAAAACTGGTATTTTTTAAGCAAGAGCCAAAACGACAGACCGCGCCTTCCCGTTGTGGATGAAGATCTCGCAAAGGGGATCGGAAAAGACGAAAAGGTTTTGTATTTGACCTTTGATGCCGGATATGAAAACGGAAACGTTGAAAAAACGGTTGACATTTTAAAAGAACATGAAGTTACAGGGGCTTTTTTTATCTTGAAGCATTTTGCAAATGAGAATCCCGAGCTTTGCAAAAAAATGGCGGAAAACAAAAATCTTGTTTGCAACCACACGGCAAATCACCCGAATATCACCACCCTTTCTGCCGAAAATCTGAAAGCGGAAATTCGGGAAATGGAAGAAGCTTATGAAAAAGCAACCGGTCTTTCTCTTGCGCCCTTTTTCCGCCCTCCCGAAGGGGGCTACAACCAAAATTGCCTTCAAACAATCAAGGATTGCGGATACCGCACGGTGTTTTGGAGTCTTGCTTGGGCCGATTGGGACAACAACAATCAAAAAGGAGCAGAGTATGCGATGGAAAAACTCACGAGCCGTGTGCACAACGGAGCAGTGATCCTTTTGCATCCCACCTCCAAAACAAACACCGAAATTTTGGGCGATTTCATTGAGAAAATGAAGGCGCAGGGTTATCGATTCGGATCTTTGGAGGAATTATGGGAAGGATAAAAAAATCGCTTTGTTTTTTGGTTTTGATCGCAGCTTTTCTGATTCCCCTTTCGGGAACTGCAAATGCCAAACTCTACCGAAAAGCCAAAACTGAGGAAAAAAGAATTGCGCTCACTTTTGACGATGGGCCGAGCCGCAGAAACACCGAAGAAATTCTTTCGATTTTGAAGGAACACAACATTCGTGCCACCTTTTTTGTGATCGGGCAAAACGCCGAAAAAGATCCCGAACGGATCAAAATGATTTTCGATGCGGGACACGAAATCGGAAACCACACGTATACCCACGCCTATATTTCCAAAATATCAAAAGAGGAATTGGAAAAGGAAATCACGAAAACAGAAGAAATTCTAATCAATATAACGGGAGAAAAGCCGAAGGTATTCCGACCGCCGGGGGGATATTACGACGATGCCTCTTTGGAAGTGCTCGAAAACAAGGGCTATCAAAATATTCTTTGGTCGCTCGACACAAGAGATTGGAGTATGCCAAAATCGGAAACGATAGCCGCAAAAGTGGAAGAAAACGCTGCCGGCGGAGATATTATTCTATTTCACGATTTGGAAGACAAACGCCTTCCCACTCCCGCCGCTCTTAGAAAAATTTTACCCTATCTGATTGAAAACGGATATGAATTTGTTACCGTTTCGGAATTGCTTGAAAATGAGGCAGATTAATCTGCCTCATTTTATATTGGAAAACAATTGACGAAAAACACTCTTTTGGTTATAATGGATTCAGAATGGATAAAAGGAAACGGATATGAGTTTTCAGCATCTTGTAATCAAAAAAATCGAAATCGAACAATTTAAAAAAATCAGAAATCTGGTTGTGGAGCCGGGAGAGGGAGCCAATCTTTTTCTCGGTTCTTTCCGTTGCGGAAAAACCAGTGTTTGCGAATTCGTGCAATTTATTCTTTACGGAGCCGATTCCGTGGTTTTGGCGCGAGGTGGAGCAGAAGATGCAACGGGCAGAATCACCCTCGTGGCAGACGGCACTCCTTTTCTCATTGAAAGAAGCGTGATTGCCTCCAAGGAAGCCATATCCTTTGTTTCCATGGAAAGCGGAAAAGCCGTTTCAACCGATCTTACTCCCGGTGAATTTTTAACGGGAATGGATCGCGAAACCTTCGATCTGATCAATTACTTCCGTCAGGCAAAATTCGAAGCCCCTGTTGCAAAGCCGAGCTTTTCTCTTTTAAACCGCATTGCTTCCAAAACCGAGCAAACCGAAAACATTTATCGCGATGCGCTTGTTTTGGAAAAAAAGCGCAGTCTTTATTGCAACGATGAAAAAACCGGAAGTCTGGATCTGCTTTTGGCGGAAGAAGCGTGCATCCGTGGGGAAATCGAAAGCTATCCCGAATGGATTCAGAAAATCGAAGAATATACCGCCTCCCTCTCCGAAGTTTGCGAAAAAATTGATGAAAACGATCGCAGATGTGTTTTGATCAAAGCGGATATGGCAAGCTTCACCGATGATTTAAAACTCAGCCGCAACAAAGAAAACGCAGAAGAAGTGCACCGCAAAATTCTGGCAAAGGAAAAAGAACTCAGAATTGCCAATTTTGAGGTTTCAAATAAAATCGGCAAGCTCACAAAAGAAGAATTGGAGCAAACAAAAGAAAACTACAACCGTCTTAGTCTTGCTGTTACCAATTTAAGCGAGGCGCGCCTTGCGCTCTCCTCTGCTGAGGAAAATCTTCATTACCACGAAAAACTCTTTGAGGGTCAAACCACGCTCGACGAATTGGAAGAACAAAAGGCGATTTTGAAAAAGAAGCAAGTATCTCAGCTTCTTGTGCGCATTTTCGGAATTCTGCTCTTTGGTGGTGCAGCCGCTCTTTTTGCCGTGTTGCATTTTCTTGAATTTGATCTTTCGATCTGCCTTTGCAGTGCAGGCGCCATGGTGCTTTGCGGCGTGGCGGCTTGGGTGCTTTCCACCCTTTTCACCGCCTCCATCAATAAGATTGCCGAAGAATACGGCACTGCCGACACAGCGGGCTTTATGCAGCTCTATGAAAAAGTTTTGGCGCATAGCAAAACCACCGATGTTTACCGCGAAAAAATTGCTTCTGCTCAAAATCTCCAAGAAAAAAGAGCCCGTGAAAAAGACGATGCCAACCAGATTATTGCTCAGATGATTCGCAAAATGGGCTATGGCGAAGAAGACGGCGAAGTGCTTGCCATTTGCGATGAAATTATCGATGCCAACGATACGGTTTACGATCTGGAAGAAGAACTCGAAGAACTAAAAGAGCATTATCACTCGCTTCTTTCGCAAGATGTGGAAAAAGAAACGCTTACTGTGAGCCCCGAATTTTTGAACTTGCAAAAAGAGCTTTCCTTCCTTTCCGTGCAAAACGAAGCGCTTTATAAAAAGAAACAAAACCTTACCGATGCCATCGGTTTTGCCAAAGAAAAAACCGCAAAATCTCCCGAGGAATTGGAAAGCGAGCTTTCCCTTCTCACCGAGCGCATCGCAAAAGAAAAAGCAGAATTTGAAAGTGTGGATTTAAACCACACCCTTGCAAAAGAAAGAAAAAATAAATTCGAAGCTGATCTCAAAAATACCCTCACCCAAAAAATCAACAATATGCTTTCCTTCTTGCTCGGAGAGGGCGAATCTCTTCTTTTCGACGATGAATTCGAGCTTTGCTTCTGCGATCAGAAATCGGTGCTTCCTTTGCTTGCAGCAGGTGGCGGCGTGATTTCGCAGATGGGAATGTTGTCGTTTCGTCTTTCCTTGGCGCAAATTCTTGGAACCACTTCCCTTCCGATGATCTTCGATGATTCCTTTGCGCCCCTTTCCGCTTCCGATGCGGCTTTGTTTTATCAAAATGTAAAAGAGATGTGTTCTCAATTTTTCATTGCCACCTCCTCCAAGGAATTGGCTGAATTTTGCCGTGAATCGGCAAATATCATTTCCCTTTAATGGCTTTCTGTTTATCTGATCCCGTTTCGGTTTTGAAGGGAGTGGGAAAAACCCGCGAGGAAGCGCTTGGTCGTGCCGGCATCCATACTCTGGCAGATCTTTTGATGATTTTTCCCAAAGAATACCGAAGCGGAAAAACAAATCCGATCTCTCCCGAGCAGGTTGGGCTTTTTTCCTATTTTCGGCTCACGGTGGAAAGCAGCCCTGCAGTGCTGAATTTAAACGGCAGAAAAACCCTTCGCTTTTTGGCAAAAGATGAAAACGGAACTTCGGTTCACATTCTCTATTTCAATCAGCCGTATTTAAAGAATCAAATCCGTTTAAAGGATGAGTTTCTCTGCGGCGGTATTTTGCAAGAAAAGAAGGGTTCTTTTTATCTGTTTTCTCCGCAAAGGGAAAAGCATCTTCCCGATCCGAATGCCCTTTATCCCGTTTATCCCACCGTGGCTTCCATTTCCTCGAAGGTTTTGGGTGGGCTGATTTTGCAGTTTTTACTCAAAGTTTTGCCCGAGATCAAAGAAACTCTGCCCGAGGGCATTTTGAATTCTTTTTCCTTGATGGAACGAAAAAAAGCTCTTCTTTTGGCGCATCTGCCGCAAAAAGAAGCGGATTTAAAAAAAGCAAAAGAGCGATTTGCATTTGAAGAACTTTTTGCCTTTTCCGTGAAGGCATCGATTTTTGCAAATGCCGCCGAATCGCAATTTGTTTTGGGATTTGATAAAACCGATCTCACCCCCTTTATGAATTCACTGCCCTTTTCTTTAACCGGAGCGCAAAAAAGGGTGATTGCCGAAATTTCTGAGGATATGACGGGAAGCGGAATGATTTCTCCGATGAACCGCCTTCTTCAAGGCGATGTGGGAAGCGGAAAAACCGCAGTTGCGGCCACCGCCGCCTTCCTTTGCGCCCAAAACAATAAAAGCACCCTTTTGATGGCGCCCACTGAAATTCTTGCCGAGCAGCATCATCAATCCTTTCAAAAACTTTTCGCTCCGTTTGATATTCCCGTTTTCCTGATCACGGGTTCCAAAACAAAAAAAGAGCGAGAAGCAATCTTTGAATTTACCGAAAATAAAACTCCCTATATTCTGATCGGAACGCATGCCCTTTTGGAAGAAAAAACAAGATGCAAAGGAATCGGTCTTGCCATTGTGGACGAGCAGCACCGATTCGGAGTGCGCCACCGCAAGAAACTTTCTGAAAAAGGCGAAGGGGTTCATTCCCTTGTGATGAGTGCCACTCCCATTCCCCGTAGTCTTGCTATGTTTTTGCATGCAAAAAGCCGAATTTCGGTGATTGATGAGCTTCCCCCGGGAAGAAAGCCCGTGGATACCCTATATGTTGGCGAAGATAAGAAAGATAGAATTTTTGCATTCCTGAAGGAAAAAATCAATGAAGGTCAGCAGGCCTATATGGTTTGCCCTCTCATTGAAGATGAAGAAAATACCAGCCCGATTCATTCGGCAGTGGAGGAATGGGAAGCCATTCGAAAGGCACTGCCCGAAATTCCTTCTGAACTTTTGCACGGAAAAATGAAACCCGATGAAAAGAAGCGCGTGATGCAAAATTTCAAAGAAGGCAAAACCAAAATTCTGGTTTCCACCACGGTAATTGAGGTGGGAGTGGATGTGCCGAGCGCCACGGTGATGGTGATTCATTCCGCAGAGCGTTTCGGGCTCAGTCAGCTTCATCAGCTTCGCGGAAGAGTGGGGCGCGGAAGCGAAAAATCCTATTGCATTCTTATTTCCTCCCATTCCGCAAAAAGCACAAGAGAGCGCCTGAAAAAGCTTTGCGACACGCACGATGGCTTTGAACTTGCAAAATTCGATCTAAAAACAAGAGGCCCGGGAGATTTCTTTGGAGTGCGCCAATCCGGCTTTTCCGATTTTTCCTTCACCTCAGCTTTTTCGATGGAACTGATTGCAAAAGCCCAAGAAGCCGCCTCTCTTTTCTTGCAGAATGCAAAAAAAGAAGATCTGCTTCCCTATTTGAATTCTATTTCAATGAATTGATCTAAAAAACGAAAGGAAACCGAAAATGATCTCCCAAACCATCAAAATGCCCATTTCGCATCATTGCGATGTGCTTGTTTGCGGCGGTGGAATTGCAGGAATTTCTGCAGCGCTTGCGGCGGCAAGAGGCGGAAAAGATGTGATTCTTTTAGAAAAGCAGTATCTGCTCGGAGGGCTTGCCACTGCGGGGCTGATTACCTATTATCTGCCTCTTTGCGACGGAATGGGAAAGCAGGTTTCCTTTGGGATTGCAGAGGAGCTTTTGCGATTATCCATTTCTTTGGGAGCCGAAAGCGGTTATCCCAAAAATTGGCTTGAAGAAAAGGGCAATCGCACCGAAAAAGATCCTCGCTTCGAGGTGCAATACAATCCTTTCCAATTTGCCCTTTTGGCTGAAAAGCTTCTTTTGGAAAACAATGTAAAAATTTTATACGGAACCTATGCGGTGGATGCCATCGCAAAAAATAAAACCATAGAATATGTGGTGATAGAAAACAAATCAGGCCGCCAAGCCATTGCGGCAAATGCTTTTATCGATGCCACGGGCGATGCCGATATTGCGCACTTTTCAGGCGCACCAACCGACGAATTTCAGCAAAAAAATGTGCTCGCGGCTTGGTATTATTCAAATAGCCAAAAGGGGTATCACCTCAACGTGGTTGGCTTTGTGGATAAGCCCGAGAATAAAAAGAGTGATGCCGATCGCGAAAGAGTGCGCGATTTGGAGCGCTTTGGCGGAATTGATGGCGAAGAGCTTTCTGAAATGATGCAAAAATCCCATAGGATGACCCTCGAGCACTTCATAGAAAAACAAAAAAAGGATCCCAGTGCCATCCCCACTTCCCTTGCCTCCACTCCTCAAATTCGTATGACGCGCAAACTCCGCGGCGAATATTCGCTCGATGATAACGAAATCCACACTTATTTTGATGATTCCATCGGGCTTGTTTCCGATTGGCGTGAGCGCGGGCCGATTTATGAAGTTCCCTTCCGCACGCTTTATTCCGCCGAAATGAAAAACCTAATTATGGCAGGAAGATGCACCTCGGTGAGCGAGAGTATGTGGGATATTATGCGCGTGATCCCATGCTGCGCCGTAACAGGCGAAGCCGCAGGCACAGCGGCCGCAATCACCTATGATTTTTCCAAAATCGATTTCACTCTTTTGCAAGAAAAACTCCGTGAAAACGGCGTGGTCATCCACGAAAAAGATTTAATTTAAGAAAAAAAGCCAAGTCATATGAGTCGTACTGTTAAGGACAGTACAACAAGATACGAAAACACCCACAGTTTTAAAAAACTGTGCGTGTTTTTTTATATTCTCTTTATTTGTTGGTCAAGTTATGCTATAATACAACTGACCGATAAATAAGAATTTATAAGAGAGTGCTATTATGGAATTTAATGAAAAATTACAGGAACTCCGAAAACAAAAAGGTCTTGCACAAGTGGAATTGGCAGAATTGCTGTATGTTTCCCGAACGGCTATTTCAAAGTGGGAGTCAGGTCGTGGATTCCCGAATATAGAGTCTTTGAAGGCAATATCAAAGTTCTTTTCAGTCTCTTTGGATGAATTGCTATCTGGTGAAGAAATACTTGCCATCGCTGAAAATGATAAAAAGCAAAAAGAAAGAACGCTCTGTGATTTAATTTTCGGCTTACTTGACTGTGGTATGGCATTGTTGCTGTTTTTACCTTTCTTCGGTCAAAAAGCGAATGGCGTTATCAGAGAGGTATCACTCCTTGCTTTGAGTGAAGTTCAGCCGTACTTAAAAACTGCGTACATTGCTTTTGTGGATATTATGATAGTGTTGGGCATTATAACCCTTGCCCTGCAAAACTGTCGTCAAAGACTTTGGACTCAGAGCAAAAGTATTTTGTCGCTGACATTAAGTGCTGTTGGAGTATGCCTTTTCATTGTAAGTCAGCAACCCTATGCAGCGGTATTTGTATTTGCATTTTTGATTATCAAGGCTTTAATGCTGATAAAACGGCAATGATACGAAGCGTATCATCGATGTGACGGCTAAATTCTTTCATTTTTCATTGCTTTTCCCTAAACTTGTATTCAGGCGAAAGCCAAAATACAAACCAAAAGGATGGTAGAGAAAATGAAAAGAATTAGAAAAAGCTTTGTCGTTTCAGTGTGTTTGCTTACAGCGTTTGTACTGTGGACGGTGGCAATTTGCTTTGTAGATTTCCGTGCAATTGGCCCACAAGGTTCATCTGTGGGATTTGCCGGCATCAATGGTTTTTTCCATAATCTGACGGGCGTGCATTGGGGACTTTACAACATAACGGATTGGCTCGGACTTGTGCCTATCTTTGTGTGTATGGGATTTGGTACACTTGGACTTGTGCAGTGGACCAAGCGGAAAAGCATACGCAAGGTGGAACCCGACATTCTTGTTTTGGGCGGGTTTTATATAGTCACGATTGC
>JAZOVP010000194.1:0-6298 GCA_045658765.1 Eubacteriales bacterium | reverse complement strand
TGAAACAATATCTTATGTTTCTAGTTCTCCCGAAGGGATAAAGCCTTATGAAAGCTATATTGCAACAGCTAGAGAACAGTTGGCTGAGAAAAATGCCATAGAAGACAGTAAACCAAAGCACTACTGTGTTGAATGTGGTGCAAAAGCAACATATTCTTCAAAACATATTTTTTCTGGACAAACAGAGTGGTATTGCTATTCTTGTTATCAAGAATTACAAGACTTACTCGATCAATTTGGACTTGATTAAACAAAAACTGGTCACACTTAGTCGGTGTGAGCAGTTTTCGTTATGTCATATTCAGGGCTATTTTTGTTAATTTTCAAAAGTAGTAAAAAAGTAGTACGATTTACAAAACACCTTGCAAATCGTGGTATAACGTAGCATAGATAGGTGTTTTTTGACTATGTTCAAATATTGCCGTGGCAGATAAAAATAATTTTTTTCATAAAAGCTCTCGGATTTTTTGATAGAGTTCTTCTGCGGTATCGACAAGGATTTTGGCGCCTGCTTCTTCCAGTACATCGCGATCGCGGAAGCCCCAAGTAACCGCAATGCAGGGGATGCCCGTGTTTTCTCCGGTTTTCACATCCACTTCGGAATCGCCAACATAAAGGCAGTTTTCCTTCTTGCCGCCAAGCTCTTTCAAGGCAAATTCAACGGGATCGGGATTCGGCTTTCTTTTGATGCCCTCTCTTTCGCCGAGATGGAGGGGAAGGATGGGAAAATAGGTTTCGCCCAAAACTTTTACCGCGGAATCGGGTTTATTGGAAACCACTCCCATTTTGTAGCCGTCGGCAGTAAGCTTTTCCAAAAGTGCGGGGATTCCATCGTAGGGGCAGGTTTTAATATGGGAATGGGTTTGATAATAGGCGCGGAAAACCGCAAGGGTTTCATCGATTAGATCTTTTTTTCCTTCGGGAAGAAGGGTTTCGATCAGATTTCTTGCGCCGTTTCCGAGCGCTTTTCGAACCGCTTTGTTTTCCGGTTCGGGAAGATTTGTTGCGCGGAAGGCGTATCTTACGGAATCGGCAAGATCCTGCAGGGTATCCAGAAGGGTACCGTCAAGATCGAATAAAATTGTTTTCATATTCCAAATTCCTTTCCGAATTTCGCGGAAATTATAGCACAAAAAAAAGAAAAACTCAATACTTTTTGCGTGTCAGTTTACATTCTGTTTAAAAATGCGCGCTACAATGAAATGGAAGAAAGAAAAGGAGGGAGCCGAATGTTTAAAATTCTTGTGGTGGAAGACGATCCCCATACCCGTCTTCTTTTCGGCAAAATTCTGGAACAAAACGGATACTCCGTGATCAGCGCTTGCGATGGGGTGGATGCCCTTGAGAAAATGGATCACGAGCATATTGATCTTGTGCTTCTTGATGTGATGATGCCTCGGATGGATGGCTTTGAATTCGCAAGAGAACTCAGAAGCGCCGATTGCAATTTGCCTATTTTAATGGTAACAGCAAAGGAAGGTCGGCTCGATAAGCGAGAGGGATTCCTTGCGGGCACGGATGATTATATGACCAAGCCCGTGGATGAAGAGGAAATGCTTCTTCGCATTTCTGCGCTTTTGCGCCGCAGTAAAATCAATTCTTCCCGAAAAATTGAAATTGGGGAAACCGTGGTGGATTATGATTCGCTCACGGTTTCCACCCCCTCGGATTCCCAGCTTCTCCCGCAAAAGGAATTTTTGCTTTTGTTTCAGCTTCTTTCCTATCAGAATAAAATTTTTACCCGTCGCCAGCTGATGGATGAAATTTGGGATTTTGATTCCGAAAGCGATGAGCGCACGGTGGATGTGCATATCCATCGTCTTCGCGAACGCTTTGAGGAGAATCCCGATTTTGAAATCGTAACGATTCGTGGGCTTGGGTATAAGGCGGTGAGAAAAAATGGGTAAGCCGTATCGCTTTCGAAATCTGATCAATCTTTTCGTTCTTTTGATCATGATCTGCTCGGGAATTCTCACGGTGGTGAGTTTTTCGATCCTGCGCGGATTTCGCCTTCTTCCCACTGCTTTTTTTGCCACGGTTTGGATGCCGATTGTGGTGCTGCTTGTTGCCAATATTGTGGCGGGAATTGCAAACTATTTTTGGTGCCCAAGGTAATTCGTCCCATCGAATCGCTCATTGAAGCCACCACCAAAGTAGCGGGCGGCGATTTTAGTGTTGAGATTTCCGAGGATATTGGCGAGGGCGAAATTTCGGAGCTGGTGAGATCGTTTAATGCAATGACGCGAGAGCTCAGGAGCATCGAAATTTTCCGAAATGATTTTATCCGCGATTTTTCCCATGAATTCAAAACCCCGATCGTATCGATGAAGGGCTTTGCAGCGCAATTAAAAAAGAAAGATCTTACCGAAGAGGAAAAGAATATGTATTGCGATATTATCATTTCCGAATCGGAGCGCCTTAGCAATATGAGCAGCAATATTCTGCTTCTCTCAAAACTCGAAACGCAGGAGATCATCGGCGAAAAGGCAAAATATTCCCTCGATGAGCAGCTTCGCGATTGTGTGCTTTTATTTGAAAGGGAATGGGAAAAAAAGAAAATCGAATGGGATTTGGATTTGCCCTCCCTTGCCATTTGCCACAATGCGGATATGCTTCATCATGTTTGGTCGAATCTTTTCTCCAATGCCATAAAATTCACTCCCGAAAACGGGCAGATTAAAGTTTCTGCCGTTCAAAACGATGAAAATGTGATGGTAACCGTGCGCGATAACGGAATCGGCATGACCGAAGAAGAAATGAAGCATATTTTCGATCGGTGCTATCAGGCAGATTCTTCGCATACCTCGGCGGGCAATGGGCTCGGGCTTTGTATTGCAAAACGAATCTGCACCCTTTCGGGCGGTTCGATTTCGGTGCGAAGCACTCCGAAAAAAGGATCGGTTTTCACCGTGATTTTGCCAAAATAAAATTCAATTTCCATAAAAAGAAGAGCAAAACGCTCTTCTTTTTTTATTTTTTCATTGTGTGTCAGTATTCTTTTTCATTACGCTCTATTTACATTCAGCGAAAGGAGAAAGAAAAAATGGAATGGATCACGGAAACAATCAGTTCGTGCCTGATTTCGATCCTCGGGGTGATCATCACCTCTCTTGCGGCATATTTGGGTCGCCTTGCGGGGAAAATCTGGCGCGATAAGGCGCAAAGCGAGGCCGTGCAAAATTTGGCGAAAACCACGGTTCATGCGGTAGAGCAAATGTATGGCGATTTCGGAGGCGAAGCAAAGCTCGAAAGAGCACTTTATTACCTTGAAAATCTTTTAAAGAAAAAAGGAATTGTTTTGCCTGCGGAAGAAATGAGAATTTTGCTCGAAGCGGCGCTTTGCGAGTGGAAAGGAGGGTTTGAGCAAGAATGAGGGAATTTATGGGGGTGTTTGCATCCCTTCTCGGACTTCTGATTTCCCTTGGCACGGTGCTCACGGTAACCATCCCGAATCTGCGCGAAAAAATAAAATCGCTTCTATTCGGCACGGATCAAACCAAAGAGGAAATGCGCGCCATTCGAGCCCTTCTTGAGGAGCACGTGGCGGGAGATGCGGATCTGAAAAAAGAATTGATGCTGCAAAGGGAAGTGGATCTTTGCGTGCTTCGCGATCTGATCACGGGAATGTATTATAAGCATCTTCACGAAAAAAAGATTCATATGTATGAGCTCGAAGATGTTTCCGCGCTTCACGATCTTTATCAGAAAAGAGGCGGAAATTCTTATGTTCATTCCCTTTATCGGCAAATGTCGAAAGAATGGGAAGTGATAAGATGAAAGGAGAAAAAATGAGAGATTTACATTTTGATTTATCGGCAGATGAATATTTGCCCGTGAGCGATTTCGGCGGATTTGAAGGGGAGCATAATGCCACCAAAATCACCCTCGATCTGCCCGATCGCTTGATTTTGGAGGGCGCGGTTTATTATATTGTGATCGAAACGGCAAAAAACGGCGAAATGATTTTTTCCGCGCCGCTTATTCTTGAGGGGAATTCTGTTTCGCTTTTGCTTCCAAAGCAGGTGATGCTCGCTCCCAAGATCAGTCTTTATGCCGCAAGCTATCAAAAAGAGGGCGATGTGCTTTATGAGATTGCCAAAACAGCAAGGGTGGTTTTGGATATTAAGGATCCCGAAGAGGGAAGAGTGGTTTCGTTTTCGGAAAACGGCGGCTCGGTGCCGGGGCTTGTGATCGAAAAAAATGTGGTTCCCAATAGCCCGAATCCCGTTTCTTCCGATGCGATCTGGAAAGAGATGAAAGAAATCGAAGGAGAACTTCTTCGTGAAGCCCATATCGATGAAAACGGGAATCTGATCCTTGTGCGCTTTGATAAAACCCAAATCAATGCGGGAAATGCAAAAGGCGAAATCGGCCCGATGGGACCGCAGGGCGAAAAGGGTGAACAAGGTGAAAAGGGCGAAAAGGGCGAAAAGGGAGAAAAGGGAGATCCTGCGCCCACCGAATTGTTTGCCAATGCTTTAAAGGGTGAAAAAAAGGGGAATCCCGTTTTGATCGAGGATCTTTCTCCGATTGCCCATGAAATGAACCTTTCGGTTTCGAGCAAAGAAGAGGCAAAAACGATCGATCTTTGCAACCTGATTGAAAACGGTTTTGAGAGGGAGTTTTCTTCGGGAGAGGGAGAATATGTGATCGAAAGCGTGGATCTTTCGGAATGGGAGAATCATATCTGCACCCTGCATTTTACCGATTCTTCTTATTGCCGATTTTCGGCTGTTTCGGAAGAAGCGATTGCGCTGATTCCCACGCTTGCCTCGGGAATGAAAATTCATTATTCCGTTTTTTATTTTATAAAAGGGGAAAATGAATGGATCTTGGTTTCGGAAAGCATTTCTTATCAATCGGGGGTTTTGAATCTTGGCGGGGTGGAGGTGCATGCTTTTGGCAAAAACCTTTTTGATGAATCGCAGCTTCTCAAGGCAAACGGATGGACTTTTGAAAACGGAGGATATAGCGGCAAGGTAAATGTATTTTATGAAACCTTTGGAACAGGATTCAATCTTCCAAACTTTTCAGAAAATCAGCAATATACAATTTCACTTGATGGGTATGTGTCTGTTTCGGGTTCTACACCCTATCTCTTTGTAGAATATACCGATGGCACACGAGATAACGGAGGTATTACCATCAAGGCAACCGAAAAAACTCATTATTCTTTTACTACCGCAAAGGGAAAAACTGTTGCAAAAATTTGTGCAAATTATGGATCAGGTGGCACGAATACTTTGTATTTATCCAAAATTCAAGTGGAACTCAGCGAAAAAGAAACGGAATACGAAGCATATCAAGAGCCCGAAGTTTTTATCACCGATGAAAACGGCAAGGCGGAAGGGGCGGAAAGCTTTTATCCCTCGGCAACTTTTCTTGCCGATCCCGAAATTTTGGTTTCGGTGGAATACAATAGGGATCTTAATAAAGCATTTGCTCAAATCGGGCAAAATTCTGCTCCCGATGGAAATGAGGTGAGGTATTGATGGCAAATAAGTTGTATGAAGAAAACAGCATTGCCGATATTGCTGATGCCATCCGTTCAATCAACGGAAAAAAAGATACCTATACTGTTTCGCAAATGGGAGATGCAATCCGTAGCGTAAGAAAAGTTTACACAGGCACTATTGCAGAAACCATTCTCGGTTATAGTGCTTATACAGTGCTTGCAAAAGATTCTTTTTTGGCCGAGCACCGAGCCGATGAAAATTTGTTTGTTCGAATTGAGTTTGATATTGAGCCAACCGCACATACTGTCGTGAAAGTTTGGGGGCAAAGTGAGAGTAGGGCAGTTTTTCCTGTCGATTTTCCGCAAATCACGCTTCGTTACGACGGAAGCACCGCAAACAATATCCGAAACTCTTCTTTGAAATTCACCGATGGTTCTCCAGACGGAGTTGGCTCTGTCTTAATCACGGAAGATGGGGAACTTCGCATTTATTCGGAATCTAATAACTACGCAATTCGACCGAGTGCATATACTGTTGTTGTGGAAATTTAAAAGGAGGAGAAGAAAATGGCAAAAGTATTTTTAGGCGTTGGCCACGGAGGGAATGACCCCGGTGCAGTGGCAAACGGATTTTTGGAAAAGGATCTGAATCTTTCGATCGCGCTATCTTGTCAGGAAGAGCTGATTCGCCACGGGGTTTCGGTTTTGATGAGCCGAACGGTGGATGAAAATGATTCGCTTTCGGAAGAGATCCGCGAATGTAATGCCTTCGCTCCCGATTTGGCACTGGATATTCATAACAACGCGGGCGGCGGCGACGGCGCCGAAGCGTTTTATCACTAT
>JAZOVP010000193.1:0-1688 GCA_045658765.1 Eubacteriales bacterium | reverse complement strand
AGACCGCTTGGCCTCCGACTTGGGGAAGTTTTCACAAAACTCTTTGCAAAGCTTTAATGTGATTGACATAACCTTTTTCGGTGAGTAACCGCTTTCATCCTTTTCGGCGGGGTAATATGTAAGTGAAAAGTTTTCAAAGGTGGCATCCGCCTTGCTCATCACACCGAATATTTTTTCAAACGCAATCGCCTTTGCGCGAGTTTCAACACATTCGCAAAGCTTACCGCCCGAGTATCCCGAATCGTTACATTTTTTGCAGAAGTAATTAGGTGCGGTGCCTATTCCCGCTTCCTTTAGGATAGCATCCTTTTTCTTCTTGAAAAGGGTTGCCCTTTCCTCGTAGCTTTTGAGAAGCTTTTCATCCCCGCGCATTGCGGTTATTGCGATTTTTGAACCGATTTCGGACAAAAGCGAGTTGATTTCGGCAAATTCGGTATTTGTCTTTTTAAGAATATCAACCTGCGTTTCGTAGATTCTTACTGCTTTTTTTCGGTTTTCTTCGGTTTGGACTAAGGCGATATTTATATATTCATTATCAATAGCCATATTATTCTCCCAAATCATCATCGGTAAACATCATCTTCTTGGCAAGGTCGAGGTTGGTAGAACCCTTTTTGCCGTTTACCTTGTTATCCTTAGCTTGAATATTTTTGGTTTCTTCCACCGTGGTAATTCCTGCGGCGTGCCACTTTTCGATTACCTTCTTTATATAGGGGAAGGAAAGCTTTGCGGTGGCATCAATACATACGTTATATGCTTCTCTGATAAGTTCAAAAGGAATTTTCCACTCCTCAACCCAAAGGTGAGCAAGCTCCTCTTCCTTTTCGCTCGGTTTTCTATGGGGAATTCCCATTGCTCTTTCAACGGTTGCCCAGGCGTTTTGCTTTTCCTTTTTCATAACAAGGTAGTCTTCCGCCTCTTTTACATCGGTTATGCCGTTATCAAGCCACTCAACCGCAATTCGCTCGATAGCGCCTATGCGGAAATTATTGGTCTGATATGCGTGCTCAAAGAGCATAATCATCAAGGAAACGTCAATCCCCTCATCATCATAAAGCCAGACGATAGTTGATGCCTCGCTTTGCTTTAAGGCTCTGCCGAATTTCTTTTGCGCTTCCTGAAGTAAGAATGAAATTTCGGGGGATTCAAGCCCTCTTCTTGCGACCTCGTTCCTATCCGGCTTGATGGTTGCCGCGCGTACCGTCTTCTTTTGGGCGGGCTTTTCTTCTGCCTGCTTTTCGCTGCCGCCTGCCGAAATCAAAATGCCATTTTCTGCCCAGTAATCAAGGGCATCCTTGGCATCGGTAGTTGTGATTTTTAGTCCTTCGGATACCTTTTTATCATCAATATCGCCTGCACCGTTTTTGAAAACCCAAAGGATTACCTTGAGCTGTGTATGGCTTGCGATTTTAAGATGCTTTTCGGCAACAGCCGCGGGCAAGGACATAAAGCCGCCATCCGAAAAATGATTTACCGAATATTTCATACTGTTGCCTCCTTATCTTAAAAATTTTGTATCCTTTATTTTATAATAACTTTGACCTTTAGTCAAGGGTTACCAATTTGAAATATGACTTCTTTGCATGGCTCCTATGGTTTTTTGCTTGATATCGGGAATTTCCTTTTTCCAGAGCCTTATTTGTTCCTTGATCTTTTCCCTCTCGGTTTCACCGTCTGCCGGGCATTTG
>JAZOVP010000192.1:0-5862 GCA_045658765.1 Eubacteriales bacterium | reverse complement strand
GATTCACGGATTTTGATTTTTTTGCAAAAACAAGAGGCACACCGAATTCTCTGGCAACCGGATATGCAATCGCAATTCCCGATGCTTCTATGGTTAAAATTTTGGTGATTTTTTTGTGCCCAAAACGGCGCTTGAATTCTTTTCCGATTTCATCCAAAAGCGCAATATCCATTTGATGGTTTAAAAAACTATCCACCTTCAGAATATTGCCCTCTTTTACCAAACCGTCGCGGGTGATTCTTTCTTCCAAAAAATTCATAGTGTTTCCTCCCGATGAATTGGGTGCATTATACCATATTCTTTTAAAATTGTCATCATTTTTCGAGAGAAAAACCAAAAAAATACGCATATTTTTCTTTTCCTGAAAGGAAAAGATTCTTTTTCCTTCTTTTTTCTTTACAAAAGAGGAAGAAAATGTTATACTGTAGTGGAGCATCGCTTCATTTTTTCGATGCCATCATGCAAATTCAGAAAGGAAACAGGATGAAACGAAAAAGCACCATAAAAAGCACCGCCTTTGATCGGCTTCGAATTCCCGTGATCATCGGCATAACTTCTGTTTTTTTGATCATTTTTTCGGTAGCGGTTTCGCTCCTTTCAAACAGTTGGCTTTATCTGCCCATCGGCATTAGTTTTGTGCTTGTGCAGATCGCTCTGTTTTGGATTTTTGCCACCCTTTCTTCGAAAATCGCCCATAAAAACGAAGAGTCGCTCTCCTTTTTGAGCGGTCTCACTCTCGATTTCTTGATGAATTTAACCGAGCCCGCCGCCATTTTGGATTTTTCCGGCGAAATTTTATGGTACAACAAAGCCTTCCAAGCCGCAAGCGGCACGGAAGGCGCGCTTTATCACAAAAGCATTCAAGAAATTTCCGATGAAAAAATTTCTCTTCGCCGCCTTCGCGAAGAAGAAGCATTTGAGCAAGAGAAAAAGCCCATCATCGGCACCCTTCAGGATCAAGAATACCAAGTGATCTCTTATCGCATTTTTTCCGAGGGCAAAACCAATCTGATTACCCTCTGGCATTCCCTCTCGCGCGTGAACGAACTCAAAAAGCGCCTTTCGGATCAAAACCCGATTGTTTCTTATATTGCGGTGGATAACTATTCCGAAGCAGATCGTTTTCTGCAAGGAAATTACCGCACGATCACGGCAAAGATTTCGATTCTTCTGAAAGAATGGGCCGATAGTATGAACGCCATTCTGCGCGAAGTGGAAAGTGATCGTTATATTTTGATCGCAGAAGAAAAGCACCTGCAGGCACTCACCGAAAAACGATTCGATATTTTGGATAGTGTGCGCGATATTTCAAAAGACAATGTGGGAATCCCAGTTACCATTTCGATCGGTATGGTTTGCATGGATGGCACCATGCAGGAAAAAGAAACCGCAGCCCATCAGGCGCTCGATCTTGCCCTGCAACGAGGCGGCGACCAAGCGGTGCTCAAACTGCGCGACAATGCCATCGAATACTACGGCGGCAGAACCAAAACCGTGCAGAAGAGAACCAAAATCCGCAGTCGCATCATCGCCACGGAAGTAAAAGAATTGATCGAAAAGGCCTCAAACGTTTTGATTATGGGCCATCGCTTTGCCGATCACGATTCGATCGGTGCGGGAATCGGTATGGCACGATTTGCCATGAATTACTGCTCCAAGGTAAATCTTGTGATCAATATTCACGATTCAAACCTGAAAGGAGTATTCAAAAAACTCGGCGGTCTGCCCGCTTATAAAAATATGTTTATTGACGGTGCATCCGCGCAAGATCTGATCACTTCGGAAACGCTTCTGATTATCACCGACGTAAACAACATTCGCCAATTCGAAGCCCCCGAACTCTTTGAAAATTGCCCCAACACGGTGATCATCGATCACCACCGTCAAAGCTCGGAATTTCCCGTAAAGCCCGCCATCACGTATATCGAACCGAATGCGAGCAGTGCGTGCGAGCTCGTGGCGGAAATGCTCGAGCAGCAGTTGCCGCTGGGAAGTCTTCTGAAAGAAGAAGCAGAGCTTTTGTTTGCAGGAATTATTCTGGATACCAAGCAGTTTGCCAATAATACCAGCCCAAGAACCTTTGCGGCGGCGCATTTTCTCCGTTCGGAAGGCGCAAGTCCTGCCGAAGCGCAAATGCTTTTCCGCTCGGGTCTGAATGATTTCAAGCGCGAAATCAAATACGAAACCAACGCCTTTATTTACCGCGATATTATCGCCTTTTCCTATATTGAGGAAGAAGCCACTCAGGAAGATAAGATCGCCGCTTCCAAAGCGGCAGACCGATTGCTTTCTTTGGAAGGCGTTTTGGCTTCGTTTGTGCTTTGCAAAATGGATCGCACCGTGCATATTTCCGCCCGTTCTTCGGGAACGGTAAATGTTCAGCTGATCACCGAAAAGCTCGGCGGCGGCGGGCATTTTGATATGGCGGGTGCGCAGGTGAAGGATGCCACCATCACCGAAGCATTTGCAAAACTCAAAGAAACCATCGATACCTATCTGAATGAAACTTAAAAAGGAGCCAATATGAGAGTAGTATTAAAAGCCGATGTGAAGGGCAAAGGAAAAAAAGGTGAAATTATCAATGTTTCCGATGGCTATGCCCGCAACTTTCTTTTCCCCAAATCCCTTGCAGCACCTGCCGATGCAAAGGCAGAAAACGAACTGAAAAACCAGATCTCTTCCAAGGAATACAAAGCCAAAATGGATTTGGAAAACGCAAAAGCCATGAAAGAAACCCTTGAAAAAATCGAAGTGCGCGCAAAGGCAAGCGCAGGAAGCGACGGGAAGATTTACGGCAGTGTTACCAACGCGCACGTTTCCGAACTTCTCCTCGAGCAACACAAAATCGAAATCGACAAAAGAAAGATCTCCCTTCCTGCAATCAAAAATTTTGGAACCTTCCAGGCAGATGTGAAGCTCTCTTCGGGCATCAGCGCCACCTTGAAGGTTATCGTTGAAAAATAAAGAAACCGAAAAGGAAATCGATATGAACCATCCACAAACCCCGTCTATGAATGCGATTTTAGGCAAGCAGTATCCCCACTCCGTGGAAAACGAGCAGGCACTTCTTGGCGCACTCATTCTCGATAGCGAACGCATCGGAGATGTTTCTTCGATCGTGGATTCCGATGATTTTTATGTGGAAAAGCACACCGCGATTTATAATTCCCTGATCTCGCTTTCCAATCGAAACAGCGGAATCGACGTGGTAACGCTTTTGAGCGATCTTGTGAAAAACGGAGTTTACACCGAAGAAGCCGGCTCGCAATATATTCGCCTTTTGGCGGAAAGCGTGCCCACTCTTTCCAATATTTTGGACTATGCCGCCATTGTGCACGAAAAGGCACTTCTTCGCAAGCTCATTAGAATTTCCGAAGAAACCATGAATTCTGCTTATGATCAGCACGAAGACACCCAAACCATTCTGGATCAGGCAGAGCAAAAGATCTATTCCCTTTCGCAAACCACAGTGAAAGACGATTTTTCTCCTCTGAGCGAAATCATCACCTCTTTTTATAAAGAACTCACTGAACTTGCCAAAGGCGGCGATAAATCCGCCACCATTCAAACCTTCTATAGCGATATCGACCGAATTCTCGTGGGTATGAATCCGGGCGATCTGATTCTCATCGGTGCACGCCCCGGTATGGGTAAAACCAGTTTTGCCATGAACATTGCCGCCGAAATCGCAAAGAGAAGAACCGATAAAACCGTTGCCATTTTCTCTTTGGAAATGTCGAAAACTCAGCTTGCCTCGCGCCTTCTTTCTTCCGAAGGCAGAATCGAGAGCAGAAAACTTCGCGACGGGCAGCTCGAAGAAGAAGATTATTCCAAACTTGCCACCGCGGCAAGCGCTTTGGCAGAAACCAAAATTATGATCGACGATTCTTCCGATCTTTCCCCCATGAAAATGAGAACCAAGCTTCGCCGACTCAAAAACCTCGGCATTATTTTCGTGGACTATTTGCAGCTCATGCACTCCGACGATAAAAGAAAAAGCGAAAATCGAGTGCTCGAAGTGGGCGATATTACGCGAAACTTAAAGATTATGGCAAAGGAATTCGGTTGCCCGATCGTTCTTTGCTCTCAGCTTTCCCGTATTTCTCAAGACCGTAAAGACAAGCGTCCTCAGCTCACCGACCTTCGTGATTCGGGTGCCATCGAGCAGGATGCCGACGTGGTTATGTTTTTGCACAGAGAATTTTATTACGACAACCGAAACACCGACATTCAAAACATGGCAGAATGTATCATTGCCAAAAACCGCCACGGCGCAGTGGATACCATTCACCTTGGCTGGGATGGTCAATACACCCGTTTCTGCACCTTGGAGAAGCGCTTTGACGCCGTTCCTCCCGAACAGTAAAATGGATCTGATTCAAACATTCAAAGAAATTCAAGACGAAAAAAATCTCATTCAAAAAAACGATCGAATCCTTGTTGCCTTTTCGGGCGGCAAGGATTCGCTGTGCCTTCTTTTCCTTTTGCACAAATTAAAAGAGCATTTTGGAATCGAAATTGCCGCGTGCCATATTCACCATATGATCCGCGGTGAAGAAGCCGATCGCGATGCTGTTTTTTGCGAGAATTTTTGCAAAGAACTGCAGATCGATTTTTTCCTTGAAAAAGCGGATGTGCCCGGCTTTTGCCGCGAGCAAAAGCTCGGTTTGGAAGAAGGTGCTCGCCTGATGCGATACCGCCTTCTCGATGAAATTGCATCCAAAAATTCCTTTCATAAAATCGCCACCGCGCATACCGCCGCAGATCAAGCGGAAACCGTGCTTTTTCGGCTTGTGCGCGGAAGCGGGGCAATCGGAACTGCGGGAATCCCCGAAGAGCGCGGCAGGATCATACGCCCTCTTCTTGAATTTTCCACCGAAGAAATCCTTCGCTTTTTGAGCGAAAACTCCCTTTCGTTCATAAAGGATTCAACCAACGATGATATTCTATATGCACGCAATCGGATCCGCAATCGAATTTTGCCGGAAATCAAAGAAATCAATCCCAAAGCCGAAGATGCTTTGGTTCGATTCGCCAAGCTTTCCGGCTTGCAGCAAAAATTAGTGGAAAAACTTGCCGATCAATGGGAAAAAGAAAACCGCATTTCTTCTTCCGATCCAAAACTTCCCCTTTCGGCTTTAAAAAAACTTGCCGAAGACGAAGCGGATTTTCCCATTTTATATGAAGTTTTATCCAGAAAAGCGAAAAATGAAAAAATTGTTATTGATTTTGAGCGATTCACGGCACTTTGTTCGTTATTATTTCATCCGAAAGAGGGCAAAATAATCGAAATCCAAAACGGATTTTCATTCTCAATCCGATCAGATTTTCTCATTTTTGAAAAGAATGAAACCGAGCCCGATCGCATACTGTATCAAGTGGGGATCCACGAAGGAAAAAATTCCATTCCCCCGCTCGGACTCGAATTCCACCTTTCCGACAAAACACGCGGAAAAGTTGAAAATATTAACAAAAAACTCTTGAAAATTCAAGCTGCTTCCGATAGAATAGAAGGAGAGCTTTTTGTGAGAAATTGGAACGATGGCGACACCATCCGAATCAACCAAATGACAAAAAGCATCAAAAAACTCTTTCAGGAAGCAGGAATTCCAAAAGAATATCGGCATCGAATTCCTCTTTGCTGTGATGAAAAAGGCATCGTTTGGATCCCTTTTGTTGGTCTTTGCGACCGTCTGCGAGATCCCGAAGCCCAAGAGGTGGTTACCTTTTCTTTGAGTGGCGACTACCTTTTTGAAATTGAAAAAATCATGGAGGGGAATCTTTAAAATGTGCGAATTTGAAAGCTTTAAATCCGATCTTTCTTGCACTCTTTACAGCCAAGAAGATCTTGAAAAAATGCTT
>JAZOVP010000191.1:0-2067 GCA_045658765.1 Eubacteriales bacterium | reverse complement strand
ATCGATCACATAGCCAAGAATGATTCGATCGATCATATTGCCGATTCCTCCGCCAACAAAAAATGCAAGCGAAAGGCGAAAAATCAGCGGATTTTTTTCTTTTCTGGAATAAATTAAATAAAAAGTGATGCCAAGAATGGCAATGGTGGAAATGATCATAAAAACCCATCGGTGATCGGCAAGAAGTCCCCATGCGGCGCCTTTATTTTCATGATAATGAAAGGAAAAAAGCCCCGGAACAACAGATACAGATTCAGCACCTTTTAAAAGGAGATCTGCATAGTATTTTGAAATTTGATCGAAAACAACGATGAGAAAAATGATCAAAGGAATTAACATAAAATCACCATATAACAACGAATAGGCCGCACCTTGGCGGCCAAATCGTTATATTACTGTTCAATTTTGGAAGAGCCGGAAGCGGCATCTTGATCGTCTTTTGCGGCAATCAAGGAATCTTCTTCGTCTTGAAGCACCAAGCGTTTTGCGTTTTGAAACTGATTATCCTCAACATCAGAAGAGGAAGGATCCACGATTTCTTCCAATTCCATTCCTTTGATCATTTCAACATGCTTCACATACTCGGAATAGAGCTGATGCTGAAATTCAATGGCGGATTTTCTAAGCTTGGCCAAATTCTCTTTTTCGGCAAGAACTTTTTCTTTTGCTTCAGAAATAATTTCATCGCAACGAGCTTTGAGTTCTTCTTCTTTTTTCTGAGCATCTTTTTTGGCATTGTTTACAATGGCTTCACCGAGCTCTTGCGCCTTTAAGATTGCAGAACGGATGGATTCTTCTTCTCCGGAAAGTTCTGCATATTTGGCTTCAATTTTATTGAATTTTTGCTCAAGTCCGCAGCCCGATTTGTATGCGTCGGTATACTTTTGGATTAAAAAATCAAAGTATTGATCCACTTCTACGGGGTTGTATCCTCTAACAGCCCTAGTAAAAGTTTTGTTTTTAAGTTCATGTGGTGCGATCATAACGGAACCTTTCGATTAAAAAATAACAGGGGGTAGAAAATAGGTGATTGCGCTAAGCAATAACCACGCAATTAAAAAAGAAATATCAATAGGAAGACTTGAGAAGAAATCGCTTCGATAGATGAGCTTGCGAATCGGCAAAATTACCGGCTCGGTAACAAAAACCACAAAACGCAAGAAGGCGGAATCTTCTCCAAAGGGGAGCCACGAAAAAATGGCGCGGATCATCATAAACAGTTGAAGAGCGCCGATGATCGCATGAACCAAAGATACAATCAGAAAAAGAAGGATTGCCAAGATTTCTTATTCCTTAGTGAAAGCTGCTTCCTGAGTTGCGGAGAGTTTTTCGCCGGAAAGTTCAACGTTGCTGGGGGTAACCACATAAGTATTGGTGGCAACTTTTCTGAGATCGCCATTGATGGCATAGGCAACACCGTTGAGAAAATCGATCAGGCGGCGAGCGGTTTCCTTGTTGGTATCTTCAAGATTCAAGAGAATGGTCTTGCGATCAACAAGATAATCTGCAATCTGAGTTACGGTTTCGAGCTTTTCGGGTTTTACAACAACCATTTCGATGGAAGAGCCGCTGGAAACGCTAACATTGGAAGCAGAAGCGGTTTCATCGATACCAAATTCATCGAGACCTTCGTAAATTTCTTCTTCAACACCGTATTCGGGAGCATCATCTCTGTCGCCGAAAATGAAGTTGTTGAGTGCGTTTTTAACATTTTTAATACCCATTGTTTTATCCTCCAAAAATTAAAATCAAAAATATTGTCTCTCGCCAAAAGCAGCGGTGCCGATTCGAACAAGAGTGGATCCGTGCTCAATCGCAAGCTCGTAATCCGAAGACATACCGATAGAGAGCACAGACATACTACTATTATCTATTTTTTTCGCCGATATGTCAATATATAATTCCATAATTTTTTGAAAATATTGTTTTTGTTTGGAAATTGATGTCATAATCGGGGGGATTGCCATCAATCCACAAACCTTAATATTGGGAAATTGAGCGACCTTTTCGAGAAAGGAGGGCACCTCTTCCACTGCGATTCCGGATTTTGATGATTCGTTTCCGATA
>JAZOVP010000190.1:0-1619 GCA_045658765.1 Eubacteriales bacterium | reverse complement strand
ATTTTCCCCTTCCCTCTTTTTTATCTTCGATTGACATTCTGATTTTGATATATTATAATAGCGGGGCAGTTTTTAAAGAGGACGGCTACGATGAAACAAACTCTTCGATGGATGAAACAAAATGCGGTGTTTTGCGCCGCCTTTTTTGCGGCCCTTTTCACTTCATTTTTGGTGCCGCCGGATCGCGAATATTTCGGTTATATTGACCTTCGCACCCTCACCTGCCTATTTCTTACCTTGGCGGTGGTTTGCGCTCTTCGCAACATCAAATTTTTCACCATTTTGGCGCGGCGGATTGTGGTGCTTACGGGAAATTTGCGAATGCTTTTTCTTGTTTTGATCGTGATCACCTTCATTGGCTCTATGATCATCGCCAATGATATGGCACTGATCACCTTCCTTCCGGTTGGATATTTTGCGCTTTCGGTTACCAAAAACGTGCGCTTCATGGCATATCTTTTTGTGCTTCAAAATATTTCTGCAAATCTTGGCGGAATGCTCACTCCCTTTGGGAACCCGCAAAATCTTTATCTTTACTCGTATTTTAATATTCCCACCGCCGAATTTTGCCGCATTATGCTCCCCGCATTTTTGCTCGCGGTATTCCTTTTGGTTTTGGCTTGTCTTCCGATCAAGCCCGATCGATTCCAAATCACCGATGATTTTCAAGAAAAACTCAATGCGAAAAAAGCCACTCTTTACGGAATTCTCTTTTTGATTTCTATATTGATTGTTTTTCGCGTGGTGGATTTTTGGATCGGGCTGATTCTCATTCCCGTGATTTTATTTTTCACCGAACGCGAATCGCTTCGGATGGTGGATTACCCGCTTCTGGGCACCTTTTTCTTCTTTTTCATTTTCGCGGGAAATTTGGCAAGGATTGATGCGGTGAACACGGTGATGTCTGCGCTTATGGAGCGCGATCCGCTCATTGTTTCGGTTTTGAGTTGCCAAGGCATCAGCAATGTGCCCTCTGCCATTTTGCTTTCTCGGTTCACCGAAAATTATCCCGCACTGCTATTGGGGGTAAATATCGGTGGCACAGGCACCTTGATCGCATCGCTTGCAAGCTTGATCACCTTCAACGAATATCGGATTCTTTTCCCCGAAAAAACAAAGCACTATCTTCTTCTTTTTACCGGAATCAATCTTGCTTTTTTGGTGATTATGACACTTGCCGCAAAATTCTTTTTCCTGCCCTGAAAAAATGCAAAAATCGGAGTGAATTTCACTCCGATTTTGCTTTAACTGCCAAATGCGATTCAATTTCATCATTCAAAATCTCGTTTGAATGATGAATCTCGAAAAGAACGTAAATATTTGTAAAATCTCCAAGAAGCCATTTTCTAAACCACAATATGAAATCCACTGGAGCTCCGCTTCGCTACTGCATCAGTTCCACCAAACCAATCACACATCGCTTTCGCTTGGGTTCTTGGGGTGTCACTTAATTGTTCGTGGAATTGAGGATCTTGGTCGTGTGGTTATACCCAAAGAAATTAGAAGAACGATGCGCATCCGTGAGGGAGACCCCTCTCATACAACATTGACACTTGAAGAAAAGTTTGCGATTGCAGTACATAGTGTAGTAGAAAGATATAAAGCGAGGTGAATTTCAC
>JAZOVP010000189.1:0-3647 GCA_045658765.1 Eubacteriales bacterium | reverse complement strand
TTATAATGCTTTTTTGATTGCTTCCAGCAAATCGCTGTATTCATCAAATGCGGGAAGGGAAGGATAATCCTTTTTGATTTCTTCGGTGCTGCGGAATAAAAATCCGGCTTTGCTCGCCAAAATCATTCCCAAATCGTTGTGGCTGTCGCCGGCGGCAATCGTATCAAATCCAATGGATTGCAGGGCTTTCACAGTGGTGAGCTTGGATTTTTCCACTCTCATTTTAAAGCCCGTGATTTCGCCGTTTTCCGCAACCTCGAGGGTGTTGCAGAAAATGGTGGGATAGCCGAGCTTTTTCATCAAAGGCGCCGCAAATTGGGTGAAGGTATCGCTGATGATAATCACTTGCGTCAGTTCCTTTAAACTTTCAAGGAATTCTTTTGCGCCCTTCATCGGTTCAATCTTTGCAATGGTATCTTGAATCTCTTTAAGACCAAGCCCATGCTCCTTTAAAATATCGATGCGGTATTTCATCAGCTTATCATAGTCGGGTTCTTCTCTTGTGGTGCGCTTAAGTTCGGGAATTCCAACCTCTTCGGCAAAAGCAATCCAAATTTCGGGAACCAAAACCCCTTCAAGATCCAAACAAACAATATTCATTCCCATGATATTTCCTTCCGTTAGTCCATTTTATTGATGGCGTCGATCAGAATTTCCTTTAAGGTCTGCGGATTGCAGTTTCCTTTCAGTTCCTTCATACATTTTCCGAAAAGTGCCATCAAAGCTTTTTCCTTGCCGCCTTTGAAATCTGCAACTGCCTTCGGATCGGCAAGAATTGCATTCTTCACCACCTCGTCAACAAGACCGGTGTCGTTGGAAATGATAAAGTTGTTTTCCTTTGCAAAGGTTTCGGGATCCAGTGCGGCATCGTCAAACATTGCTTCCAAAATCTTTTTGCCGTTCGGACGGCTAACTTTGTTTTCAGAAACAAGCAGAATCAGTTTTCCGAGGGAGTTTCCGTCGAGAGCGAGCTGATCGTAGGTCATCTGCTTTGCATTCAAAAGGCGCATCACATCTGAAATCATCCAGTTGGCGGCATCTTTTGCATTTTTGCAAACCGAATAAGCACCTTCAAAACATTCGCAAAGCGCAATGCTCTCGGAAAGTCTCTTGGCATCGTATTCATTAAGACCGAATTCTTCGATGTAGCGATTGAGTTTCACTTCAGGAAATTCGGGAAGGGAAGCGGCAATGGAATCAAACCATTCATCATCGATCACAACCGGCATCACATTCGGATCAGGGAAGTATCGATAATCGCCTGCGGTTTCCTTGCTTCTCATCGCAAAGCTCTTGCCTTTGATATCGTCCCATCTTCTGGTTTCCTGAACAAGCGTTTCAGTTCCGTTTTCCACAGCATCAATATGACGAGCAATTTCGTATTCAATTGCATGCTTGATGGCTTCGATCGAGTTCATATTCTTGATCTCGGTACGAACTCCCAAAACATCGCTTCCTTCAGGGCGAACCGAAAGGTTCACATCGCATCGCATGGTGCCGTGTGCCATTTCGCATTCGGCAACCTTGGCATAGCGAAGAAGGGTTTTCAAACGCTCCAAATATGCTTCCACTTCTTCTGCAGAGGAAAGATCGGGCTGGCTCACAATTTCAATCAGCGGCACGCTCGTGCGGTTGAAATCCACGTGGGTGGTTCCTTCGCGAATGTCGTGCACAAGTTTTCCTGCATCTTCTTCCATGTGGATCTGTTTGATGCGAATGTTCTTTTTCCCTTTGGAGGTTTCAATCTCAACAAGGCCGTTCACCGCAACAGGAGCAAACCACTGGGTGGTTTGATAAGCGGCGGGAAGATCGGGGTAGTAATAGCTTTTTTTATCAAAGGTGGTTGTGCGGTTGATGTGGCAATTCAGCATAAGGCCCGCCTTCATACCAAAATCAACCACTTTCTTGTTCACCACAGGAAGCATCCCGGGCATACCCGAGCAAGCGGGGCAAACATGAGTGTTGGGCTCAGCACCGTAGGAGTGAGCAGAGCAGGAGCAGAAAATTTTGGAATCGGTGGCAAGTTCCACATGAACTTCAAGACCGATCACGGTTTCGTATCTCATTCTTTTCCCTCCTCAATTTTTTCGGCAAGATCCAAGAGCGCAAATTCACTGAATGCTTTGCCAACAAGCTGCACTCCGCCTGCAACCAATGCGGGAAGACCGGTGATGGAAGCGGGGGAGGTGAAGCGATTTTCTTCAAAGCAAAGTGTTGGATTTTCCTTCACTTGCTCTTCGCTATATTTCTTTGAAGAAGCCGCGGGCATAAGCACTGCATCAAATGAAGCAAAAATAGAATGAAATGCTTCCAAGATCACTCTTCTTGTGCGAAGTGCCTTGTCGTAAACAGGCATATAGTTTTCGGTGGAAAGGCATTCCGAACCGAATAAAATGGTGTTTTTAATCACATCGCCAAATGCCTCGGTGCGGCTATTGGTATAAAGTTCATCAATGTTTGTGAAATTTTCGGTGCGATATCCGTATTTCACTCCGTCGAATCTCGAAACATTGTTGCATGCTTCGGCGCTCATCAAAATATTCCAAGCTGCGCCGGAAAGTGCGATCGCTTTCGATTCGATGATTTCGGTTTCGATTCCATTTTTCTTCAGGGTTTCGCAGAAGGAATCCAAATCCTTTTTCACATTTTCATCTGCCAAGGATGCAAGATCAGAAAGAATTGCAACACGGCGGATCGGTGAAGCAGAAGAAACTTTTTCGATTTCTTCCTGAGGAAGACTTGTGCCGTCTTTCTCGTCGTGCCCCTGAATGGCAGCTAAAACTTCGCGGCAATCGGTACTCTTTGTTGCCATCACATTTACCGTTTCGCCCGAGCAAGCCACCGCCACCGTGCCAAAACGAGAAACCGTTCCGTAGGTGGGCTTAATCGAAATAAGATCGTTTTGAGCGGCACTTCTGCGGGGGTATCCGTTGATATCCATCGCAAGAACGGCCTGAACATTGCCACTCTTTAAAATTTCGGCAGCAGAAGAGGAGATCACACCGTTTTCTGCCTTTGCGCCTTCAAAATTGGTTTCTCCCAAAAGGTCAATTCCAAATTCACCCACTGCAACTTTACCGGCAAGGGAAAATCCGCAATCGGCAAGCTTTGTGATCACCATAGAATCAAATAAACTCATGTAGCCATCGAGCATTTTGGAACCCGCGGTGGTGGGAGCGTTTTTGGTTAAAAACATATCGTCGCAAGCAATTTTTTTTGCGGTATCTGCGATCATTTCATATTGAAAATGTTTCATTCTAACCTCCCAAATTATTCTACCACGCGGGGCACACACCAATATCCTTCATCGGTGTCAACCGCTCCGCGCTGAAGTTCTTCACGGGTAAAGGTTTGCTCGATTTTATCTTCACGAACCACCGTCATAATCGGCATCACGTGAACCATTCTCTCAACCTCTTCGGTATCGATTTCGTTTAAAAGGGAAGTGTCTGCCATTCTTTTTTCATAAAAAGCCAGAAACGCTTCCTTTTGCTCCTCGGTCAGTTTTAACTGATTGAGCATTTCAAGTCGTCTTAGAGTTTCTCTATCCATAATAACTCCTTTAATGGGGCTTAATCTCTCACTTTGTTATGCACTTCCCGAAGTTGCTGTTCGGTTACTTCGCCGGGCGCACCCATCATCAGATC
>JAZOVP010000188.1:0-1324 GCA_045658765.1 Eubacteriales bacterium | reverse complement strand
TTGATGCTCCCACGGTTGAAAGAATTCCGAAGGGGAGGACGACGATAGGACCGCTATCCACGGCAATTGCGCTTTCGCAAGCGAATTGATCGATGCCGCTTGCAATTCCGCAAACAATTGTAAATCCGCAGTGGCAAAGAGCGGTAACAATTTCTTTGGTTTTTTCTTCACCGTATCCGTTATAGCGCCGAGAGCCAACAACGGTAAGCGTTGGCTTTTGCAAGCATTGCAATAAATGCCCTTTGAAAAACAGGGGAGAAGGAGGATTGACGATTTCCTTTAAGAGCGCGGGATAATTTGGGTCATCTAACGTTAGGATGCCGATTTGATGCTCTTCGCAATCGCCAAAGATCTCCCAAGCAGAGCGCAGATTCTTTTTGGAGAGTGCCTGCTGCTCTTTTTCGGTTAAGAATCGAAAGGATGAAAAATCTTCGCATTGGTAAACGTCGCTGATGGTTCCGCAAAGTTCAACTAAGCGAAGTAGTTTTTTATTATTGAAATTCAAAATTTCTTTTGCCCAAAGCCAAAGAATATGATGATTTATTTCCATTTAGCCTGCTCCCAAAGAATGATTGATGCGGCAACGGCGGCATTTAATGATTCATTTTGCCCCAGCATAGGGATAAAGACACCTCGGTCGCATTGGTCCATAATCCGCGGTGCAATCCCATTTGCTTCATTGCCAATGACAACAATTGTCGGGCCGGAGAAGGAGACATCGGGCAGCTCTAAATAATCACGATTTAATCCTGCACCTAAAACTTGATATCCTTCCTCCTTTTTGCCTGAGAGAAAGGAAGAAAGCTCTTCTTTAATTACAGGAACGCGAAACAGGCTTCCCATTGCCGCTCTTAAAACTTTCGGAGAATATAAATCAACGCACCCTTCGCTCAAGCAAACCAGCTCGACACCGAAGGCTTCTGCAGAGCGGAGAATTGCCCCGAGGTTTGAAGGATCGGAAATATGATCCAATGCGAGAATGAAACGCGGATCATTTATGGCTGAAATCTTTTTCATTTTAGCAACCATAAAGATTCCGGGCGGAGTATCCAAACTGCTTAATTTGGCGGCAACGGAATCGCTGATGAAGATCACTCTTCCTTCAAATGAGGAAAGATCAAAAGAGGTTGCCATCGCATCGGTCAAAAGGCAGCAATCGATTTCCCATCCGCTGCGCATAAGCTCGGCGCAGAGCTTTGGGCCTTCGACTAAAAATTCTTGCGTCTGTTTGCGAGTTGCTGCGGAATTTAAGCGGGCAAGTTTTTTGATATATTCATTTTGAACGCTTGTAATTCGATCGATCATCAAGTCGGAGGCCAAGCGG
>JAZOVP010000187.1:0-14912 GCA_045658765.1 Eubacteriales bacterium | reverse complement strand
GTGGGTTGTTGGCAAAGCAAAGAAATAAGCCAATTCCAATTTGTCGGTCAGTTTAATAAAAATGTGCAAAAACACCCTATGACTTTTAACGGTCATAGGGTGTCTTCATTTTTTCATTTGTCGTAAATGTGTCGTAAATCGGTTTTGATAGAGTTTCAAAAACCCTGTAATTCCGCTATTTTACGGCATTTTCTTAATCCAGGGGCTTCATTGTAGGGAAAAGGAGAACGTCGCGGATGGAGGCGGAATCGGTGAGGAGCATCACAAGACGGTCGATACCGAAGCCGAGGCCTCCCGTGGGGGGCATACCGTATTCCATTGCGGTGATATAATCGTAGTCCACTTCTGCGCGGGTATCGGGTTCATTGGCGCGTTTGGCTTCCACCTGCTTTTCGAAACGATCCTTCTGATCGATGGGGTCGTTGAGTTCCGAGAAGGCATTACCGAATTCGGTGGCATTGATAAAGTATTCAAAGCGCTCGGTGAATCTGGGATCAGAGGGCTTTCTCTTTGCCAAGGGGCTATTTTCAACGGGATAATCATAGATAAAGGTGGGCTGGATCAGCTTTTCTTCCACATAGGCATCGAAGAACTCGATGAGCACTGTGCCTGCGGTGGCGTTTTCCGGAACTTCCACATGGTATTTTTTTGCACATGCGCGGGCTTCTTCATCACTCTTCCAATCGTGATAATCCACGCCTGCATATTTTTTCACAGCTTCCACCATGGTCATTCTTTCCCAATGACCCATATCGATTTCTTTGCCCTGATAGGTGATGAGGGTGCTTCCGCAGATCTTTTCGGCAAGACCTTTATAAAGCTCTTCCACCAGATCCATCATGCCATAGTAATCGGTGAATGCCTGATAGAGTTCCACAGTGGTAAATTCGGGATTATGTTTGGTATCCATTCCTTCATTACGGAAAATTCTGCCCACTTCGTATACGCGATGCATACCGCCCACGATAAGACGCTTTAAGTAAAGCTCGGTTTCGATACGAAGATACATATCCATATCGAGGGTATTATGATGGGTGGCAAAGCTGCGGGCAGCCGCACCGATTTCCATCGGAACGAGAATGGGAGTATCCACTTCCAAAAAGCCCTTGCCATCGAGATAAGCGCGCACTTCCTTGAGGATGGCAGATCTCTTATAAAACACATCCTTCACTTCGGGATTTACAATCAAATCCACATATCTTTGACGGTAGCGCATATCGGTATTGGTGAGACCGTGATACTTTTCGGGCAGGGGGATAAGGGATTTGGAAAGCAAGGTGATTTTGGTGCAGTGAACGGAAACTTCGCCAGTGCGGGTAACAAAAACAAAGCCCTCAACACCGATAATATCGCCAATATCCCATTTTTTGAAGGAGGCATAATCCTCTTCGCCAACATCGTCGCGCTTGATATAAAGCTGAATGTTGCCTTTTTCATCGGCAAGATTACAGAAAGATGCCTTGCCCATAATGCGGCGGCTTAAAATTCTGCCCGCAATACGAACGGTTCTCTCTTCGCCTTCCTGATAATTTTCTTTGATTTCAGCACTATAGGCATTGAAATCAAATTTTGTGATTTCATAAGGGTTTTTCCCTGCATTTTGCAATTCGAAGAGTTTTTCTCTGCGGATCGCAACCTGTTCGCTGAAATTTTCTTCTTGGTTTTGTACGTTCTGATCCATGATGTTTTCCTTTTTTCGCAAATTAAAGAATTTCGAGAACCTTCATTTTCACGGTTCCGCCGGGGGTTTCTGCCTGCACTTCTTCGCCGGGTTTTGCACCGAGAAGCGCTTTTCCGATGGGAGATTCATCGCTGATTTTATTTTCCAGAGGATCGGATTCGGTGGAACCTACGATGGTATAAACCTCTTCCTCATCAAATTCAAGATCGAGCACTTTCACGGAAGAACCAACCTGAATTTTATTTTTCTTCTTGGTGGTTTTAATGATTTCGAAGTTGTTTAAAATGTCTTCAAGCTCGGCGATGTGGCGCTCCACTTCTGCCTGTTCATTTTTTGCTTCGTCGTATTCGCTGTTTTCAGAAAGATCGCCGAAGGCCTTTGCCTGCTTGAGCGCTTCTGCAACTTCTTTTCTTTTGGTAACTTTCAAATACTCGAGTTCATCTTTGAGTTTCTGAAGACCTTCTTCGGTAACAAAAGTGGGTTTGGATGCCATAATGATTTGTTCTCCTCTAAATCTATGTTTTATTTTTATTATTTTTTATCGGGGGTAAGAAACGTATTTTAAGGGGTCATCGCGCACCGAAGCGCCGCCATATCCCACGGGAGCATAAATTACAAGGTGGAGGTGAGGGCCGGTGGACTGACCGGTGGATCCGATCTTGCCAACCTGCTGACCTTGGGTAACATATTGCCCGAGAGATACCGACATGGAATCAAGATGTGCATAGTAGGAAAGATATCCGCCGCCATGATCCACCACAATCAGATTTCCCCAGTCGGAATAGGAACCTTTTCTAACCACCTTGCCATCGGCAATGGAGAGCGCGGGGATTATGCCGTTGTTTGACCAACCGCCAACCGCAATATCGAGTCCCGAATGGGCATCCCCTTTCCAATACTGAGAAATATAACCGGGAGTGGTATAAGGAAGCGGCCAACGGAAAGAGCCCGAGAACTGCAATTCCGATTGCCTTGCGATTTCCTTGATCACTTCATCGAGTCGCTTTTCAATATTTTTCTTATTGGCTTCGGCTTTGCTATAAGCGGCTTGAGAAGCATTATAATTATCTTTGAGAGTGGCAAGAATGGAATCGGCTTCGGCTCGCTTGGCATTGAGCTCGGCGAGAGTGGCTTCGTATTCCTTTTGCTTTTCATCGCAATTTTTAAGAGCAAGATCGATTTCTTCTTTTGCTTTTTCGATCTGATTGCGATCGGAAATAAGACCTTCGATGATCTTGCGATCATATTCGAGCATATCATTGATCACTTCCGAGCGGGAAATGATATCGGAAAGATCGTTTGATCCGAGAATGAAATCGATATAACTCATATTTCCGCTTTCCTGCGCAAACACAAGGCGCTCTTTGAAAAGCTCGAAATTGCGATTCATTTGCTCATTGAGCTGATCGATCTCTTTTTCTTTTTGGGAGGCAAGGGCGGTATATTCCACAATCAGGGAGGTGATGGTTTCAAGCTCCTGCTGATAGGTATCGATCTGATCGTAGATAAGATTCACCGCTTGCTGCTGATTGTTCATTTCTTTTCTTGCGGCGTCATACTGCGCTTTGAGCTGGGCAGATAGGTTTTTGAGCGAAGCAAGTTCGCTTTCAAGCTCATTTTTCTGCTGACCGAGCGAAGCGGCGCCGGTGCCCGTGAACATCAGGCAAGTTCCCATAAGCATCACAACGGAAAGAACGATGCATAGGATCCTTTTACTTCTTTTCATTATATTCTCCTTAAATTCAACGATAATTCCAAACTGCAGAAAAAGCTTCCTGAAGCTGGTTATCGCGATCGGGATCAATTAAATACAAATTCTCTGATTTTAATTTACATTCAATATCGGGTTCGATTCCGATTCCCTCAAATCCGGGGGAAACCACAGGGGTGAAAGCGGAATTGGAAAGAATGAGCGCCGATCCGCTCGAAAGCTCAACCGCGATCTGACCGCGGCTTTTGCCATAGGTTTTTTCTCCAACCAGCGTTGCCGCATCAAAATCCTTTAGGGCAACCGAAAAGAGCTCGGAAGCAAAGGAGGAGGAAGAATTCATTAAAACTGCCATTGGAAGATCCACATGGCCTTTTTTGCTCTTGATTTCTTCTTTTTCACCGTTTGCTCCTGTTTTATAGAGCATTTTGCCTTCGGGAAGCAGAAGATCGAGCATTTCGATTGCCACCTCGGCAGAACCGCCTGCGGTATTTCTAACATCAAAAATAATGCCCACTCCACCGCCGGAAACAATCGCATTCACCGCGGTTTCAAATTCCTTCACCGTGCTCGAATCAAAGGAAAAGATCTGCACATATCCAACCGATCCTTCCAGCATACGGTAAGAAATGGAATCGGGAGAAACCTCTTCACGAACAATCGAAAAATTCATTTGCAGGGTTTGCGTGGCAATTTCGCGGCTCACTCGCAATTTCACCGTTTCGCCCGCGGGGCCGGAAAGCGCGGTGAGGGCTTCGTAAAAGCCAAGATCCGATGCACCGCCAATTTCGGTGATCACATCGCCCGGTTGCACGCCTGCTTTTTGCGCGGGAGAATCCTCAAACACATGATACACAATCACTTCTTCGGTTTGAGAATCAAAGGTGAGGCGCACTCCGATTCCGTTTCCGGAAAGGGACTGCTCTTTTTGATAGCGGGTATATTCCTCTGCGGTAAGATAGGTGGAATACGGATCCAGAAGGGCGGAAACATAGCCCGAAATAATGCCGCTTTCCACTTTTTCATCGTCCATCAAACCGTTGAAATTTTCGCGGATCTTAAGATCTGCTTCCGCAAGAAGCGAAAAATCAGATTGGGTTTTGGTGAGGGTATCCACCTTATCCTGATATTTTTTGCCTACAAAGTTATATGTGATCTGAAAAGTGAGAAGAACCGCAAAAAGCACCAAAACAACGGCGGTAGAAACGGTGATCTTTTTTTTCAAGAAAACACCTCCGAGGGATTTTAATCCTTATTATATTTGCGAAGCGACATCAAACTGCCGATGATACCAATGCCAATGCCGATGGTGGCAAAACCGATGATGAGCTCCTTGATAAGGGAAACAAACGGAAGAATGGTGATCAGCCCGCTGTTGCCAACAATATTCACGGCAAAAATCTTATAGATATAGAAGAGAAGACCAAATCCCGTAAGCGAGGATACGGTGCCGAGAATGATACCTTCCAGCACAAACGGAAATGCCACAAAAAAGCCCGAGGCGCCGATATAGCGCATAATGGAAACCTCTTCCCTGCGGGAGAACACGGCGAGCTTGATGGTATTCATAATGATAAACACCGAAACCACAAGAAGAAGGATCATAAGCCAAGTCAGAATAAGACCCGCAACGTTTTTCACATCGTCGATCTTTTCTGCCACTTCCCTACGGTCGTTGATCTTATCCACCGTGCCGAGGGTTTCCTCTTCTTCGTTCATATATTCGATGCGGTAAACAATGTCGTTCACCTTGGAGGAATCGGAATACGTGATCACAAGCTCATCTTTGCAGGGGTTGTCTTCGTCATACATTTGGAGGATATCGCCGTAATCGCCGTAATCCTCAAACAAATCGCGCAGAACCTGATCCTTGGTGATCCATTCCACTTCGGTTACCGAAGGTAATTTTTCAATTTTTTCTTTCAAAAGCTCCGTGGCGTAATCTTCGCTTTCTTTGGCAACAAACACCACGATTTTATTATAAGTATTGATCTCTTTTAAGTTGTGCTCAAGGTTTACCTTCAATACCCAAGTGGTACCGGTAACCAAAAGCGCGGAGGTTAACACAAAAACCGTGGCAAGACTCATCAAACTGTTGCGCACGATGCCTTGGAATGCAAGGCGGAAAAAGTATCCTAAATTATAAAATCTAAATCTCATCGCCGGCACCCCCCTCGGAAATTTCCTCGGTTTCTTGCTCTGCCTCTTCTGCCACTTCTTCCTCCGGTTTCTCTTCTTCGGGAAGAATCTCAGCGGTTTCGGCAGGCGCTTCTTCAGCGGCTTCGGCAGGCGCTTCTTCATTCGATTCCGAAGCAGGTTTTTCTTCTGCTTCTTCCTGCAAATCTTTCAGAAGATCTTCCGAAATGCCGCCAATATGATCGGCAAAAATTTTACCTTTTTTGATGGCGATCACGCGCTTTTGATAATAATTCACAAGAGAAATATTATGGGTGATCACAATCACGGTTTTGCCGAGGCGATTGATCTTTAAAAGAAGCTCCATAATTTCAACTGCCATATAAGGATCCACGTTTGCGGTGGGCTCATCGGCAATGATCACATCGGGATTATTCACAAGAGCACGCGCCAAAGCAACTCTTTGCTTTTCACCGCCCGAAAGCTCGGCGGGCTTGCAATTTGCTTTATCTTCAAGGCCAACAAGCTTTAAGAAGTTGGCAACTCTGGTTTTGATTTTGCGTTTGGATTCGCCTACCACGTGCATGGCAAAGGCAATATTTTCCGAAGCGGTCATATTCGGCAAAAGACGGAAATCCTGAAACACAATTCCGATGGTGCGGCGAAGCTTAGGGATGCGGAATTTCGGCATACGGGTGAGATTGAACTTCCCGATGGTGATTTTTCCGCCCGAAGCTTTTTCTTCACACAAAAGGAGCTTGGTAAGGGTGGTTTTTCCTGCACCGCTTGCACCCACAACGAACACAAATTCGCCGTCGCCGATTTCAAGATCGACATTGCTCAAGGCGCGGGTGCCATTGGCATACACCTTGGAAACATTATTGAATACAATCATTTAAAATCCTCTTTCTGAAACGGATGTTTAAAATTTGGTGGGTTTTGACGAAAGATATTTTTTAACCATTAAGGCCACTTTAAAGGTGATGGCGTGTTCGAATTCGCGAAGATCAAGCCCTGTGATTTTGCGAATCTTTTCAAGACGATAAACCAAGGTGTTTCTATGAACGAAAAGTTTTCTTGAAGTTTCGGATACATTGAGATTGTTTTCAAAGAAGCACTGAATAGTAAGAAGCGTTTCGCGATCCAAGCTTTCCAGAGTGCCTTTTTTAAACACTTCATTCAAAAACATTTCGCAAAGGGTGATGGGAAGCTGATAAATCAAGCGGCCAATGCCGAGATTTTCATAATTAACCACGCTTTTTTCGGTATCGAATACCTTGCCAACCTCGATGGCAACCTGCGCTTCTTTATAGGATCTGGCAAGATCCTTGAGGGTGGATACCACGGTGCCAAGACCAACTACCACCTTCAAATAAAATTCGCTCTGGATGGTATCCACAATGCTGCGCGCGAGCTTTTCGGTTTGATTTTTTTCGGAAGCGCTTTGCAGTTCGTGAACCAAAACCACATCGCTCTCGCCCACTCCGATCACATAATCCGTGTTGCGATCGGGGAACATATTTTGAATCACATCAATCGGAACAATATCGAGTTTGGAATGGAATTTAATCAGAAGCACCACGCGCTCGGCATCGCCCGAAACATGGAGTTCTTTGGATTTCACATAAATATCGCTGGGAAGAATATTATCCAAAATGATATTTTTCACAAAGCTTGCTTTATCGTATTTTTCATCATAAAGCGCTTTGATCTGACCAAAGGAAATGCAAAGGAGATTGGAAACGAATTTGGCATTCTGATCCTCCCCTTCCACAAACACGTAGTATTCGGTTTTGCCATACGCGCCAATCGGACGAAAAAGATATCCGGCAGCAACAAACGCTTCGCCGGTATAAAAAAGTTCTTCCTTGATGGCGCCGATCACCGTGCCGATGCGAACCAAATCGCTGCAAGCAACGATCATACCGTCAAGATCAACCACACCAACGGTGCTATCGACCACATCTTTCATTTGATGAACCACGCTTTGGAACAGTCTGTTGGACATATGCTTCTCCTTTGATCCGCGATTGGGCGGAAGAATGTTGTAATTTTTCACAAATTGATAGACAAACCATTAGCATTATACACAAGAACCCACAATTTTTCAAGGGAAAATCATAAAATTTAACAAATTTATTTTGATTTTATTGTCTTTTTTGACCAATTTGTTTGTTTTTTTCCACAAAAACGTGTTTCAGGGAGAAAAAAAGAAAAAAGCTCTGATAAAATCAAAGCTCTTTTTCGTATAAAAGCATGGAAAGAACCGCGGATGCGGCGGTTTCGGTGCGAAGGATTCTTCTGCCGAGGGTAACAAGAGGAATGGATTCTTTTTCTAAAAGCGCAATTTCCCTCTCGGAAATGCCTCCCTCCGGTCCGATTAAAAATGCGGCACTTTCAAAGGATGAGGAAAGAAGTTTTTTTAAGCTCCCCTCTTCCTCGGATTCATAGCAGCAAAACACGCATTCGCTTTCCTTCATTTTCAGAATCGCCGAATCAAGACTTGGCAAAATGGAAACGTCAACCAGTTTTCCTCTGCCGCACTGCTTACACGCTTCTTCGGCTATTTTGCGAAAACGGTTTTCTTTCTTTTCTCCATCGGAAAATTCGGGTATGGAGCGATCGGTATAAACAAAAACAATTTTATCCACCCCAAGCTCGGTGCATTTTTGGATGATGGAATCGGTTTTCTTGCCCTTGGGCATCCCTTGGAAAAGGGTGATGCGACAAGGCGATTCCGCCTTGCTTTTTTCAAACGCAAAGGGGATAAGCTCCACCACGGGATCCTTTTTTCCGCCGAAAATGGATGCAATCTTGCAGGAATATTCGATTCCGTTTGCAGAAAGCACGGTGATTTCATCGCCAATGCGGGCGCGAAGCGAAACAGAAAGATGAAAAGCATCGTCGCCGAAAAGCGTGATCTTTTCGGGAAGGGCATCTTCGGGAAAAGAGGTTTCGGGAGGTAAAAAGAATCTTGGCATAAAAAACTCCTTTGATGAATCTGATTCTATCTTATCGGGAAAGGGATATTTTGTCAATCGCAAGTTCTTCCCCGTTTTTCTTCTTTTTCAAAAAAGAGTGTTGATTCCCTTCCGTTTTTATGATATGATAAAATGAATTTAGTTAGAAATAAGAGGAAAATATGCTCGAATTTTCAAGTGAACTTATGATTCTTGCCGAAGAGGCAGAGCGTGAGATTTTACCTGTTTTTCAAAAAATCGACCGTTTGAGTTTTCAAAATCAAAAAAAGGTGCTCGCCGCTTTTTGCCGGGAGCGCGTTTCCGCAGAATGTTTTCACCCCACCAGTGGCTATGGCTACGACGATATGGGCCGCGAAGTTCTGGATCGGGTGTATGCTCGCGTGTTTGAAGCCGAAAAAGCGTTTGTGAGGCATAGTATTCTTTCGGGAACTCATGCACTCACCCTCGGACTTTTCGGAATTCTTCGCCCCGGCGACACGATGCTCGCCATCACCGGCACCCCATACGACACCCTCCAAAGCGTGATCGGACTTACCGGCAAAAAAGGAAACGGCTCGCTTTTGGATTTTGGAATTTCTTATGAAGAGATTGATTTAACAAAAGAATCAAAACTCGATGAAACTGCCATTTTAGAGCGCTTAAAGAAAAGCGATGTGAAAATGGTATATATGCAAAAAAGCCCCGGCTACAGCACAAGAAAGCCCCTTGGCAACGATGCGGTAAAACGCGCCGTGGAGCTTGTGAAAGAAGCAAACAGTTCGGCTTTTGTGGTGGTGGATAACTGCTATGCGGAATTTTGCGAGGAGCACGAGCCGTGCTTCTACGGAGCCGATCTTTGCATTGGTTCTCTGATCAAAAATGCAGGCGGCGGTATGGCCGAATGCGGCGGTTATCTTGCGGGAACCGAAAAGGCGGTTGATCTTTGCGCGCAGCGCTATTCCTGCCCCGGAATCGGGCTTGAAATCGGCGCCTCGCTGGGCAACACCAAAGCCATGTTTAAAGGCCTTTTTTATGCCCCCCACACCACTTCTCAAGCACTGAAAACCGCTGTGTTTTCTGCCGCTCTCTTTGAAAAGATGGGCTATCGGGTGATTCCCGAAAAAGAAGAATCCCGCTTTGATATTGTTCAGCAAATTTTATTGGAAAACGGCAAAAAAGTGGAAGCATTTTGCGCAGGGCTTCAAAGTGCCTCGCCCATCGATAGCCATGTAACCCCCATTCCTTGGGCAATGCCGGGATATCAAGATCCGGTGATTATGGCGGCAGGCGCTTTCACCCAAGGTGCTTCGATCGAACTTTCCGCCGATGCCCCGATGCGCGCTCCCTTCACGGTGTATATGCAGGGCGGGCTCACTTACGAAAGTGCAAAACTCGGCATTCTTGCCGCAGCAGAAGAAGTATTTAAAATTCAAAACCAAAGCAAATAAAGGAAAAGAGGATAGAATATGGAACTTTTGGAAATGAAAAAGAAAATTGATGTGAAAGGACCTGTTGTGGTTCTGGTGCTCGACGGGGTTGGCTTGAATCCCAAAGCAGAAGGCAACGCCGTGAAAAGTGCGGCTACCCCCACGCTTGATCGTTTGATGAAGGATTACCCCACCCTTTCCCTCAAAGCCCACGGAACCGCGGTTGGCCTTCCTTCCGACGATGATATGGGCAACTCCGAAGTGGGCCACAATGCGCTCGGTTCGGGTCAGATTTTTGCTCAAGGTGCAAAGCTTGTTTCGAACTCCATTGAAAGCGGAAAAATTTATGAAGGCAACGGCTGGCAGAAGGTGAGCGGAAACTGCAAGGAAAACAATTCCACCTTGCATTTTATCGGGCTCTTTTCCGATGGCAATGTGCACTCTCACATCGATCATCTCAAGGCCCTCATTACGCAGGCAAAAAAAGAAGGAATCAAAACGGTTCGCTGCCACATTCTGCTCGACGGAAGAGATGTTGCAGAAACCAGCGCGCTCGAATATGTTGTTCCCTTTGAAGAATTCCTTTCTTCTTTAAACGATGCCGATTTTGATGCCAAAATTGCTTCCGGCGGCGGAAGAATGAGCATCACCATGGATCGCTACGAAGCCAACTGGCAGATGGTAAAAGCAGGTTGGGATATTCATGTGCTCGGCGAAGGCAGAGCATTTGCAAGTGCAAAAGAAGCCATCGAAACCTATCGCGAAGAGATGAAAGTGATCGATCAGGATCTTCCCGGTTTTGTGATTCAGGAAAACGGAAAACCCGTTGGCACCATTGAAGACGGCGACGGCGTGATCTTCTTCAACTTCAGAGGCGACCGTTCCATTGAAATCTCCAAAGCATTCTGCGATGAAGAATTCCCCTATTTTGATCGTGTTCGCTTCCCCAAAACTGCTTTCGCAGGCATGCTCGAATACGACGGAGACCTTCATATTCCTCCCGTATATTTGGTTGCTCCTCCCGAAATCACCAATACCATGGGCGAATATCTTGCCAAAGCCCCCTTCCATTCTCTTGCCGTGAGCGAAACTCAAAAATACGGCCACGTTACCTATTTCTGGAATGGCAATAAATCCGGCAAATACGATGATGAAAAAGAAACCTATATGGAAATCCCCTCGGATGTGGTACCTTTCGAGCAAAGACCTTGGATGAAATGTGCCGAAATCACTGATGTTTTGGTGGATGCCATTCGCGGCGGAAAATATAAATTCATTCGCGCCAATTTCCCCAATGGTGATATGGTGGGCCACACCGGCAATATGAAAGCCACCGTGATCAGCATGGAAGCGCTTGATCTTTGCCTCGATCGCATTTTGGCGGCAATCGACGATGTGGGCGGTGTTGCACTCATCACCGCAGACCACGGAAATGCCGATGAAATGATGGAACTCGATAAGAAAACCGGCGAACCCAAGAAAAATAAAGACGGCTCCTTCAAAGCAAAAACGAGCCACACTCTCAACCCCGTTCCCTGCATTTTCTACGATAATTTCAGCAAAGATTCTTATCGCGTGAAAGAAGGAACCTTCGGACTTGCCAATGTTGCCGCTACCACAGTGAATCTTTTGGGATATGAAGCTCCCGAAATCTGGAACGAAAGCATGATCGAAGTAAAATAAAGCAAAAGAAAGCAAAAAAAGAAATCCACCGAAATTCGGTGGATTTCTTTTTTATTCTCTGGTTACCTGAAATAAACACATAAAAAACACGCCAATAATGGCACCGATCACAATTCCAAAGAGAAAATCCAAAACAATTTCATTCCTTTTCTTTTTTTCATATTGTTTGAAAAAAAGAAAAAACTATTCATTCAATCAGATCATTTAAAGGATTTTCGCTCATCGCACGCTTCATTTGCTCATCGCTCACGTGGGTATAGATTTGAGTGGTATTAAGCTGCTCGTGGCCAAGAATATCCTTGAGCACGCGAACATCAACCTTTCCCGTTCCATACATCAAAGTGGCGGCGGTATGGCGAAGCTTATGCACAGAATATCCTTTTCCGCCGAGTCCTGCCATTTCAAGATATTTATACACAAGCCATTGAATGGTTTTCACAGATAAACGGCGGTGATTTCGGCTCACAAAAAGCGCCGTTTGATCGGAACAATGCTCTGCCATTCTTTCTTTTAAATAATCAGAAAGCGCCGAAACACAAGCTTCATTCAAATACACAAGGCGCTGTTTATTTCCTTTTCCCGTAACAATCAGCTGCGAAAGATCGGAAGAAAGATCGGGAATTGAAATTCCCGCAAGTTCAGACACACGCATCCCGCAATTTAAAAACAAAGTCAAAATAGCATAATCCCTCTTCTGATAAGGACCGCCTTCTTTTCGAACCGCTTCCAAAAGTGCGCGGCTTTCCGCAAGAGATAAAAATTTGGGAAGCGCGTGCTTCACAGAAGGGGCATCAATCTCTTTGGCGGGATTATCGGGGATCGATTTTTCTTTCACGGCAAGAAATTTAAAAAGGCCTTTGATTGCGGAAAGTTTGCGGGCGCGGGAGGCATTCCCGTTTTTCTTTTGGGTTGCCGAATAAAGCAAATATTCATAAATTTGCTGAGAAGAGATCGATCCGATTTGAGAATCGGTGATCAAAGAAAGATCAATTTTTCCGTTTTCATCGGCAAAAGCACGAAAAACAAAGCGAAGAAAATTGGAAAGATCAAGCCCGTATTCATACACGGTTTTTTCACTTGCACCTTGAATGGAAAGTTTATAAGATAAAAATCTTGCCACCGCCGGCGGCATTTCTTCCATTTTTATCATTCCGGATCCTCCTTTCTCTTCAGTAAATCTATTGTAAACTTATTTTCAAAAAAAAGCAATAAAAAAATAAAGCAGCGTTTGCTGCTTTATTTTTTATCATGAATGAACTTTCTTCTTGCGAAGAAGAACCACACTAACAGCGCCTGCCAAAAGCATCACGCTGCCTGCCACCGCAAAGATCACAAAGCTATCGCCGGTCTGCGAAGAACCTTGAGATGCGGCCTGAACGGAACCGGTTACGGTGAAATTGCGGGAGATGTTTTTATAAACATCGGTGTTTACCCAAGAGGTGCCATCGAATCTTTGAGTGGTGAAGGTTACCACGAGGGTATTGATACCGATCGGAAGAGATGCGGTGGAGAACTGAGCGGTGGTGAAATCTGCCGAGAAAGTGCCGGAAACTTTAGTGTTGAATCCGTTGCGAACGCGGAACTGAGTGGGAACCACTCTAACATCACCAAGAACGGGATTCTTATTTTCCACAGCGTCGGGAGTTACATTAAATTTCACTACCGAATTGGTTTTATATGCTGCTTTGATTTCACCCAAACCAAAGCCGCTCAAACCGGGTCTGAAGCCGGATGCTTCGGGCTTGGTGGGAACGGAAGGAACCTGAGCGTTCTTTCCATTGTGAACGATGGGAGATGCGATATAGGAAACATTGAGATATTCGCCGTTTGCATTCACCCAATATTCTCTAACTGCCTTTGCCCAAGTGGTGCCTTCTCCTTTTCCGGAGAAAGGAAGCACTTCGCGGTTTGCGGCATAGCCGGTATTGAGGAAGAACTGGCTGTTTTGATCCTCGCCGCCGGTTCTGGTAACTGCAATCTGGAAGAGGAAGGAGCCATAGAAAGATTCGCTTTCAAGAATGGCTTTCACATCGTCTTTATGATAGCGGCCGGTTGCAGAGTAAACAATATCTGCCAAGGGAATGCGATATTCAAACACATATTTGTGTTCCCCGCTGTTTTCGGTGTGATTTGCAGCGGCATTGGCAGGAGCGGCATATTCCGAACGATTCCAAACGGTGGTTCCATCGTTATAAGGATCCACATCAACAAGCGCGGTGGAAACCACAGCACCATCGATCTTTCTGTATACACGATCGGCAGCAGAGCAAGCAGAAACGGAAAGATCGCCGCTGATCGGATCGAGCAGATAAGAATAGCTATTGGAAAGACGGCTCTGACCTTCGGGAAGAAGGGCCGACTGATTCAAACCGTAGCGAACGGTTGCATTCAAAGTGGAGGAAGAACCGTTGGGGCTGATTGCGCTGATTGCCTGATTGGAAATTACCTCTTCTGCGATATAGGCATATACCTCATCGTATGCAAGATAAGTTTTGATCTGGAAATCGGCATAATCATTTCCATACTGAGCGGTATAATCAGTGGTGCCGGTATTGTTGGTGAGGGTGAGGCCATCACCGATTTTGGCAACATCGGAAGGAATTCCGGTGGCATTATATTCACCGGAGGAAATGGTGCCATCCATTTGGGGGGCAGTGCCAACATAGTAAGAAACAAAACTATGCAGACCGTATGCCTGAAGATCGTGCGCTGTTGTGCCGTACTGAATATATGCAGTGGAAGTTTGATCGGCATAGCTTGCCATAACAGGAAGGCAAAATGCGCTGATCAATGTGCAAACAGCAAGAGCAAGTGAAATGATTTTTTTCATTGCAAATATCTCCTTATAATTATGTTACAATTATAACATTTTTGCAGATTAGTGTCAATAGGAAAAAAGATAGCTTTCGGCGAATTTTAAATTTATTTTGAATTATTTTTTCCCTTTTTTTCCTTTTTCTCCCCCGAACGGATAAAAATCGTGCAAACAAGCGCTGAGGCAAGGATCAAAACCCCGCCGCCAACAAGGATCGCAGCGGCAAACGGAGAAGCGGTTTCGTTTTTGTTGGCGCTCTCCTCTTCCCCTTCTTCGGTTTGGATAATCTCTGTTTCTTCGGGAATTTGATCGGATGGATTCGGCAAAGAATCAAAAATGGATTCATCCTCCAAATGATCGTTTTCTTCCTCGGGAATATCGATGAAAAGATCGTTTGATTTTTCGGAATTTGTTTGCGATAAGGAGCCGTGTTCCAAAGAAGAGCCGTTTGAAGCAGAAGATCCCCCGTTTTCAGAAACCTCCTCGCGCAAGGATCCTGCAA
>JAZOVP010000186.1:0-1200 GCA_045658765.1 Eubacteriales bacterium | reverse complement strand
ACTGTTGACCATATTATAAGACTGCTCAGTTTCGACAATTAACACGCCATAAAGCCGATTGCGAATCGCAATAAAGCGCTCTTGATCAATCCCCTCTTCCTTCAGCGCGCGAATCTGAGCGAATGCTTCTTCGGCAACAGCTTTTGGATCTTCGCTTTCACCGTTGATCACGCAAAAGGAAAAATAATCGGATAGATCATACCAGCAATCAAATTCAAAATTGATCTTTCCTTCTTCATACAGTTTTTTATAAAACGGCGAAGATTTTCCGAAAAGATATTCCAAAAGGATTTCGACTTCCATCTCCTTTTTGGAAAGTGCCTTGCCTGCCAAATCGGTTTCGTTATCCTTAAATCCCAGATGGAAGATCGGCATGGAAACGAGCATTTCTTTCTCCACATAACGCTCGCCTGCTTCCTCGGGCTCATCGATCGGCATAGATCCCATTTTCAGATCGGATTCCGCTGAAAAATAGCGATCCACAGCCTCAAAAACCGCTTCTCTGCAAACATCACCTGCAACCGCCAAAACAAGATTTTGCGGGTGATAAAACGAATTATAGCAGTCCATCAAAATCTCAGGCGTAAGAGAATAAATATCTTCCACTGATCCTGCAATGTCGCGGCGGATCGGATGATTTTGATAAAGCCCCTGAACCATGGTAAAATACCCCTGCCAACCGGGCTCATCCTCATACATTTTGATTTCCTGCGCAATAATTCCTTTTTCTTTTTCAACATTCTCCTTCGTTAGATACGGATGAGTAACAAAGGAGAGTAAAACATCCAAATTTTCCTCAAAGCGATCACTGCAAACGAAATAATACGCCGTTTTATCATTCGACGTATATGCATTTGCCTTCGCTCCGGTTTTGGCATAAAAGTCAAAGGCATTGCCCTGCTTTCCCTCGAAGAGTTTATGCTCTAAAAAATGCGCCGTTCCATTGGGGACCGTAATGCGACGCCCATCCTGCGTTTTAAACGTATAATTGATTGAACCGAACTTAGCAGCGATCATTGCCGCTTTTTTTGCATTTCCCGGCTGCGCCATAAAATAAATGGTCAGCCCGCTGGGATGAACAACCTTTTCATATTCCGCGCCCATGGCAACGCTTTTAAACAGTTCCGATTTGATCATTCCTCGCCTTGGACTCCCTTCAAAAAGTAAACCGTATCCAATTTCGCTTCCTGCGCAATGGCA
>JAZOVP010000185.1:0-19077 GCA_045658765.1 Eubacteriales bacterium | reverse complement strand
GCCTATCTTTTGAATCTCGGTCTTGAAAGTTTGCACGTTCGTATGAAGCGCCATGCTGAAAGCGCGCTTGCCGTTGCCGAGTTTTTGGAAAAGAGCGATAAAGTTTCCTGGGTTACTTATCCCGGCCTTAAATCCGGCAAGGAGTATCCTTTGGTTCAAAAATATCTTCCCAATGGCACCTGCGGTGTTATCAGCTTCGGTGTGAAGGGCGGAAGAAAAGCCGCCGCTGAATTTATGGGAAATCTTAAGATGATTGCCATCGAAACCCATGTTGCCGATGCCAGAAGCTGCTGTCTGCATCCCGCCACCGCCACCCACCGTCAGCTCAGCGATGAAGAACTTGTTCTTTGCGGAGTTGGTCCCGATTTGGTTCGCCTTTCCGTGGGTCTGGAGGATGCGGAAGATTTGATTGCCGATCTTCAAGCGGCACTTGATAGTATTTCATAAGGAGAAATCGTATGCCGATTAAAATTCCCAACGATCTTCCCGCGGTTCAAACTCTTGCGGATGAAAATATCTTCGTAATGACTGAAAAACGCGCCATCACGCAGGATATTCGTCCTCTTCGCATTCTGCTTTTGAATCTCATGCCCAAGAAGATCGAAACGGAAACCCAGATCTCAAGAGTGCTTGGAAATACTCCTCTTCAGATCGAACTCACCCTCATCCGCACCGCAACCCATCTTTCTCAAAATACCGCGCAAGAGCATTTGCTTTCGTTTTATAAAACCTTTGAGGATATTAAAAACGAAAACTACGACGGTATGATCATCACGGGTGCACCGGTAGAGCTCAAGGAATTCGAAGAGGTGGATTATTGGCCCGAGCTTTGCACCATTATGGAATGGAGCAAAACCCATGTTCATAGCGTGATGCACATTTGTTGGGGTGCGCAAGCCGGTCTTTTCTATCACTACGGCATTCAAAAGCATCTTCTCGATCAAAAACTTTTCGGGGTGTTTCCCCATAAAGCAGATCATCCTCATTCCATGCTTCTTCGCGGATTCGATAGCACCTTTTTCGTTCCTCATTCCCGCTATACCACGGTGAAAAGGGAAGAGGTGGAAGCTGTTCCGAATCTGAAAATTCTGGCTTCTTCCGAAGAAGCGGGTGTTCATATTGTTGCCCTCAATGGCGGCAGGCAGTTCTTTGTGATGGGTCATGCGGAATATGATCCGCTCACCCTTGATGCAGAATTCCGTCGCGATCAGGCGGCAGGGCTCGATACCGCGCCTCCCCAAAATTATTATGAAGACAACGATCCCGAAAAAGCACCAATCGTGAGTTGGCGCGCCCACGGAAGTTTGCTCTTCATCAATTGGCTGAATTATTTTGTGTATCAGTCTACCCCCTATGATTTAAAATCATTAAAATAAGAAAAAAGCAGGAACGATGGTTCCTGCTTTTTTGTCTTGCGAAAATCTTGTTTTTCTGCTAGAATGAGTTTTGTAGGAGGATGCCAATGAAAAAAGTAGTGAATGAAGAAATAAATACTCCAAAGAGCAAAAAATCGGTTTTGTCAAGGGTTTTGAATCTTCTTGTTTATGCTCTTTTGATCGGTATCTTTTTGTTTTCGGGCTATCATGTTTTGGATTATGTGTTGGAAGGGAAAAAGCAATCCGATCTCAATCAAAGCATGATCGAGGAGGCGATCACCGAGCGAGTTCCGAATGAAAGCGGCGAAGAAGCTTTGCCGTCCACTCAAATCGATTCCGAAATTTTAAAAGATCCCGTTCTGATGCTCCCCGATATTTCGGTGGATCTTCAAAAAATCAAATCGCAGTATTCTGGCGTTGTTGGCTGGATTTATTCCCCCAACACGGTTTTAAACTATCCTGTTATGCAGGCGTCGAATAATCAATATTATGTGGATCGTTTGCCAAACGGTGCCTATAATGCAAACGGAAGTTTGTTTTTAGATTGCCGCAATCAAGCCGATCTTTCCGCATGGAATCATATCATCTATGGGCATAATATGATCAACCGCTCAATGTTTGGAATTCTAATGGATTATCGGAGTCAGGATTATTTTTCCGAGCATCCGTATCTCTTTTATTTTACCGAGAGCGGAGTTTATCGCCTCGAGATTTTTGCAGGAATTCATACCACCGCCACCTCACTCTTTTATACCTTCCCCCAAACCGAAGAGGCAAGGGAAGCGTATCTTTTATCCGCAAAAACCAAATCGATCCTCTCGAGTGATGTTTCGGTATCCGCTTCCGATTCTATCATGGTACTTTCCACCTGCTCGGGCAGGGTAAATGAAGATAAGCGCTTTATTGTAATCGCAAAAATTGTTCCCCTTGATTTTTAATAAAAAAAGAAGAGAATACCAAAGTTGGTATTCTCTTCTTTTGATGTGTCGAATCTTGACTTGTTTTCGTTTTTATGGTAAAATAACTCGATTTAGCATTTGAAGTTTAAATTCAGAAAGGTTCGATATGAGTAATAAAAAAATCAAGCGCAGAGGCGATCGAAAAGATGCCACTCTGATCCGCGATAATGATCCGCTTCATTCCTTTATGCCGTATCTTCTGCTTGGCAGAGCCAGCAACGAAGCTGTTTTGAACGATGAGATTGATCTTACCGAAGTTGAAAAATATCTCGAAGAAAAAAATGCTTCCAATCCCGATTTTAAATATACCATCTTCCATGTTGTGATGGCAGCAATCGCAAAAACCATTTATCTTCGCCCCGCGATGAACCGCTTTATGCAGGGTCATCGTCTTTATCAAAGAAATGATATTTCTTTTTCCTTTGTTGTGAAGCGTGCTTTTTCCGATAAAGGGGAAGAAGCCCTCGTGATTATGAAAGTGGATCCCGAAAGCGAAGTTTCTCCGCTTGAGCAGATCTATTCGCGCGTGAAGAAAGAAGTTAATTTGGTTCGCAAGGAAAATAAAGTCGACGATACCACTTCCACCATGGATTTGTTGTGCAAAATTCCGCGCCCGCTTTTAAGAATCGTGGCAAAGCTTTTATTCTGGCTTGAATATCACGGCCGTTTGCCCGAAGCCCTTGTGAAGATTGATCCTTATCATACCACGTGTTTCCTTTCCAATCTCGGTAGCATTAAAATGACCGCTTCCTATCACCATCTGATCGATTGGGGCACCAATTCCTTTTTCGTGGTGATCGGCGAAAAGCATTGGAAGCCGATTTTCAAGGAAGACGGCAGCTATGAAATGCGCCAAGTTCTTCCGCTCAGTTTCACCATTGATGAAAGAATTGCTGATGGCTTCTATTTTGCAAACAGTGTGAAAATCTTAAGAAAAATTCTGAAGAACCCCCAAATTTTAGATCAGCCGATGAATATCGGCATCGATGAATAAGGAGAAAATAAAGTGGAAACTTTAAAAACACCTTGGCTTTCATCCTATGGCGATGTTTCTTTTCATTTAAACTATCCCAAAGGATCTATGAGCACCGTGGTATTAAATACCGCCACTACCTATCCTGATCAGATCGCCCTTTCCTTTATGGGCAAAAAAACCAGCTTTTCCGAAATGGCAAAAAGAATCGATCTTTGTGCAAGAGCATTTAAGGCAATCGGCATTCAGGAAGGGCAAAGAGTTTGCCTTTGTATGCCAAACGTTCCCCAAACCGTTTATTGTCTTTATGCGCTCAATCGCATTGGTGCCATTGCCACTATGATCCATCCGCTTTCCGCGGAAGGTGAAATTTCCTTTTATCTCAAGGAAGCGGAATGCCGCGTTGTAGTAACCTTAGATCAGTTTTATCCGAAATTCGTTCGCGTTCTTCAAACTGCAGAAGTGGATAAAATTGTGTTTACTTCCGTTGCCGATGCCCTCGGCCTCGTGAAATCTATTGGTTTTAAATTAACCCAAGGCAGAAAAAATGAATCGATCCCGCAAGATGAAAAATATCTTATGTGGAGTGATTTTCTTCGCCAAGGCAAAGAATTCGATGGGGAATATCTCGTTGAAAAAACTGCCGATGATCCCGCTGTTGTTCTCTTTTCGGGCGGCACCACCGGTGTAACCAAAGGAATTTCTCTTTCCAACCTGAATTTCAACGCTTTGGCACTGCAAACCATCCATATGTGTTCTCGTCCTGTTGCAGGCAAGAAAATGCTCGCAGCAATGCCCATGTTCCACGGCTTTGGTCTTGGTGTTTGCGTTCATACCATGATGGTGGCAGGCGGCACCTCCATTCTCGTTCCCCGATTTACTCCCAAGCAGTATGCGGAGCTGATCGTGAAGGAAAAACCAAACTATATCGCAGGTGTTCCCACACTCTTTGAAACCTTAACCAGAAACACCTATCTCGACGGCAAAAAACTCGATTCCCTGATGGGCGTCTTCTCGGGCGGGGATAGTCTTTCGGTGGAACTGAAAAAGAAATTCGATAAGTTTCTTGCCGATCATGGCGCCGATGTTCGTGTTCGCGAAGGATATGGCACCACTGAATGTGTTACTGCAAGCTGTCTTACCCCTTTTCATAAAGAAGTGGAAGGCAGTATCGGTCTTCCTTATCCCGATACTTATTATCAAATTTGCAAAGTTGGCACCGAAGAGGAAGCTCCCTACGGGGAAGACGGCGAAATTTGCCTCACAGGCCCCACTGTGATGCAGGGTTATCTGAATCACCCCGAAGAAAATGCCAATACTCTGCGCACCCATGCCGACGGAAGAGTTTGGCTCCATACGGGCGATCTTGGCTATATGAACGAAGAAGGATTCATTTTCTTCAAGCAGCGCATCAAGAGAATGATCATCACTTCCGGCTATAATGTGTATCCCTCTCAGCTTGAAAATATCATCGAAGCTCACGAAGCGGTTCAGATGAGCTGCGTGATCGGGGTGAAAGATCCGATCAAAATGCAGAAGATCAAAGCGTTTGTGGTACTGCGCGAAGGAATTGAGCCAACCGAAGAGATCCTTCAATCCTTAAAAGCACATTGCAAAAAGAATATTGCAAAATATGCCCTTCCTTACGATATTGAAATCCGCAAATCTCTGCCGAAAACCTTGGTTGGTAAAGTAGCGTATACGGTATTGGAAAAAGAAGAGGCAGAAAAGCAGTAAATTAGAGGAACTATGTTAGAACTGAAAAATATTTCGTATGATGTTGAACTTCCCGAAGGGAAGAAAGAAATTTTGAAAAATGTAAATCTTACCATCGGCGATGGATTCACCGCGCTCACCGGCCCAAACGGTGGCGGTAAAAGCACCCTCGCCAAAATCATTGCGGGGATCTATACCCCCACTTCAGGTCAGATTTTATATAACGGGGAAGATATCACCGATCTTTCCATCACTGAGCGCGCAAAAAAAGGAATCAGCTTTGCTTTTCAGCAGCCCGTTCGTTTTAAGGGCATTTCCGTTATGGATCTGATCCGTATGGCTTCGGGAAAAGAAATCGGTGTTTCCGAAGCGTGCGATTATCTTTCGCGCGTGGGTCTTTGCGCAAGAGAATATATCAATCGCGAAGTGAATGCCTCGCTTTCCGGCGGCGAATTGAAAAGAATTGAAATTGCGCAGATTATCGCCCGAGGCACCCGCTTTTCAATTTTTGATGAACCCGAAGCGGGAATCGATCTTTGGAGTTTCCAAAGCTTAATTCAAGTGTTTGAAAATCTTCGCGAAGCAGTGCAGGGCTCAATCCTCATCATTTCTCATCAAGAACGAATTTTAAACATTGCCGATCGCATCGTTGTGGTTTCTGCAGGTGAGATCGAAAAACAGGGAACCAGAGATGAAATTCTGCCCGGGCTTCTCGGAAGAAATACCGTTTGCTCTGTTCTTTCCGATAAAATTTAAGGAGGCGCTATGGATTTATTAGAAAAAAATCTCCTCAAAGAGATTGCCGATCTTGAAGGCATTCCCGTAGGTGCCTATAATATCCGAAAAAACGGCGAAAGCGAAGCAAGAAATTCGACCGCCAATATTCAAATCACCCAAAAGAAGGATTCCCCCGGCATTGATATCACCATCCTTCCCGGCACCAAAAACGAATCGGTTCATATTCCCGTTGTGCTCACCCAAACAGGTCTTCGCGATACGGTTTATAATGATTTTTATATCGGAGAAGATTCCGATGTTACCATCGTAGCAGGTTGCGGAATCCATAATAGCGGTTGCGAAACCAGCCAGCACGATGGAATTCATGCGTTCCATGTTGGAAAAAATGCCACTGTTCGCTATGTTGAAAAGCACTACGGCCAAGGCGAAGGCGAAGGCAAAAATGTGATGAATCCCGAAACCGTGATCTTCCTTGAAGAAGGCGCTTCCATGGAACTCGAAACCACTCAAATCGGCGGTGTGGATTCCACCGAAAGAAAAACCACGGCAACCGTTGGCAAAAAAGCAACTCTTATCATTCGTGAGAAACTTTTAACCGAAGGCAATCAAGTTGCAATCACCGATTTCACCGTAAATCTTGATGGCGAAAATTCTTCCGCCAATGTGGTTTCCCGTTCGGTTGCAAAGAATCATTCGCATCAGAAATTCCTTTCTCGCGTGAATGGAAACGAGCTTTGCTCCGGTCATACCGAATGTGATGCGATTATTATGGATCAAGGCACTGTGGTTGCGATCCCTGAAGTGAGCGCAAATCATATCAACGCTTCGCTGATTCATGAAGCCGCAATCGGCAAGATTGCAGGCGAACAGCTCACGAAATTAATGACCTTGGGCCTTACCGAGGAAGAAGCCGAAGCGCAAATCATTGCAGGATTCTTAAAATAATCAAAAAGTCCTCTGAATTTTCATTCGGAGGACTTTTTTTGCTTGAATATTATGAAAATTTCTGCTAAAATATAAGAAGTAAAATTCGGAGGATTTTTATGGCTGAATACTATCCTTGTCCCAAAATGACTCCCAAGCAGTGGATTGTTAATTTTTGGTATTATTATAAATGGTTTGTGATTCTCGGCATCGTGGTTTTCACTTTGATTGCATTTGCCACGATTCAGTACTTCACGAAAAAAGAACCCGATGTTTCAATTTTATATGCCGGTTCCGGCGATGTGGGCGAGAAGGTTTGCGAAGATATTATCACTTCCGCAGAAAGCAAAATATTCGATGCGAATCACGATGGAAAAGTTTCTGCATCGTTTCAGAATTTTGTGCTTCTTTCCGATTATGATTTGCTCACCGAAGGTCAAAAGCTTCAAGCAAAAGAAGAATTTCAGGGCTATTCCGATGAAATTCTATCGGGTGATTCCTCAATCCTTCTTTTGGATAAGCATTTCTATGAAGCCCTTGCCGAGCAAGGCGCGCTTATGTATCTCTATGAAATTTTTCCCACCCTTCCGAATTCCGCCATCGATTATTTCGGCCTTGAATTAGGCAAAACCCCGCTCTATCGCCAAAAAGGATTTTCCGCGCTCCCTGCTGATACCATTGTTTGCTTGAAATTTGCTTCGGCAGTAACCGATTTAAGCGAAGAGGAGCGTCTTCAAATGGATGAAAAAAATCGAGAACTTTTTGCGAGTTTGGTGAAGGAAAAATAATTTAATGATCGCCCGATTGGCTGATCCGAACCAAAATAATATCGTTTCCGATTCGTTCAATGCAGCACCAAGGAATTCTGCAAAGCTTCTTTTCCGATTTAACAAATAAATCGTGAAAATCAAATTTCTTCGGAACCAAAATTGCCGTTATGTTTCCGATGCAAAGATCAAACTCAATGTCTACCACACAGCCGAGCCGATTTCCATCGCAAATATTGATCACTTCGAGCCGTCTTAATTCGCCAAGCGTGCACAGCGGTTTGATTTGATTCATAGAATACTCCTTTTTTAACCATTTTATGTTTGCAGGAGAAGAATATGCCTTTTGATTCTTTTATGACCTCCGCTCTTTCCAATGAGCTTTCCAATCGGCTCGTTGGCTTGAAGGTGGATAAGGTTTGTCAGCCCGAGCGAGATGAAATTGATCTTCTCTTTCATTTTTCGGGCAGAAATCGCCTTATCATCAACTGCACCGCCTCCACTCCGTATATGGCACTTTCCAATCAATCCCGCGAAAATCCCGCTGTTCCTCCCATGATGTGTATGCTTTTAAGAAAGCATCTGCTTCGTGCAAAAATCACCTCAGTGGAGCAACTCGGTTTTGATCGCATTCTGAAAATTTCGTTTGATAGCGGCGATGAAATGGGCTTTTTCAAATCCAAATATCTATATTGCGAAATGATGGGTAGGGGCTCCAATCTTATTTTTGCCGATGAAAATCAAACCGTTCTTGCCGCCTTCCGCCAAAACGATATCACCACCAAATTCGATCGACTCATTATGACAGGAATGCCGTATCAGCCGATGCCCACCATGGATCGAATCGATCCGATACTCTGCAAAAAAGAGGAATTTTTATCCCTTCTTTCCGAGGCAAACGATGATACCCGAGCCGATCTTTTCCTCCAAAAGCATTTTTTGGGCTTCGGAAAGCTAACCGCAAGGGAAGTGGTTTATAGAGCCGCGGGCGATTGTGAGGCCCCTGTTCAAAATATCGATCCCGCCTCCTTTTGGAATTCATTTTCCGAGGTTTGCGATGTTGTTAGAAAAAAAGAGTTTTCGCCTTGCCTGGTTTTTGAATCAAAAGAAGCATTTGAATCGGGAAGTTCTCCTCTTGATTTTTCTTTTTTGCCGATCACCCAATTTTCTTTTCCTTTTTATGTAAAATCGTGTGAAAGCGCCTCCGAGGCGATTGAAACTTATTATTTAAAGCGAAACAATGCCGAGCGCCATCGTCAGCATTATAATGATATTGCCCAAATTTTAAAGAATTGCCGCCGCAGATTGGAAAAGAAAATCGCGCTCCAAACCCAGCAGCTCTCCGATTCCATGGATGCTGAAAAAATGAAGCTTTGGGGCGATCTTGTGATGCAGGAAATGTATCGCATTAAAAAAGGCGATCATTCGGTGGAAGCCATCGATTATACCTCCGATCCTCCCGCGAGCGTGTTGATTCCGCTCGATGAAAATTTAACTCCTGCCCAAAATGCGCAAAACTATTATCGGGAGTATGCAAAAAAGAAAACTGCAATTTCAATGATGAAAGAGCAAATCCGAATCGCCGAAGAAGAGCTCAATTATGCCGATAGCGTGATGGCAAGTTTAGAAACCGCATCGGGCGCCGTGGAGCTTGAGCAAATCCGCCAAGAGCTTTCCCATTGGAACTACGGTCGTCGACTTGTTTCTTCCTTGAAGAAGCCAAAAAATCGCAAGGAAAAACCAAAACCGCGAGAAGTAAAATCTCCAAACGGATTTTTGTGCTATATCGGAATGAATAATCTTCAAAACGATACGGTTTGCACGGTGTTATCTCAAAAAGAAGATCTTTGGTTCCATGTTAAAAATTATCATGGAAGCCATGTTCTTTTAAAAGCAGAATCGGGCAGGGAGTTTCAAAATGAAGATATTGAATTTGCCGCTTCTCTTGCCGCTTATTATTCCGAGGTGAAATCCGAAGCGCGCGTTGAAGTGGATTTTACCAAAATCAAATTCCTAAAAAAGCCAAACGGCTCAAAACCCGGCTATGTAACTTATAAAAATCAAACCACCGTGTTTGTTTTGCCAAAACCAATCAATTAACTCTTGTTTTTTTCTTCAAAATGGTTTAAAATGATATCCGTTTAGGGAGGTTTCTATGCAGGTATTTTCTTCAAAAAATGAATATGAAACCGAGCAAATCGGAAAAGAGATTGCATCTATTTGTAAAGAGGGCGATTTCTTGGCCATGTATGGCGATATGGGAAGCGGAAAAACCGTGTTTATGCGCGGATTTGTTTCGCATTTGATTCCCAATGCGCGCGTTTCCAGCCCAACCTATGCGATTTTAAATGTTTATGAGGGCGAAAATATCACCGTCAATCATTTTGATATGTATCGCATTACCTCCGAGGAAGATCTATATTCCACTGGATACGAGGAAGTGATTCAAAACGGAATCACCGTTTGTGAATGGTCTGAAAATATTGCCGAATCCCTCCCGAATTCCTACTACAAAATCGTTTTTGAAAAAGAATCCGATACCGAGCGAAAAATCTATTTGGAAAGGGTATGAAATGTTTGTTTTAGGAATTGATACTTCCGCCATCGTTTGCAGTGTTGCCTTGATGGAAGATGAACTTGTGATCGCCAAAAGAACCGTTTCTGAGGGCAGAACCCATAGCGAGGTGCTTCTTCCCAAAATCAAAGAGGTTCTTCTGGAAGCGAATTTAGAGCCCGAAAAGATTGATTTGATTGCAGTATCCGCCGGCCCCGGTTCCTTTACCGGTCTTCGAATCGGAATTTCGGCAGTGAAGGGAATTGCCCTTCCGCTTTCCATTCCTTGCGCAGGCATTTCCACTCTCGAAGGTCTTGCCATGAATGCAAAGCATCTTGAGGGAGCGTTTGTTTGCGCTCTCATGGATGCCAGAAGAGGGGAGTTTTACAATGCTCTCTTTTCCGTTCAAAACGGTGTGCCGCATCGCGTTACCGAAGATCGCGCCCTTTGCGGCGAGGCGATTTTCGAGCAAATCAAAAATGAAAAAAATCTTATCATACTCGGAGACGGTGCCGAAAAATTCGCTCAAAATTTCCCTGAGCTAAGCCAATTTCTTGCCCCCGATGAAATTCGTTTCCAATCGGGAGTGGGAGTCGCTCTTCTTGGGCGAAAAGCTTTTTTGGAAAAGAAAAGCGTAAGTGCAAATCAGCTTTCTCCTTCCTATTTGCGTTTGCCGCAAGCAGAAAGAGAATGGCTTGAAAAAAATAAAAAATAAACTTGAAAAGAGGTAAATAATATGATCGTTTTAGGTTCCGACCATGCAGGAGATGAATTGAAGCAGCACGTGATGAAGCATTTTGATGAACTTGGCATCCAATATGTGGATCTTGGCTTCAAAGAACTCAAAAGAGATGATGATTATCCCGTGATTGCAAAAGAAGTGGCTCGCTTCGTGCAAGAGAAAAAAGCCGAAAAGGGTATGCTTTTCTGCGGCACCGGTATCGGTATGAGCATGTGTGCCAATAAATTCAAAGGAGTTCGCGCGGTAGTTGCTTCCGATGTTTTCTCGGTTCGTCATTCCCGTCTTCACAACGATGCCAATATCCTTTGCCTCGGTGCTCGTGTGATGGCTCGCGGACTTGCCATTGATCTTACCGATCTGTTTTTGAACACCGAATTCGAAGGCGGTCGCCATGCGACTCGCGTTGCCATGTTTGAAGAAAACATGGATTGATTCTTGCTAAAGTTTTTTGTTTGTGATATAATATTATAATCAATTTTGATAGGATACAAAAGAAGGTCGCGCTATTCGGGGTGTTAGCGGTACCTTGTACCCTCAATCCGCTACAGTGGGGAAGAATTCCCTTTTAAGGGGGATCGATGCGTTGCAGACTTTCTTTATGAAGCGTTGAAGGTTGGGTCTTGTGCAATTGAAAGCCGTGAACCATGTCAGGTGGGGAACCAAGCAGCATTAAGCGGATTTTTCAGTGTGCCACGAGGTTGCCTGACCGGAGCCGATTTTAAAAGCACCGGGCGTATCGGTTTTTCGAGAAAGGGTGCGCGATCTTTTTTTGTATCCTATCTTTTGGAGTTTTATTATGTATCAGGCGCTTTATCGCAAATACCGCCCAACGGATTTTTCCGATGTTTGCGGTCAGGATCATATTACTTCCGTTTTGAAAACTCAGCTCCAAAACGGAAGAGTTTCGCATGCCTATCTTTTTTGCGGTTCGCGCGGTACCGGTAAAACCACCTGCGCAAAAATCCTTGCAAAGGCAGTAAACTGTGAAAATCCCCAAGGGGGAGAGCCTTGCAATGATTGTGCCTCTTGCCGCGCGATCAATGAAGAAAGAGTTCTTGACGTTGTGGAAATGGATGCCGCGAGCAACAACGGTGTGGATCATATCCGCCGCCTTTGCGATGAGGTTCAGTTCCTTCCGTCGGAAGTGAAAAAGCGCGTTTATATCATCGATGAAGTTCATATGCTTTCCAATAGCGCGTTCAATGCGTTGCTCAAAACCATCGAAGAGCCGCCCGCTCATGTGCTCTTTATTTTGGCAACCACCGAAGTCAATGATATTCCCGCCACCATTCTTTCTCGCTGTCAGCGCTTTGATTTCAAGCGGATCACTCCCGAAATCATCCAAAAGCGTTTGCTTGATGTTGCGCTCAAAGAAAATATTCCGCTCGAGCCCTCTGCCGCATCTGTGATTGCTCGTCTTTCCGATGGCGCTCTCCGCGATGCACTGAGCTTGCTCGAATCCTGCCAAGGATATGAAGGCACCATCACTGCCGAGAAGATTCATTCGCTCCTTGGTCTTGGTAGCCGCGATTCTCTGATCCGCCTTTGCCGCGCGATTGCCGAGCAGAATATCGCTTCTTGCCTTTCCATCGCAAATGAGATATACGAAAAAATGAGCGATTTTAAAGAAGTGATCGGCGAGATTATTGCCATTTATCGCGATCTTCTCGTGATTCAATCTGTGCCCGATTTTGAAAAGCACGTGGATGGATATGCAAATGAAATTCCGATTTTTGTTGAAATTTCAAAGCTTCTCACATTAGAAACCATCCTTTATCAGATCAAAGAAATGGAAGCGTTTTATTCTTCCTATGATTCCATTTCAACCGGCAAGAAAGCATCTGCCGAAATTCTCTTGATCCGCTTATGCAAGGAATCGCTATCGCAGGATACCTCGGCGCTCCTTTCTCGTATTTCCAAATTAGAACGAGCCATGGAAAGCGGTGTATCCCTTCCTCAAAAGGCAATGCGTGAAGAAACGATCGAAATCAAAAAGGCGGCAGAACCTTCTCCCCAAAAGCCGAAAGTTCCCGAGCCGCCCGCTCCCTTTGCACTGAAATCTTCTGAATATTCGGGTAGCGTGAAGCTCAAGAATCGCCTTCAGGATATTGCCTATATCAAGCCGTGGCTTTCTCAGATCAGATTTGTGGAAAAAGATGGTGTGCTTGTTCTGCAAACAAGCTCTTTTATCAAAGGGCTTTTGCTTGGCTCTGATGCCAAAGAAGCAGTTCTTAAAGCCGCTCAAGCAATCGATTCTTCTGTTATCGATTTAAAATTTGAAGAAACAAACGAAAATATTTCTCAAGAAATCAATTTCTTTGAGGGATTATAAAAGGAGTTAGTATGAAAGCAAGATTACCGCAGGGAATGGGAAAAGGCCCTTCCAGCCAGAAAGATATGCTTCGTCAGGTGCAGAAAATGCAGCAGGATATGGAAGCAATGCAGGAAGAACTCGAAAATCGTGAATATGATATCGCCGCAGGCGGCGGTGTGTGCAAGATCAAAATCACCGGCAAAAAAGAAATCAAATCCATCGAGCTCGATCCTGTGATCGTGGATCCCGATGATCTTGAAACCTTGCAGGATATTTTGGTTGCAGGTGTGAATGAAGCCATCAAGAGAGTGGAAGAAGCTAGCAGCACCGAAATGAGCAAAATCACGGGGAATTTAAATATTCCCGGTCTTTTCTGATATGATCGGTTTCACTCCCGCTCTTGAAAAACTCATTGAGCATTTTCGCCTTTTGCCCGGCATTGGCTATAAATCTGCGGTGCGAATGGCGTTTAATGTGCTCGATATGCCCGAAGAAAAGGCGCGCGATTTCGCGCAAGCCATTCTTGAGGCAAAAGAAAAAATCGGAAGATGTTCCATTTGTCAGGATATCAGCGAAACCGAAGTTTGCGCGGTATGTTCCGATTCCACTCGCGATCAGAGTGTGATTTGCGTGGTTGAAAGTTCCAAAGATGTTCTTGCCATCGAAAAGATCAATGAATATAAAGGCCTTTTTCATGTTTTGGGCGGGCTGATCAATCCCATTGAAGGCATCGGTCCCGATGAAATCAAAATCAAGGAACTGATTTCTCGCTTAGGTTCGGATCAAATTAAAGAAGTGATCGTGGCAACCAATCCCAGCATCGAAGGGGAAGCCACTGCGATGTATTTAAGCCGAATGATTCGCCCCTTTGGCATCAAAACCACTCGCCTTGCTTATGGTCTGCCTGCAGGTGGAGAACTGGAATATGCAGATGAATTAACCCTCTTCCGCGCCATGGAAGGCAGAAGAGAAATATAAAAAGAAAGCAGAGAAAAATCTCTGCTTTCTTTTTTTGCGTTATTCCGCAGTGGTGAGGTGTTCGCTTCTTTTAAAAAGAATGGAAATGCACCAAAGTGCGCAAAGACCTACCAAAGTGAAAATAATGCGTGCAACCATGTGGGCGGTTCCCGAGAAAATCCAGGATACAAAATCAAAGTTGAAAAGTCCGATGCTTCCCCAGTTCAAGCCGCCGATGATCAAAATAATAAGAGCAATTCGGTCAAGCATTGTTTAAACCTCAGTTCGATAAACGAATTAGGATATAAAAAAGAGATCATATATCCTGAAAATATTATGATCTCTTTTTCTTTAATTATAGTTGGAAATTATTTCAAATTAATTGATCCTTTGTTTGCAGGTCAACAAACGTATCATTCGGGGATGTTTTATCATGGTCTTCCTCTTTTCCTTCAAAGGATAGATCCACATCTCCTGCAAGAATTCCAATGGTAATTCGCGAATTGGTGGAGCTTGTTTCCGAAAGTTTTTTGCCTTCCTTTTTTCCGTTTCGTTCGATGGAACCGAGCGAGGTCGAAAGATCAAGCTTATAGTGCTTGATGGGAAGTTTTGTTTTCAGATCAACATTTCCCGCCCAAATATCGATCACCGTGCTTTGATTTTCTCCATCTAAAACTTCGGCATCCACCGAACCGAATTTGGTGGCAATCGCGCAGCTTGTGTATTTATAGTTTTTCAGTTTCACCGAGGAAAATTCGCCTTTGATTTCGATTTTGCTATCCGCATTTTTCACCGAGTTTTTCAGCGCAACAGTTCCAAAATCAGAAGCAATCGAAATCTTCTTTGCAGAAACTTTATCAAGAGTAACATCGCCAACAGTCGAGATAACATCAATTTCTTCAGGCAAAACGGTATCTTTCACATAAAGCGTGATCGTTTTTTCTGCGTTGATGGAATTACCGATCCCGAAAATATGGCGCAGTCCTTGAAAAGAAATTTTATTTTCATCAATGAAAAATCCCATAAATCCAACCGGCGCTTCTTCTTTGATAATAAGCGTTTCTCCGATAATTTCGGCAGAAAGATTATTAACATTTGTTTTATCAAGTTCAAGCTTCGTTTCCGAAGAGCTTTCTTTGATCACAACATCTCCCGCAAACGAAACAATTTCAATTTTGGAAAATTCCTTCTTTGAAAGCTTTTTCACATAATTTGATTTCGGAGAATCAGAAAGGATTTGGGCAAGAGAGAGCGTTTTGGTTTGAATCAGCTCCGTTTTCTTTTCGGTGCCAAACGCATCAATCTTTTTAATTTTCACAAAAAGGGCACTGGAAAGCGCAAGAAGGAGTCCCGCACAGAAAAGAATCAGCGCCGTGATCAGCATAGATTTGGTTGTTTTTCTCATGCGTTTCCTCCGTAAAGATTTGCAAAAATACCTTTCACCAAACGGGCGAAAAGGGAAGTTATAACTTTAATTGCTTTCGGGAAAATACTGAATAAAAATTCATAAACCAAAGCGATGATCGCTACCACAAGAGCAAAGAGCACCGTCGCAAGACCGAGTTCAATCAGCGCCACCGAAATGCGATCAAAGAAAAGCACAATGCTGTGAACCAATTCCATAACAGCAAAGGCAATCAAAAGTCCAACAAACACAATCATAAGAAGCGAAGTCAGCGCGAGCACCAAAACCGCAAGGGCATAGAAAAGAGTGCAGCCCAATACCATCGTAATAATAATCGGAGAAATTATAATCGAAATGAAAATTTTGAAAAACAAAACCAAGCCCTTTGGCAGGGAAGTATTGGCAAACATTTTCGATAAAATTCCGATGGTTTTCTTTTTCGGTGCCTGCGGCTCAATTTCATCGTTTTCTTCAATGAAAACCGGTGCCTTTTCTTCCTTTTCGGCAGGTTTTGCCTTTTCGGGTTCTGCGGATTTTTCTTCTTTTTCCGCAGGATCTGATTCTTCCTCGCCGAATGCGCTTCTGGAGTATTCCTCGGCTTTTTCCAAGGTTTCGGCTTTTGCCTTTTGAATCTCTTCGGCGGTCAGATCGTTTTCATCATCAGAATCGGGAATGGTAAAAGTTTCTGTTGGTTCCGATTTTTCTTCAATGATCACTTTTTCCCCGTAAAGAGTTTTGCTTTCCTTGTTTTCGAGGGAGTGAATCACTTCGGGTGCTTTTTCGGGAGTGATATTTTTAGAAAAAATCAAATCATCCTCGCCATCCGAAGCCCTATCATCAGGAAGCGATTCTTCCAAAGGGGCTTCTTCCTCTGCTGTTTTCACATCTTCTGATTCGGAAGAACTTTCCGATTCAGAAGGAAGATTTGCATCTTCGGGGGAACTTTCGGCAGAATCAATTTCATCATCAGATTCTTCCGATTCCTTTTCAGGGCCTTTTTCGGATTCCTCCTTTGGATCAGGGCGGAAAAACGCGTCTTTTAGTTTTTCGGCAATTTCCTCAGGCATACCAAAAGAAGCCACAATTTTTTCCTCGTCCGAAAGTGTGTCCGCACCGTCAAGGCGGTTTCGGTAAAAATCAAGCACTGTGTTTCGATCTGCTTCATTTAGAAAATCAAGGTGTAGGGAAAGGCGCTTCAAGAATGCTTTTCCTGTCATTTTTTCACCACGCAATCATTTTTTTCTTTATTTCTATTATATCTCAAAAAACGCGAATGTCAAACAGAAAAGGAATCCTCAGTGCTCGAAATCACCTTGATTTTTCGAGTTTTTTATGTTAGAATAGCAAAAAGGAGGGATTATCCTATGAGTTTAGCAGATCACGTGTTTATAGATATGTGCCGTGATATTTTAGAAAACGGCACCGATACCAAAGGCGAAAAAGTGCGCCCCCATTGGGAAGACGGCACCACCGCATACACCGTAAAGAAATTCGGTGTGGTAAATCGCTATGATCTTTCCAAAGAATTTCCCGCCATCACCTTAAGAAAAACCGCGCTGAAAAGCTGTGTGGATGAGCTTTTGTGGATCTGGCAAAAGAAAAGCAATCGCACCGCCGATCTTTATAATCCCAAAATCTGGGAATCCTGGACCCGCCCCGATGGCACCATCGGCAAAGCATACGGCTATCAATTAGCCCAAAAATATACGTTCAAGCAGGGCGTGATGGATCAGGTGGATAATGTTTTGTGGCAGCTTAAAAACACCCCCTTTTCTCGCCGCATTATCACCAATCTGTATAATTTCTCCGATCTTGCCGAAATGGGTCTCGAGCCCTGTGCTTATTCCATGACTTTCAATGTTACTCAGTCTGAAAGCGGCCGCCTTGTATTAAACGGAATTTTAAATCAGCGTTCCAGCGATGTTTTAACTGCAAACAATTGGAATGTTGTTCAGTATGCCGTTCTTCTTCATATGTTTGCTCAAGTTTCAGATATGCAGGTCGGAGAGCTTGTGCATATGATTGCCGATGCCCATATCTATGATCGGCATATTCCGCTTGTTGAAGAGCTCATCAAGCGCGAACCCCTTCCTGCACCCAAATTCTGGCTGAATCCCGAGATCAAAAATTTCTATGATTTCACGCTTGATGATGTGAAGCTCATCGATTATGAAACCCATGAGCAAATCAAGGGAATTCCGGTTGCCATTTAAGGAGTCAATATGAATTTAATCGCAGCAGTCGACCAAAATTGGGGAATCGGCAAAGACAACGATCTTTTGTTTCGTATCCCTGAAGATATGAAGTTTTTCCGCAGTATGACCATCGGTAAAAACGTGGTTTGCGGGAAAAACACTCTCCTTAGTTTTCCCGGCGGAAACCCTCTACCCGATCGAAAGCATTTTGTTCTCACCCATGGGCACCTTCCGCAAAATGAAAATCTTGTTGTTTTGTCTTCCCTTGAAGCGCTTTTTTCGGCCATTCAAGAAATTCCCGAAGATGAAGTTCTTGTGATTGGCGGAGCATCGGTTTATTCTCAGCTTTTGCCATACTGCAAAAAGGCATATATAACCAAAATTTTCGCTTCCGATCCCGATGCACAGCAGTTTTTGCCCGATCTTGATCATTCACCCGATTTTGCTCTTTGCGAATGTGGCGAAAAGCTTGTTTCTAAAAACGGCTTGGAGTATGCTTTTTGCGTTTACGAAAATAAGAATTGCAAATAATAAAAAGAAAAAAGAATCCGAAAGGATTCTTTTTTTTGTATATTTTGTTTTCGCAGGAAATAATAAAGATATGTTAAATATTTTAATTCGCTTTATCATTGTGTATGCCTATATGCTCATAACCATGAAACTAATGGGCAAACGGCAGATCGGGGAAATGCAGATGACGGAGCTGATCACTGCATTCTTTCTTTCCGAAATGGCAACTTTCACCGTAACCGACGAAGAAATTCCGCTTTTGTTTGGTTTGGCTCCCATTATACTTTTGATTTGCATCGAGGTAATCATATCCTTCTTTGCAGTTAAAATTCCGATTATGAAAAGGATATTCGATTTTTCTCCGAGCATTTTAATCGATGATGGAAAAATTTTGGAAAAGTCGCTTTTAAACAACCGTTTAACCCTTGATGAACTGTTAAGTCTTCTTCGATTAAATGGATATTACGATCTGAAAAAAGTTCGTTTTGCAATTCTCGAACCAAACGGTCAGCTCAGTGTTGTGCCGTTTGCAAATGAGGAAATGCTTTCTCGCAAGGATTTCAATCAATCTGCGGAAGAAATCGGATTCACCGTTGCCATTATCGACGATGGAAAAATCAATGAAAAAGCCCTCAAAGCAATCAAGAAAAATGAAAAATGGCTCGAGAAAACATTGAAGAAAATGAAAATTTTGTCTCCGAAAGAAGTGTTTTTACTTTCGTCGGATTTTTGCGGAAATACGAGTTTGGTTCTAAAGGAGAATAAAAAGAATTGAAATCGCTTTATACAGCTGTTTTGGTTTTGATTATCGTAATTGTTTTGGTGGTTGTAAATTCTGTTTTTCTATCAAACAAAATAGATCGTTTGTTTGATCTGCAGAAAAAAATTTCGCCCGATGAATCCAAATATTTTAAGAAAGAAAATAATCAGATCATCGATGAATCATT
>JAZOVP010000184.1:0-2229 GCA_045658765.1 Eubacteriales bacterium | reverse complement strand
CTCCGAATTTTCGGAGGTTTTTTTACTGAATTTGTTAATTGACACCGTGATTTTTTCGTGGTAAAATCAAAATGTGAAAAAATCCATTAAAAAGGAGAATCGGCTGTGAAATTAATCAAAAAAATTCTTCCGCTTATTTTGGTCTTATCGATTCTGATTTCTTCCGTTTCCATGGTGGCTTATGCCGATGTGCTTGGAGGCGATAGCGCAGAAACCCCCATTATTCCCATTCCGCCCTCCGGCGGTGGTAACGGCGGCGGCCAAGGTCCGCAACCCGAACCGCAACCGGATTTTCAATATCAATTTGATGCGATGAGCCAAACTGCCATTCTGATCGGCTTTTTCGGCACCGAAAAAGATATTGTGATCCCCCAAAAAGTGATGAATTCCGCGGATGATAATGAATATCTCGTGGTTGCAATCGCGGATGAAGTGTTCCGCGATACCGCCATCACCACCATCACCCTCCATTCCAATATCAAATCCATTGGAAAAAGAGCATTCTTCGGTTGTTCTCAGCTTGAAGAGGTGATCGGAGCGGATTCGGTGGAAAAAGTTGGCGAGGCGGCTTTCGATCAAACCGCATGGCTCAATTCAAAAGAAGATGGCGCGGTTTATATCGGAAAGGTCTTTTATCAGCTGAAAGGCGATACTTTGAAAAGAGTTTTCATTCAAGCAGGCACCCTTTCCATCACCAGCTATGCCTTCTTTGAAAAGGAAAACATCGAATTTGTGGTGGTTCCTGAAAGTGTGAATGAAATCGGCGAAGCCATTTTCCAAGATTGCGCCGTAATTCCTTCGGTATTTGGCGCGGCGGGTTCCGCGATTGCGCAGTATGCCGCAGAAAACAACATTGCCTTTTCTGCGCTTCCTTTGCTCTCTTTGGAAAAAGTGCCCACTAAAATCACCTATTATCAAAACGAAACCATTGATCTTGCAGGCGGTGAAATCCTTTATATCAGCGAAAGCGGCGATTGGGAGCAAATTTCGCTTGAATATTTGATGCCCGATGAATTCACTGTTTCGGGCTTCGATACCGCAAATCCCGTCGCATCGCAAGATGTTACCATCACCTATCAAGGTCTTTCCGTAACCTTCCAAATCACCGTGCTCGAAACCCCTGCCTATACCCCCGGCGATATTGATGGGGTTGAGGGAGTAACCGATGCCGATGCAGTTCACCTGTTGTATCACACATTCCTTCCGGATCTTTATCCCGTAAATCAGTCCGTGGATTATAACGGCGACGGTTCTGTTACAGATGCTGATGCAATCCATCTCTTGTATCACACTTTCTTACCCGATATATATCCCTTAGCATGAAAGGAATTCGAAAATGAAAAAGATTGTAGTATTACTTACTTCTGTTATCCTTGTGGCGGCTTTGTCGATCACTGCCTTTGCCGCAAGTGCATCCCTTAGTGGTGTTCCTTCTGAACTCAAGAAAGATGCCACCGCAACCGTAACTGTGTCCCTTAGCGGCACACCCACCCTTTCTTCCGCACTCGTTCAGGTTAGTTTGGGTGATGGCTTGGAACTCGTATCCGGCGCTTGGCAAAAAGATGGCCTTATGAAAGATTTCACCGTGGCAAACGGCTATGGTGTGCTTGCCCTTTCTGCCCCCGGTACTTTGGACGGCACTGCATTTAGCTTTGTGGTAAAGGGAAAAACCATTTCCAACTCTGCTCAAAACATTACTGTGAATTTCACCTTTAAAAGTGGTGCGAGCGAAGTTGGCAGTGCAACCGCATCTGCTTCTGTGAAAGTAGTTTGCGTCAACCACAGCTTTGGTGCTTGGACCGAAACCAAAAAACCCGATTGCACCCAGAAGGGCGAAGAAATTCGCACTTGTTCCGCATGCAACTTCTCTGAACCAAGAGAAATCAGTGAAAATGGGCACTCCTTCGGTCCTTGGACTGAAACCGAAGAGCCCAAATGCGATAAAAAAGGTGTGGAAACCCGCACTTGCTCGGTGTGTAGCCATCCCGAAACCCGCGATGTGAATGCACTTGGCCATAATCTTGGCGATTGGAAGGTTACAAAGAAGGCCTCTTGTGAAGGCACCGGAGAACAGGTGAAAGAATGTTCTCGTTGCAACCACATCGAAAAGAAAACCATTCCCGCTGTTGGTCATAAATTTGCAAATGCCACTGTTACCAAAGAACCCACTTGCACCGAAACCGGCATTGAGAGCGGCAAATGCACCGTTTGCGGCAAAGAAACCACCAA
>JAZOVP010000183.1:0-4479 GCA_045658765.1 Eubacteriales bacterium | reverse complement strand
AATCGAATTTCTGAATCTGCTTCGCTAAAAATTGGCGTTTTGCTATAAAACTCGGAAGCCATCCGCCAATCACAATATAGTGCAATTTTCGATGGAAAAAGCGGTTTAGAAATACGAGCGTTGGCGCAAGAAATTTCAAGCCGTTTTGCGCAGGCAAAATCAGAATGTTTTTGCTGTTTTTCAAAATTCTGATTAGTGCAAACAAACCCTGAAACGGCTTTGTGCTCCTCTTATGGGTATCAAAAGTATCGATTTCGTCTTTCGATAAATCCCGTTGCAATTCTTCCGTAAGAATTTTTGTTTTTACCGTTTGTCCGTCCAAAAACTCATATCCGAAGCCAAAATGCCCGATTATGGTTGCAATCTTCATAAACTCTCCGTTTTATTCAATCTCTTTTCGCAAATCATCGTTTTTTCTCTGCAAAATCAAAGAAAATCACTGATTCAAGTGCCAATTTTCGATAAAAAAGCAAAAAAGCCGAGGTTTCCCCTCGGCTTTTTCAAATTCCGGTGGCTTTTGCGCTCCTGCCCGAAAACAGGCAAGATTTCAAAAAGGTTATAAAATCTTTCTATTCTTTCTCCTTTTTGGGTTATGCGCAAGGTCAATAAAGAAATTGAAAGCACCGTGGTAACCAAAAATACGATTGTTTCTCAATCCTTTTTATGGAAATCAAAGCTTAATTTTCACTTTTGGGAACATAGAATAAATCCAGCACATTTTCCCAAACAGAATCTTCATTCGGATAGAATTCCATAAATTCTTCTCCGAGTTTGGATTCGCCATCAAGCTCTCTTATGCCTAAAAATTCATAATCATTGAACTTTTTGGCGATTTTTTGCATTTTTTGATTGGATGAATCATAAACAACATAGTCGTTTATTTCTTTTGCCAATGTGGTGATGAATTCTTCATCGGATTGCATCCGAGAAAGAATTTGATCGTAAAGGGCATCGATATATTGGCGCTGACGCTCCATTCTTGCCGAGTTGGATGAATCTTCCATTCCCTTTCTGGCACGAACATAAAGAAGCGCCTGCTCACCCGTTAGGGTAACCTTTTCGCCTTTGATCAGGGCTTTGTCGATTTCGGCAAAATCGCCCAAAACTTCAATTTCAACCCCGCCCGCAAGATCGTTCGCCGTGGAAACGGCATCCATCGTGAGCGCAAGGTAATGATCAATATCGACTCCCAAAAGAAGATCTTCCACGGAATCCTTGGTGTTGCGGCAACGAATTTTTTCGTTGTCGTCTGCCACGTAGTTATAGGCAAGCGCGATCTGCTTGGTGAATGTGTCCACCACAGAAGTTCCGCCGATGGAAAGCTTATTCACCTTTGCCATTGTATCGCGGTTGATCTGGATCGCCTCGCAAGTTTTCGATTCATCGTCGAAAACAAAGAGCATCAAAAAGTCGGTTTGCACACCGCTTTCGTGGGATTCGGCAGAATCTTCGCCTTCATATTTATCAAGACCGAGCAGAAGCAAGGTATCGATATCGCTTTTGGGCTCGTATTTCTCGCCTTTATAGGTAAGGGTTTTCCCGTTTCCGAAATATTCCCCTTTCCCGCTTTGCCCTTTTTCCCACATTTCCAAAAACATCAGAGCAGCGGAAATGAGAACAACAGCCGCAAGGACAACCGCAATCGCTTTCAAATGATGGCGCTTGATTTGGAGTTTTCGCATATCCGCCCTCTTTTCGTTATGTTTTTCTTATGCTTTCTGCTTTCTTGCGCGAATAGCAACAAAAATGAGTGCAGCGGCAGAAAGTGCCATGATAGCAGCATAGAGATAGATCATGCTGTTGTCGCCGGTCTGAGGACCTGCTGCAGAATTGTCGATCACAATTGCAAAGGGAGAGAAGGACTCAACAGAAAATGCGAGGTGCTCGCCGTTGTTCACAACCTTAGCATCTTTCACGAGTTCCCATACACCGTCTTTGTTCATGTGAAGAAGTGCAACAAAGTGGCTGAGGGTTTCAGCATCCAAAACGATGTCGAAATCAACGTGGCCATCGTGATAATCACAGCCGGCAACGTGAATATCGAAAAGATCGGAAACAGCAAGATCGCCTGCTTCAAGCTTCATTTCCTTCACAAGAGCAGCAAAATCAGCGTTGAGCTTGGTCATGTCGCTGGTGGTGGTAATGTCGTTGTATGCTTTTTCGAATTTGCTCTTGAGTTCGGGAGAAAGTTCGTTTTTCTCTGCAAGAGGAGTGATCACAAGATATGCAGTACAATCTTCATCTGCAGGTTCGAACTTTTCAACCTCGGGCGCGGGATTGCCGGAGGGGCTGTTTGCAAAACCATTGGGTGCTGCAAAAGCAATAAGGCCCATGCTCAGCATCAATACTGCCGTCAAACAAATTGCTAATACTTTTTTCATTTTGAATTTCATCCTTTCAAAATTAAATTATTTTTCTATTTATGCTCGAGCATGGAAAAACCATACTCGCTCATTTGACTATAGAAAGTTTCGCCGCATTTTTTTTGGATCACGGCAAACGCTTTCCCGATCTTGGGAGGTCTCAATTTCAAATCGTGGCAATCGGAACCCACGAATTGAAGGTATCCTTTTTTCAAAAGCGATAGGGCGCGGCGCCTTGTGCGAAGCGAAAGAAAGAAATTTGCATTCACCTGCATCAAAACCCCTCTTTGGCGAATCTTTTCCAAAATATCAAGATCCTGCAAAGGAAGATATCGCTCCACATGCGCCAAAACCACTTCGATTCGGCTTCTGGAAGAAAGCTCGGTGAGTTCTCGCAAGGTGGATTCATCCCAGCGCATCATCGGCATTTCCAAAAGAAGAAGCTTTGAATTTTGAATCCGAAGCTTTTCAAGCTCTTTGAGTCTGCTGATCCCCTGATAAAACCGAACTTCGGCACCAAGCCGAATTTCAGGCGCGTTTTCAGGCAAATGTTTCCGCAAACTCTCAAACGCTTCCTCGCGGCGAGCCAAGAAACTTTCCACCGATTCCGAATTCGCATAAAAATGCGGGGTGGCAATCGCGGTTTTGATTCCTTGCTCCGCTTGCATTCGAATCATCGCGCAGCTTTCTTCTATGCTTTGGCTTCCGTCGTCCATTCCGGGCAAAATATGACTATGAAAATCAATCATTTTTTTGCACTCCGAAAATTTTGATTATCAGTATGTTTTATTGTATTTGTTTTTGCTGTAGTTTCCGTTGCCAAGTTTGGATTCGTTCATCACAAAACCGAGCACATTCACTCCGGAAAGCTTGAGCTGGCGGAAGCAACGCTCCAATTCTTTCTTTTCGGTGAAATCTTCACGAATCACCACGATCATACCGGAAATCAAGTTCGAAATAGAAACCACATCGGATACCAAATTCACAGGAGGAAGATCGATGATAATATAATCAAAAACTTCTCTGAACTGATTCAAAATGTTTTCCATTCTGCTGGAACCGAGAAGCTCCGACGGATTCGGAGGAATATTGCCCGATGGCAAAACGAACCAGTTGTTCAACAAATGAGATCGGAATTCAGAGATCTGTGCTCCCTTGCCTCTTAAAAGATCGGCAAGCCCGGGAGTATCCTCAACATCAAGCTTCTTCGCGATCGAAGGAAGTCTTAAATCGGCATCGATCAGAAGAACTTTATATCCTTTTTCGGCAAACACATAGGAAAGGTTCACCGAGGTGGTGCTTTTTCCTTCGCCGCGCATCGCGCTGGTAACCCCAATCACAGGGCATTTTTCATTTGGAGGAAGGGTGAAATCAAGGTTTGCTCGAATGAGCTTGTATTGCTCGATTGCCGTGAACTGCAAATTTTGATGAAGGGTTTTTGCATCCGCGCCGTAGCCGGAATCAAACGCGCCGGCAGACTTTTTATTCCGCATTGCCATTCTCACATACCTCCTTTTTCCGAATTGAAATCTCTCCGGGGATTGCGAGAGTAGTACACATAGGAATTTCCGATGTCCGCAAGGTTGGGCACCTTGCCGAGAATCGGGTAATCATAATTTTTCAAAACGTATTCTTCGTCGTGAATGGTATCGTCCATCAAAGTCAGAACCGCAATCACTGCCGCCGCAAGAAACACACCGATCAAAAAGCCGGTTCTGGTGTAGCGGGCAATGCTCGGAGCCACTTTTTGGGTTTCAGGGATTGCAGAATCCACCACTTCCATCGAAGCGCCGTCGATAATTTCGGAAAGGCGAACGGGAAGCACTTCCGCGATGGTATTGGCAATATCACTTGCCTCGTAAGGATCGGTGCAGGTTACCGTAACGCGCATAATTTCCGTGTTGTTGGAAGGAGCATAAGAAATCATGGCAGAAAGCTGCTTCCAGTTATAATCCACACCGGTTTTATCAATAATTCTCTCGAGGGTGCTGCGGCTATCAAGAATTTCGCCGTAAGTGCGAACCAAGCTCTGCGCGGCAGTCAATTCCGATTCGCTGATGCTGAAATTCGTGTTGCCCAAAGAGAAGGAACTGTTGTTCACATAAAGTTTCACATG
>JAZOVP010000182.1:0-2961 GCA_045658765.1 Eubacteriales bacterium | reverse complement strand
CAAATAAAAAGAGCAAGGCAAAGCCCTGCAAAAAATACTTATTACCTCTTACCTGTTCCTTCTAACTTCCCAAAATCCCAAAATGCAAGGTTTGGGAGGTGTGGAAACCAAGAGTAAAAAGTAAAATCCCGAACGCGAAAGCGTTCAGGATTTTGGCACCCCCAGCGGGAATCGGACCCACAACTGCCCCTTAGGAGGGGGCTGTTATATCCATTTAACTATGGAGGCAAATGATCTCTGATCCGTATGAGATTATAGAATCAGAGATTATAATTGTCAAGCATTTGGCTTTGATTTTTCGCGGGATAGCGGAGCTGTTTTTGCATTCAAAAACGAAATCAGATCCGTTGGCGAAACAGTGATCTGCTTCCCTCTTTTTCCCGCACTCAAAGTGATTTGGTCGCAAGCGAGACAAGAATCATCAAAAACAACGGGAAACGCCTTTTTGAGCCCCACCGGAGAGCACCCGCCATGAATATATCCTGTGAGCGGAAGAAGCTGCTTTTGCGGAATCATTTCAATGCTTTTTTCCGAAACCGCTTTGGCGCATTTTTTTAAATCCAATTCTTTATTCACCGGAACCACAAAAACATAGTTCTTCTTGCTTAAAGCAACTGTAACCAAAGTTTTATAGGTTTTGCTCGGATCGGAGCCAATTAATTTTGCCACTTCTTCCCCATCGGTGGTTTCGGCATCATAAGAATGCTCAGAAAAAGAAATTCCCGCCGAAGAAAGAACTCGCATCACATTGGTAATATCTTCTTTTGCCATTTTTTATCCTAAAAAATCTTCCACCGAAGCTTTGCTTCCTCGATAGATGGAGTATTTGTTCTTCTTTGCAATTTCAACGTTTCTTGAAATCGAAGCGGAACGGGCTTCGTAAAAAGTATCGGTATCTTCTTTGTTTGTGAAATAATAAACCTGAATGAAATCCTCGCCTTTTTCAGCCGATAAAATCGTTAGCTGCTGAATTCCATAGTCTTTCACCATATCACCGTATTGAATTTCGAGGGTAACGGTGTAGCCAAGTTTTTCTAATTTTTCTTTCGCTTCTTTAGAACCAGGTATGGTAACCGCGGCACAAGAAACCATAGATAGCAAAAGAATGAATAGAAAAGATAAAGATAATACTCGCTTCATTATTTTAAACCTTTCAAATATTCTTCAATATCAAAGGGATCAATCAAAGAATCTTTTTTCAAATAAAGAGGATGATGCGGATGCCCTTGCTTTTTCGATCGTTTGCCAACAGAGCACCATGTTGCGTTATATTCCTTGCCAATTCGAATCATATCGTTCACGCAATCAATCAGATACGGTCTTTTTTCAATAATAGTTCCCCAAGCCGCCCAAACAAAAGGCGCACACTCAACCGAGGATTTCAAAACATATTCAAACGCTTTCATATTCTCTTCGTGCAAAAAGGGATTGAAAGTTTTCTCCATATCATTCGGATCGGTGGCCCTTTGCGCATACACATTAAACATAATAAAGGAATCAAAACCATTGTGCTTTGCAATTCGTTGAACGGAAGAAAGCGTGTTGTCTAAATTCTCGGGCTCAGCAGTGGAAGGATTGATCCCAATGCAAATCAGGGGCTTTTTCCCCTTCGTGCCTAAAATATAACGATATTCGGAATAAAAATCAGGCACATAAAGCCATTTATCGGAATCATAATCCTTATCAGGACTGCCAAGAAGGGCTTCTTCAAATGAAAGCAGCGAAATAGATGCAGTAGAGCTTTTTGGAATATGCATCGAAAACTCCTACAAAATTTTTTATCAGTATATCATAAAAAATGAAAGCAATCAACTAATTTTTTTCAAGGAAATACTTGACAAAACTTTTTTTCTTTGTTATACTCTTATCAAGAACAATTCCTAATAAACGAAAAGGAGAATTTATAAATGAAAAAATGGAAATGCACCGTTTGCGGAGAAATCGTGATCTCCGAAACCAGACCTGAAGTTTGCCCCCTTTGCAAGCAGCCCGGCGAAAAATTTGTTGAGGTTGTTGAAACCGAAAAAGCTGATTGGGCAACCGAGCATGAAGTTGGCATCATTGAAGGCGTGAGCGAAGAAATCGTGGAAGGCCTCAGAGCAAACTTTATGGGAGAATGCACTGAAGTTGGTATGTATCTTGCTATGAGCCGCGTGGCTTTCCGTGAAGGTTATCCCGAAATCGGCGAATACTGGAAAACTGCCGCATTCGAAGAAGCAGATCACGCATCCCGCTTTGCAGAAATGCTCGGCGAAGTTGTTTCCTCTTCCTCGAAAAAGAATCTCGAAATGAGAGTAGAAGCTGAAAACGGAGCTTGCGCAGGCAAATTCGAACTTGCAAAAATGGCAAAAGCTCAGGGTCTGGATGCCATCCACGATAGCGTGCATGAAATGGCAAAGGATGAAGCTCGCCACGGCAGAGCTTTCGAAGGCCTTTTGAATCGCTACTTTGGTAAATAAGAGGTTTAATATGGAAAACGTATTGGTTTGCAACTGCATGCAGGTTCGTTACAATGATATCACAACCGCCCTCCACGAACACGAAAATTTTTCCGATGTTTTAAAGGCATTTGAGCATGTAAAAGATGTTACCCACTGCTCAACCGGCTGCGGCGGATGCCACGACACCGTTCTCGATATCATCTCAAACGAAATGATGAAATAAGAAAAAAGATCCCCATCTTGGGGATCTTTTTTTAATAACATTTTGAGCAAGGGGTCAGCCCCTTGTTTTTTGCGTTTTGAAGAGTTGACTCAAAAATTGCATTTGCGTTTGAAAGCCCCGAGCAGTTTTTTGTGGAATGATAGCGCTTGCCCGTTTGCGTTGTGAAAACGGTTTGTTCGCTCGGAACCGCAGGTGCAGGAGCTTGGGTGGTTGTGGCAGCGGGAGCGGAGGTTGTTGAGATCGGTGCAGAAGGAGCGGGGTTTGGTGAACTCGATTCAAGAAAACTTGATCCATCGG
>JAZOVP010000181.1:0-2713 GCA_045658765.1 Eubacteriales bacterium | reverse complement strand
TGCTCGAATCAAAATGGCCTTGCCGCCGCCGCATCCATTCTTGCCGTTAGAGGCGGGGCAGAGGGAATCAAAGTGGATGTGAATGCCTCTTTCGCGCCGATGGTAGATATTGCATCGATGCTCAAAAATTGCGGCAATCATTATTCCTTTGAATCAAGCATCCATCAAACCGAGCTCAATCGCATCGTAAAGCAAATCTCTTGGATCATTTCGAATGTAAAAGAAGAAAAAAGCGTGATGACGGTTTCTGTTTCGGATGAAACCGGCATTCACCTTGATTCCGAGGATGATCAGGCAGCCGTTTCCTCTGCAGTCAGAAAACTCGGCTATGATCTTTCCGAAGAGGATCTGAAAAATGTTTACGATGAATTTTTAAGAGTAGCCGCAAAAAAGAATGTTGGTGCAAAAGAACTCGATGCCATTATCGCAAGCGTGGCACTTCAAGTTCCCACCACCTTCAAACTCAATAGCTATGTGATCAATAATGGTAATATCATCACCACCAGTGCCCAAATCGCGCTCGAAAAAAATGGCAATATGATGCAAGGCATCTGCATTGGCGATGGCCCGATCGACGCGGCTTTCCGCGCCATCGATCAGATCATCGGTCATCACTATGAGCTCGATGATTTCCAAATCCAATCCGTTACCGAAGGCAAAGAAGCCATGGGTTGCGCGCTTGTGAAACTTCGCGCAGGCGGCAAACTCTATTCCGGCAACGGCATTTCCACCGATATCATCGGTGCAAGTATTCGTGCTTATTTGAACGCAGTAAATAAAATCGTTTATGAGGAGGCGTGAGAATGAAGCTTTCATTTTCCACCAAAGGTTGGCACCATAGCACTTTTGCAGAATTTTGCAACGTTGCCGAAGAGCTTCACTTTCAAGGCATCGAACTTCATAATATCTATAATCGTCTGTTTACCGATAAAGACGGCGCTTTCCATGATTATGCAGCAGCGGCAACCCTGCGCCGCCTTTTTGAAAAGAATTTAAAGATTCCCTGTATCGATACCATCACCGATATCGGAGATGCCGCCCTTAGCGAAAAGGCAAGGGAAGAGATTTTGCGTTGCCTTGAAATTGCATCGAATCTTCATATTCCGTATATCCGTCTTCGCGCCTGCGAAAGCGAAAACGACGATGCGGTTATCAGCACTGTTTTTGCCCTGATTTCCGAAATGCTTCCGATTGCATCGAAGGGAAATGTAACCCTTTTGATTGAAACCACCGGTCCTTTCTGCAATACCGCCGTTTTGCGCGAATTTTTGGATCGCTTTGCATCCGATCATCTTGCCGCACTTTGGCAGATGTCTGCCGCGTATTTCGGTGCAGGCGAATCGGCGGATCAAGTAATCAAAAATCTTGGTGCTTATGTTCGCCATGTTCAGTTTAATGATGCCAGAAAAACCGAAAACGGAATTGAATTTTCTCTTGCAGGAGAAGGAGAACTTCCCATCAAGGAAATGATGCTTGCTTTAAGAAGTGTTAATTACGATGGATTTGTTTCTCTTGTTTGGGATCCTGCTTGGTGCAAAGAGCTCGACGATATGGAGATCATTTTCTCTCAGTTTGTTGGCTTTATGAAGCAGTTTGGCGATACCTCCCGCGGCGAAATTACCCATTATTATAACCGCGCTCGCACGGGCAAATTCCTTTGGAAAAAAGATCTTCTTATTGATCTTACTTTCTCGGAAGTTCTCGATCGTATGGTGGAGGAATTTCCCGATCAGTATGCCTTTAAGTATACCACCCTTGATTACACCCGCACATATAGCCAATTCCGCGATGATGTTGACACCTTTGCCCGCACTCTGATTTCTCTCGGAGTGAAAGCAGGCACCCACGTTGCTGTTTGGGCTTCTAATGTTCCGCAGTGGTTTATTGCCTTTTGGGCCACTGTGAAAATTGGTGCAGTTCTTGTTACGGTGAATACTGCCTATAAGATTCACGAGGTTGAATACCTTCTCCGTCAGTCGGATACCCATACCCTCGTGATGACCGAAGGCGCAAAAGATACCCACTACGGTAAAATTGTGGCAGAGCTTTGTCCGGAACTTGAAACCTTAAAGCCCGGTCAGCCCCTCCATGCGCGCCGCCTTCCGTTCCTTCGCAATGTTATCACGGTTGGTTTTGAGCAAAAAGGTTGCCTTACTTGGGCAAAATCCTTAGAGCGTGCAGCGCAGGTTCCTTTGGAAGAAGTGCGCCGTCTTGCCGCTCAGGTGGATAAAAACGATGTGTGCAATATGCAGTACACCTCGGGAACCACCGGCTTCCCCAAAGGGGTTATGCTCACTCATTATAATGTTGTGAATAACGGCAAATACATCGGCGATCATATGGATCTTTCCACCGCCGATCGTATGATGATTCAGGTTCCCATGTTCCATTGCTTTGGTATGGTTCTTTCCATGACCGCCGCCATGACCCATGGTGCCACGATGTATCCGCTTCCGTATTTTTCCGCAAAACCGTCGCTTTCTTGCATCCACAATGAGCATATCACCACCTTCAACGGTGTGCCCACCATGTTTATTGCAATGATGCAGCATCCCGATTTTGCCAAAACCGATTTCTCCTATATCCGCACCGGCATTATGGCAGGCGCAAACTGTCCCGCCGATTTGATGAAAAAAGCGGCAGATGTGATGAACATGAAGGAAATCGTGTCGGTTTACGGTCAAACCGAGGCAAGCCCCGGTTGCACCATGAG
>JAZOVP010000180.1:0-2985 GCA_045658765.1 Eubacteriales bacterium | reverse complement strand
ATTCGTGAAAATCCATATTCTCCCTCCTTTTCTTCAGTATAACAAAAAACAGGGGCTCTGACAAGAAAAAAGTGATTCCAATCAATTTTATTGACGAAAAAATAAAAAGAGAATATAATAAAGAAAATCAATCAAAGGATCGAAAATATGCAATATCAAAATATTAGTGAAATGATCGGTTCCACTCCCCTTTTACGCCTTTTGGGGCTCGAAAAAGAATTCGGCTTAAAGGCAAAGCTTTTTGGCAAGCTTGAAGCGGCAAATCCCGCGGGAAGTGCAAAAGATCGAGTGGCGCTGAGAATGCTTCTTGATGCCGAAAAAGAAGGAAAAATCGCTCACGGAAGCACGGTGATTGAGCCCACCAGCGGAAACACGGGCATCGGACTTGCCGCGCTTTGCGCCGCGAAGGGATACCGAGCAATCTTCACCATGCCCGATACCATGTCGAAAGAAAGAATGCTCATTTTAAAGGCATACGGAGCCGAGATTGTGCTCACCGAGGGAAAACTCGGTATGGCGGGGGCAATTCAAAAAGCCAAAGACCTCGCATCCGAAATCCCGAATTCCTTCCTTGCGGGTCAATTTGAAAATCCCTCCAATCCGAAAGCCCATTATCTTACCACGGGCCCCGAAATTTGGCAAGACACGAAGGGCGAAATTGATCTTTTGGTTGCAACAGTTGGCACGGGAGGCACCATCACAGGAACAGGCACATATTTGAAAGAAAAAAATCCCAAAATCAAGATCCTTGCCGTGGAACCAAAAAAATCGCCCGTGCTTTCGGGCGGCAAAGCAGGTGCCCACGGAATTCAAGGAATCGGCGCGGGATTTATTCCCGATGTTTTAGATTCCAAAATCTATGATGAAATTTATCTTGCCACGGAAGAAGATTCTTTCCTTGCAAGTCGCACTGCAGCCAAAAAAGACGGAATTCTGATTGGCATTTCCTCGGGCGCGGCGCTTTCTGCAGCGATTGAATATGCAAAAAAAGATGAATACGAAGGAAAAACAATCGTTGCAATTCTTCCCGACACCGGTGAACGTTATCTTTCCACTTCCCTATTTGAATAAAAAAAGACGGACAATGAGTCCGTCTTTTTCTTTAATCAAAAACAAACATACTAAAAAGTGGCAAAGCCCCTTCTTTATAATCATAAACCATGCCGCACTTTTCCGCCAAATCCTTCACATAAATACAATAGGCAGACATGCAAGAATACATTTGATCGGGATATGCGCAGGGTTTTCCTTCGCCAAGAAGGCAGGGCTTGCAAAGGGTGCATCCCGAAGAGCCAACCATAATGCCTTTATGGCCGAGCTTTTTCATCTTATCGATCACCGCAAAGGTCATTGCATTGTGCTTATGCTTTGCGGCTTTGAGGCGATCGGTATCGGAAAAATCGGAAATCTCCAAAACCGTTCGCAAAACGAGCGCATTTTTGCGGGCTTGCACGCGCGCTTTCATTTCATCGGGTGATCCGCAATCCGGCGGGCAGGAATAATTGATGCCGTATTGACCGCAAAGATTCTCTTCGCAATAAGGGCGGAAGATGGGATCAAACACAATTCTTTCCGTGCCGATCAGAGCGGCATCGGCAAACCCTTCCTCAAGCGCGATCTGAATAATTTTATCATTCTTCATTTTGAAATTACCAAACTTTATTGATCCTCATTTTCTTTTTTCGAGGATTTGCGAAAGAAAAAGCCAAGGAGCATAATCACCGCAAACACAATCAGATAAAAGAGCACGGGGAACGAAAATTCTCCATTTGCTTTTGCAGCAAGATAAGGGGTGATACCATGGGCATACACGGCGGCAAAAATCATGAAGAGGCAAGATAAAATCGCCACAGAAGGAATGAGAAAACGCTTTGCAAAGGAAAGTTCTTTTTCGCGCTTCATCCAAACGATGAAAATGGGAATATAAAGTGCATAAACGGTAACGATCGGAAGTTCGGAAGAATCGAAATTAAACAGTCCAAACCAGCCATCGGTGAGATTGGCTCCATAGAAGTACATCAGCCAAGCGGCGGAAATGAAGAGCCCCCACACGGAGGAATTGGTGGTAGCGTTGGTGGTTTTATCAATCTGCGAAAACATTTTCGGCGAAGGACCTTCTCCGCGGGCGGCAATCGCATACATTCCGCGGGTAACCCCTACCATTAAGCCGTTTAAAGTGCCAAGACAGGAAACCACAATGCAAACATTCAAAAGCGCACCGCCAACCGAGCCGAAAATATTGCGGAATGCGGTGGTGGCACCTTCTGCCATCAAAACGGAATTGCTAGCACCGCCTGCAACGCCGATATAATAAAACACATACGCGAGAACCACGATAAACGAACCGATCACAAGCGCAAGGGGAAGATTTTTCTTGGGGTTTTTGAGTTCTGCATTGATCGAGGTTGCCACGATCCATCCCTCATAAGCAAACACCGTTGCCACAATCGCACCGAAAAGCGCGCCGCCGTTGCCGCCCACTGCAGGGGTAACAACTTGGGTGAAGTTTTGGGGCAAAGTGCCGTTGGTGAGGCCAACTGTTGTGCCAACGATTGCCATAAGCACAATCGGAATGAGCTTGATCACGGTGGCGCTAACCTGAAATTTACCCGCAAGGCGCGGAGAAAGTGCATTGATGGTATAAGAGGAAACAAGGAAGAAACCCGCAAGAGCCAAAACTTCAGGGCCTACCATGCTCCAACCAAAGAGCACACCAAAATATCTTGCCGAAACCCAAGCAAGAACTGAGGTCATTCCGGGATAATACAGATTCACCATAAACCAAGCAAGATAATAAGCATATCCCTTGCCGCAGGTGGCTTCGGCATAGTCGATCAAACCATTTACCTTTTCATATTTGGTTGCCATGATGGCAAACTGAGCGGAACAGATGATCATCAAAAATCCCGTAATCAGCCAAGCGGCAATTCCAAGGGGCATATTTCCGCCGGTTTTATTCAGAACATCTTGCGCTTTGAAAAACAC
>JAZOVP010000179.1:0-1074 GCA_045658765.1 Eubacteriales bacterium | reverse complement strand
CTTTGCTCTGAATTTAGCCAAGAACTACCCGGGCAGAGAGCTGGTTTTATGCGAAGGCAATATGGACGCCGTTTCTCTCCACGCCCACGGCGTAACCAATGCGGTAGCCTCCTTAGGTACTGCCTTGACCCCCGCCCAGTGCCGACTGCTGGCTCGCTATGCGGAAACCGTCTTTCTTTGCTACGACTCCGATAAGGCGGGAAAAGCCGCCACTCTCAAAGCCATTCGTCTCCTCACCGAGGCGGGACTGAAGGTACGGGTCATGGAGCTTGACGGCATCAATGCCAAAGGGGAAGCCATCAAAGACCCTGACGATTTCATTCGCTCCTTCGGTGAAGTGGCATTTGAAAAGAAAAAGAAAGAAGCCAAAGGTGCCATTGAATATCAATTCGCCCAGCTTCTTGCTCAGCACGAATTGGATACCATGGACGGTAAAAATGCCTTTATTAAGGACTGTATTGCCCTCTTAGCCACCGTGCAAAGCCCCTTGGAAAAGGAGCTGTTCTTAGGAAAAGCCTCTGAATTAACCGGTATTCCCGTAGGGGTCATTCGCACCCAAACCACAAAAGAGGTGGTTCGGGAATTTCGTCGGGAAGAAAAGAAAACCATACAAAAGGAACTGCAAAAAAGCCAAGGCATCGGCAATCGGGTCAACCCCGATAAGGCAAAATTTTCCGCCTCTGCCGCCAAGGAAGAAAACATTTTGGGACTTTTGCTTCTCAGACCCGAATATTTAACGGATAAAAAAATCAGAGCCATTCTCAATCCTCAGCTGTTTTCCTGTGAATTCAGCAAACGGGTTTTGCAATTTCTCCTTTCCGTCACCGAAGACGGGGAGGAATTCACCTTCTCCCGATTAAACGAGGACTTTTCTCCCGAAGAAATCGGGGAGATGGAGGGACTGAAAAAGAAGCGAGAAGCCTTAGGGAACAATTCTCCTCAGATTTTAACCGAGCTTTTTGACCGCTTGGCAAAAGAGGAAAAGAAAAAAGAATTGGAAAGTCAACCACTATCCCCCGATTGGCTGGAAAAATTAAAAGCAGAAAAAACCGGAAAGGAAACAAATACATGACC
>JAZOVP010000178.1:0-6112 GCA_045658765.1 Eubacteriales bacterium | reverse complement strand
TTTTGCTTCACCTTCGCCCATTTAGAGGAAAGGAAGGTGTTTCCGTTGTTTTGCGATACATCCCAATCCGTAGACATGGAAATATATTGATCGTGAAGCGTTTTCTCTTCGCTGTTGATGGATTTGCCGGTGAAAGGATTTATGGGGTTTTCAATGCAATCTTGTGTTGCAATGGTAGGAACGTCTGCATTGGTCATAAATTCATTCGAAACGGTAAATTCCGTGCTGCCGAAATCCTTCACCAAAAGCAACGGATGAAACCAATGAACGTCGTTTCCATCGATCATAAGTTCTTCGAGCTGCCCGTTGGGATTTCCGTGATCAGACACGAGAATGATTTTGGTGTTGTCATATACTCCCATCTCGCGAAGGTAATCAAACCATTCGCCTAGTCGAAGCATGATCGCCATGTTGGATTCGTAATGAATTTTCTGATAATGGGTTTTCGTGATTAGCGTTTTGCCATCAACGGTAATTTCTTCCCATTTTTTGTCATATTCGGTGTTGTCGATCACTCCCGTGGGTATGTAGTCCGGCCTTTGCAGTAAAACGGGCTCATGGGTTGCATTGTTCGACATGATCATAAAGGTGTTGGAGGAGCCGTTTTCGATCTTGGTAATCCCCGAAAGATTTGCCATCACATTATAGGAATCCAAAAAGAGTTTTCCAACGCCTTGCGCCACGGAGCTCGAGCCCTCGGGCACGGTTTGAATATAGCTGGTGTCGGTATACACATCTGCTTTGATTCCCATATAAGCTCCGCCGTCATACATCAGCGGCTGAACACACAAAGGCATACACTTCATCAAGGAAAAAACAAAGAAATTACGGTGATTGGATTGAACCGCGGTTTTCTTGAGTTCGGGATCGGAGAATGCGCCGGTGGTAACATGGGTTTTAATGTTGGGATGATCGCGATAAATCGAAACGTCGGGCAGCCATTGATAATTTGCATACAGCGGATCGCACACGGTTACCTTGTATCCGTTGTTGTCAAAGAGCACCGGCATCACCTTCAAGGCCTCGTTGTGCTTATACACAAGCGCTTCGTCTGCTCGTTTGTTCATTTCAACGGGGGTGTATTCATATCCGCCAAACAGGGCGGGCGAGCCAAGATTTGTGAAGCCACCGTGAGAGATTGCGTTGGAGTAAAGGGTAAAACCCGCAAATTGCTCTTTCAGCTCCGGCTTTTCTTCCATAAAGAAGGGAAGATAGGAGCCAAGCGCACGATCCAGCATAAGAACCACAACATTTTCGCCTTCGGTGCTCAAGCTGAAAGTTGGAACAACTTCCGATTGCTTGATCGAAATATCATCCACAAGATCGGCAGTTTTGTGGATGTTCATTCCGCACATCGCGCCTAGCGCAATCGAAGCTGCCAACAAAACGCCGGGGATTGCCTTCGACCACTTCAAAGAGATCAAAATCAGAAGTGCCGCTGCCGCCAAAATCACAAGCGTGTTCACGAGCATCTCGGCGGTTTCAAAATTCATTCCCTTTTCATATACTAAAGCAGAGGAAATAATGCCAAGCTTTGCGCCGAAAAACATATAGTTGATCACAGCAACTCCGCACAAGATCCAAAAAATGCGTTCAAACCAAATCTTTAGCTTCGGCTGAGCAAGCCAATAGAACACTCTGCACCAAATCAGGAAAAATCCGGCAGCCATCGCCGCGGTGGACACAACATACCAAAGCGGGTTATGGAAATATGTGATATCCACGTACTCTTGCGGGGATGCCTGAATGAAGGTGGAGGGGATCAAAACTCCGATCAGCACGGTGAGAAAGATCCCGCAGAGAAGAAAGAGAGCGCTGTTTGGTTTCGGCTTTGTTTTCGATGCCTTCGGAAGTCTTTTGGATTTGAAAATACCAAAAAGAAGCGGAAGCATAAAAGCGATGCCAAGGCACAAAACAAACCAAAATCGTTTGCTCGCGGTGGAATATAAAAACGGAGCTGCGATGATCGCAACGATTCCCACCGGAAACATCAGAACATTGAGAACCTTTTTGGGATTCTTGAGCTTGTAAAAAACATTTTTCACAAGAGAGAACACATTGTTGAGAGTCCAGTAGATCAAAAGTCCTGCCGGCGAGGTGTAAAGAAACACCAAGAAGAATGCCGCCATTCCGTAAAGCTGAAGCTTTGTTTTCAAAGGAAAGCCCTTCAAATAAATGGCAGACGAGATCACGTTGATCAAGGTCATAACGATTGGCAGGAGATTGAGTGTATAGCCGAAGATCACCAAAAGTCCGTCGGGCTCGCCAAGATCGGCGATCGGGCCGAAAGAGGTTCCTTTCAGCGTTCCCAAATGCGACAAAAATTGATATGCCGCCATAAAGAAGGGAATCTCAAGCAATAAGGAAACCGAACCCTTGAGCACGTCCGTGGGTTTGTGATTGTTTTGACGGTTGTATGTTTGCAAAATCATCATGCGCTCGTCGCCGCGAAACGTCTTTTTGATGTGCGCAGTGCCCTCTTGGAGTTTCTTTTCCACATCGCGCGCCTGCTCCTGCATGGCATCAGCTCGCCTATAAAGCGGCAAAACAAGGAAGTTCATCGCAAGGCTGAGGGCAACGATGGCAAGGCCGGGATGATTTACCAATCTTAGTGCATATTGAAAAATAATCTCAAAAACAAGCTTTAAAGGACCTATCAACAAGGTCTCCAATATAGCAAAAAACGACATTTTTTTACTTCTCTTCCTTTTCGGTCAACTCTTTATATTTGTTTAATAAGTAATCCGCTGTGCGCACCGCGCCTTCGGAAGCATATTCCCAAGTTTCTTTTTTCACCTCGGCTCTGCCCTCGGCTCCTTTCGGATCCGCAAGGCACTCGTCGATCAATTCGCGTAGGTTTTCCATGTTTTCCTCGGTTAATTTGCGCCCGAGCCGAGGCAGGGCAGATACCGTCCAAAGGGGCTTGTCCTGAATCCACCAAGCGTCGTAAAGGCCCAGATCAAAATTGGGGTCGGTGTAGATCACGGGCTTATCATAAATCAAGGCAAAATCAAAAATAACACCCGAGAAGTCGGAAATAAGAATATCCGAGCGATTCAACACATTGAAATTATCAGTATCGCGGTTCCATTCCAGCTGATCGCTCTCGGGAAATTTGCGCATCAGCTGATCCAGCATTTCTTTTTCGGAAGTGAAGGATTGCGGGTGGGGGCGGATCACAATGTGATAGCCGGTTTTCAGAAGAACCTCAATAATTCTTCCTCCATACACGCCCAAAGCGGAACTCTTTCCCCAAGTGGGAGCAAAAAGCACGGTTTTCTTCGGATTGGCTTCGCATTTGCCCTCCCTTTGGAGGCGCTCTGCCATCACATCCATATAGGGAATCCCAACCTTATAAAGCTCTTTTTCGGGAAGTTCGCGCAATTTTTCAAGCCGTCTGATGTCGTTTGCCTGATATTCGCCCGAAAGAAGAATCGCATCGTAATAATCAAGGCCAAACATTCGATATAAAATAATCTCGCTTGCCGCGTGAGGAATGTGCACATAATATTGAACTTGCTTGGAGCGTTTCCATTGATACACATCAAGTCCGGGGGTGGTGGAAAGCACGATGCAAGCGTTTAAATAGTTGAGTCGCGCATACATTCGGTTTCCGCTTCCAATATATTCTGGCTTGATATGCTCAAGCCCGCAGGAAAACACCGGATCGTCTTCAGATGCCGTAAGATACACAACATCCTGCCCTCTCTTGTCGAGCTCTCGGCAGATGGGCTCAAAGATGAGCCAGTAGCGTTTGTTGTCGGAAAAGATCACAAACGGGGTTTTGCTGTTATCAATTTTTGCTTTTCCACGGCTCAGCTTCATTCGGAGCTTAAGAAGAAACATGCGAATAGAATAGATAGCCGCGCCGATCACTCCGATCAACACGGTAAAAAGCATACTTCCCGTTCCGGGGTCAATGTAAAGCAATATCATCGTCATACCTCTTTTTTGATTATATTTAAAATGCAATTTCAAACGCAAATTTTTCCATAAAAACCAAAAAATCGCAAAGAATTATCAAGAAAATTTGATTGATTCCATTATATCATAAGCAAATAAAACATTCAACCAATTTAAAACTTTTTCGCGCCTCTTCCCGAAAAATCGCTTTTTTCCGCGACATATCTTCTGTGGCCCTCGGTCTTCCTTACTTCAGAGAAGAAAGATAAGAAAAAAGGACTCTGACATTTGTCATAGTCCTTTTTATCTTTCCATATTTTCGCTTGCCGTGGTTATGGCTTTTTAATCAATAGATTCAGGATCAATGCCACAAACGTCAAAGCAAGCAGCATCGCAAAGGTGGCGGTGTATCCGCCGGTTGCTTCCAACACCTTGTTCGACGCGGTGGCAACGAAAGAACCGATCATAACGGTAAAGGTCATCAGTGCCATATTGTTGGAAAAATTCTTCATGCCAAAAAAAGACGAGGTAAAAGCCGCTGTAATGGTTGGGCAAGCCCCGTATGACATTCCCGTAAGGCAAACACCAAGAATACACAACACCAAAGAATTCATCCACACAGCCACAAGCGTAACCGCGGCCGCGCCAATCGCAAGAACATTCGCACACACCATCGTTTTGCGGCGGCCAATCAGATCAAACACAGCGCCTGTAATGATGCGCCCAATCCCATTACAAACAGAAAGCACCCCAACCAAAGAAACCGCCAAGGCCTCCGGCGCATTCACCGATAGCACAAGGTCTTTTGCAAAACTGATCACAGAGCTTCCCACTGCGGCCAAGAAAGAGATACAGATAAATGCCATCCAAAACGACGGACGACAAAGCATCTGCTTGGAGGTGAAGTCCTTTTTTTTCGATCCTTCCTCTCCCGTTGCCTTCAAGCGATCGGCTTTGGGGAAAACCATTTCCGATTCCGGTGTTTTCAAGATCAAGGCGGCGAAAGTTAAAACCAAAAAGATCGCAACACCCAAGGCAATATAGGTCCCTTTCCATCCAATCGCGCTTTGAAACATCAGATCGGCAGCATTCCCCAAAATAAGAGCAGAAGCGCCAAATCCCATCATCAAGCAACCGGAGCAAAGCCCTTTTTTATCGGGGAACCAAGCGCTAACGGTTGCGATCACAACATTATAGGAAATCCCAATGCCAATTCCCGCAAGCGTGCCGTATGTAAGATAAAGCGTTCCAATGGAAACATGATTTAAGAGCGCGGTCAGAATAAACCCTGCGGCCGATAAAATTCCCGCCAAAATGATAGCGATTCGGTGCCCCATCCGCTTTGATAACCGGGCGCCCAAAATCCCGCCAACACAAAAGAAGGTCATAGCCAGTGTGAAGTTGAGAGCGAGTGCGGAAGGGCTCCAGCCAAATTCAGAAGATAGGGGGGATTTCAAAATAGACCAAGCATATAAAACCCCTGCAAATAGCATCGCGATCACGCCAACAACCATATAGCCCCAGCGTATCGATAATTTTTGATTGCTTTTGTTCATCATAAAACTCCGGATTTTCCAAAAATGTAAAACGCTTCTGATTTCATCATGAAAGTCCTTTTTTCATCGAAATCATATCGTCTTGTCATTATACAACCTCAACCAAAAAAACGCAAGCCCCACCGCCCCCGTCTTTTCTTAATTCAAAAAGAAAGAGCGCAGATTTTATTTCCGCACTCTTTCTTTTTTTCATTGATCAATCAATACAAAATATATTCCGCATCTAAATTTCCGTTGGCGGCAGCTTTTTTCAGCCAATACTTGTATTTTTCTTTGTTTTCATTATATTGCGCATCAGCGGTGCGCTGTTCTGCGGTGGTATATCCCATTTCTTCGCAGAGGGTATCGTTTTTCTTCGAATAGAGCATGGCAAGCTGATATTGAGCGGAATCGTTCTCTCCCTTAGCGGCCCAGGTCAGGTGCTTTTCGGCAAGATCAAGATCCTTTTTCGCCCCGCCTCTGCCTTCCAGATAAATCATGCCAAGTCTGTAATCCGAAAACACATGGCCTTGATCAGAGGCTTTTTTGAACCAGTAGATCGCTTTTTCAATGTCTTTCTCTCCCGCGCTTCCGTCTTCATACATCGAGCCGCAGCAGCTCTGCGCAAAATATTCGCCCTTTTCGGCTTTTTCCAAATAATCCTGAAAGGAAGG
>JAZOVP010000177.1:0-1004 GCA_045658765.1 Eubacteriales bacterium | reverse complement strand
GAAGAAAAGATCAAACGATTCTCCGCCATGCAGCAACGATTTGAGCAATCGGGCGGATACGAATACAAAAGTCGCGCCAAAGGCACTCTGATCAGCATGGGGTTCGATGAAGAAAAACTGAATCTGAAGGTTTCCGCACTTTCCGGCGGACAGAAAACGATCCTTCAGCTTTCCCTTTTAATTCTCGAGGAGCCCGACATTCTGCTTTTGGATGAGCCTACCAACCATTTGGATATCCGATCCTTGGAATGGCTGGAAGAAAAATTGAGAAAAATTCGCAGTACACTCCTCGTTATTTCTCACGACCGACTTTTTCTCGACAGAATCACGGAAAAAACACTTGAAATCGAAAATGCGCATGCAAAGCTCTACTCGGTTCCCTACTCCAAATATCGGGAACAAAAGAAGATCGATCGGGAGATTCAGGATCGGCACTACAAAAATCAGCAAAAAGAAATTGCCAGAATAGAGGCTTTCATCGCTCAGCAAAAGCGTTGGAATCGTGAAAAAAACATCATCGCCGCAGAATCCAGACAAAAAGCTCTGGACCGTATGGTAAAGGTCGATAAAGTCGAATCTCTTCCCGATTCCCTTTCATTTCGCTTTTCCTCGGCATTGGAATCCGGTGATGACGTACTCAGCGTCAAAGAGCTTTCAAAAAGTTACGGCAACAACGTCCTCTTTGAAAAGCTTTCTTTTGAGATCAAAAAGAAGGATCGTTTTCTGATCATAGGTGCTAACGGAAGCGGTAAATCCACCCTTTTGCAGATATTAGCCGGTAATCTTCATGCGGATCACGGAAGCTTCCGATACGGGTACAACGTTCGAATGGGGTATTACGACCAGTATCAGCATTTAAGAGAAGACTCAACGGTTTTGGAAGAATTATGGAGTGAAAGCGATCTGAATCACACGCAAATCAGAAGCCTTCTCGCTACCTTCTTATTCAAAGGTGACGACGTATTCAAAGAAATACGGGTATTGTCCGGCGGCGAGCGCGCGCG
>JAZOVP010000176.1:0-20359 GCA_045658765.1 Eubacteriales bacterium | reverse complement strand
TTGAAGACCGATTGACGAGAAGAAAATATCGCGTCTTTTGCACGTCTGCAGCAAGAATTTGAAAAAGGCGGTGGCTATGAATATAAAAGCCGCGCCCGAGGCACCCTTGTTTCGATGGGCTTTGAAGAAAGCATGCTTTCCCTTAAGGTTTCGGATTTATCGGGCGGTCAGAAAACCATTCTTCAACTTTCCCTGCTGCTTTTGGAAGAACCCGATCTGCTTTTGCTTGACGAACCAACAAACCACCTCGATATTCGCTCTCTTTCTTGGCTTGAGGAAAAACTGAAGAAAATCAAAAGCACGTTGATCGTGATTTCTCACGACCGACTTTTCCTTGATCGGGTAACAAACAAATCCCTTGAAATTGAAAACACCCACGCAAAACTTTATTCAGTTCCCTATTCGGAATACCGAATTCAAAAAGAAAAAGACCGCGAGATTCAGGAACGACACTATCAGAATCAGCAAAAGGAAATTGCCCGAATCGAAGCTTTTATTGCCAATCAGAAAAAATGGAATCGCGAACGAAACATCATCGCCGCCGAATCCAGACAAAAAGCACTCGAGAGAATGGTGAAAGTGGAAAGACCGGAAGCGCTCCCCGATTCCCTTTCCTTTTCCTTTACCACGGCGCTTGAATCGGGAAATGATGTTTTGAGTGTGAAAAATCTTTCCAAGGCATATGGTAGCAAGCGTTTGTTTTCCGATTTATCCTTTGAGATCAAGAAAAACGATCGGTATCTGATCATCGGTGCAAACGGAAGTGGAAAATCAACTCTTCTTCAGATTCTTGCGGGAAATTCCGTGCAAGACAACGGCACCTTCCGTTTTGGCCATAATGTGAAAATGGGATATTATGACCAGTATCAGAGATTAAACGAAGAAAACACCGTTTTGGAGGAAATTTGGGCTGAAAGCTCCCTGAACCACACCCAAATCCGCACTTTGCTTGCCACCTTCCTTTTCCGAGGAGATGATGTTTTCAAAAAGATCAGTGTGCTTTCGGGCGGTGAACGGGCACGACTTGTTTTGGCAAAGCTCATGCAGAAAAAAGTGAATCTTTTACTGCTCGATGAACCCACCAACCATTTGGATATTGAATCCCGCGAAGCACTCGAAAATGCGATTGAATCCTTCGATGGCACCGTGATTGCCGTTTCTCACGACCGTTATTTTATCAATAAACTGGCCTCGCGAATTCTTTCCTTTGAGGGAGATGGCAAAGTATTTGAATTCAACGGGAATTTTTCCGATTTTCAGGAATACCAAAGCAAAAAAACGGAAAACGCAGCGGAAGAAAGCAAAAAGAAAAGCACGGGCGCGATCAGCTGGGAACTGCAAAAGAAGAAAAACCAAGAGGAAAGAAAGCGCCTTTCCCGAATCAAGAAAATTGAGGAAGAGATCGAAAAATCGGAAGAAAGAATCCGACAGATCGATGCCGAATGCGAAAATATCGCCTCGGATTACCTTGCTCTTCAAACTCTATACGAAGAGAAAACAAAACTAGAAGATCATATTAATCTGCTATTGGAAGAATGGTCTGATCTTCAAGAATAAAACATAAAACCGCCCGCCTTCGCATAAACATAAAACACGTTTATAAGGAGGCGGGCAAATGTTTGTTTTATCGCTAAAAGCACAAAATATCAAGCTTTATTTTTCGATTGCAATTTCGGTTCTTACCGTGATTTTGGTGGCGGTTTTAATTCCTGCCAATTCCGAACCGATTGCTAAGCAAGAAGAAATCGCAGTGGCACAAACCAAAACAAAATCGGATTTTAAAAACATTGTATCCAATGAAGATCGCATTGAGTTTTTAAAACTTTACGGATGGGAAGTGGATGAAAATCCAAGAGAAATCGAGGAAATCACCATTCCCGTAAAATTTGATCCGATTTATGAAAAATACAATCAAATTCAAATCGGAGAAGGACTTGATTTAGAAAAATACAAAGGCAAAACCGTGAAAAAATACACATATCTCGTGAGCAACTACGAATACGACGGAACGGTGCTTGCCAATCTTTTAATCTATCGCGATCGCGTGATCGGAGGAGATATAACCTCGCTAAAAAGCGATGGATTTTTGCACGGATTCACAAAAGGAAACGATTTCCTGACTTAAAATTTAAAACTCGGCACACAATAAAGTAAAAAAAGAAAGAGCAAAAATGTGATTTCACTGAAACGATTCTTCTTTGGCTTTCTTGTGGGCCTTGCTTTCGCTTCCCTATTCTTCGTTGTTTTGTTTTTATTTTTTAGCGGTTTGGAAGCTATCTTATAAAAAGCTCTGCACTGAGTGCAGAGCTTTTTTAATGGAAATTACTTTTTGATTTTTCTTTGGATCCACTTCACAAATTCCACCATCGGGATAATGAGGAAAGCCAAAACAAGACCGATGGCATATTCGCCCCATCCGATACGGGTGAAAGAGAAAAGACGGGCAAGGAACGGAATTTCAATTACCGCGGTGGTTAAAATAAGCGCGGTAACGGCGGCCATCCAAAGCCATTTATTTTGCTTTTTCATCGTGAAGATTGATCCTCTGCGAGAGCGGAGGTTGAAAGACTGGAAGATTTCTGCCATGGAAAGGGTGAGGAATGCCATGGTGGTTCCATGATCGCCACCGCCGATTGCCTTGCCGATAAAGTAAGCGGCAAGAGTGAGAGCGGTAACAAATACGCCCTGATAGAAAATATCAAAACCAACCCCATCGGAAAAAATGCCGTCTTTGGAATCGCGGGGTTTTTGATTCATAATATCATCTTCGCCGTGCTCCATACCAAGAGCAAGTGCGGGAAGCGAGTCGGTGATGAGATTGATCCAGAGAAGATGCACGGGCTTTAAGAGGGTGAAACTCATCATCGAAGCCACAAACACACCGATCACTTCACTCAAATTGGAAGCCAGCAAGAACTGAATCGATTTGCGAATATTCGCATAAATCTTTCTGCCCTCTTCCACTGCGGAAACAATGGTGGCAAAATTATCATCGGCAAGGATCATATCGGCAACGTTTTTGGTAACATCGGTTCCCGTGATGCCCATACCAACACCAATATCGGCTTCTTTGATACTGGGGGCGTCGTTGACTCCGTCGCCGGTCATGGCGGTAACCATGCCCTTCTTTTTCCAAGCGGAAACAATTCGAACCTTATGCTCGGGCTGAACGCGGGCATAAACGGAATATTTTTCCACTGCAAGATCAAGTTCTTCATCACTCATGGAATCGAGCTCGGAGCCGCGAATTGCTTGATCGGCAGATTCCAGAATTCCGAGTTCCTTTCCAATGGCAACCGCGGTATCGATATGATCTCCCGTGATCATCACAACGCGAATGCTTGCACTACGGCAAGCATCAACCGCATCTTTTGCTTCGGGACGAATGGGATCGATCATGCCGCAAAGACCAAGGAAAATAAGATCGTTTTCCAAGGTTTCGGAATCTTCTTTTTCGGGCTTTTCATCGTGATTGCGATAAGCGCAAGCAAGAACGCGAAGCGCATCGTCGGCCATGTTTTTATTTTTCTCGAGAATTTTGCTTCGGATTTCATCGGTAAGAGGATAAACCCCTTCCACATCAAGATATTGCGTGCAACGACGAAGCAATTCATCGGGAGCGCCTTTGGTATATTGCACAAAGCCGCATTCCAGAGAATGAAGGGTGGTCATCATTTTTCTTCCGGAATCAAACGGCACTTCCCCAACGCGGGGATATTCGTTTTTCAATTCGTTTTTATCAAGTCCGAGGCCGAATGCAAAATTCACAAGAGCACATTCGGTGGGTTCGCCGATTGCGGTTTTCTTTTCCAAATCAAATTCCGCATCGGAGGAAAGCGCCATTGCGCGGGCAAGGAGCTTTTCATCGGGGCTCACAGTGCGCACAACAGTCATTTTATTTTGAGTGAGAGTGCCGGTTTTATCGGAGCAGATCACCTGAGCACAGCCCAAAGTTTCCACTGCGGTAAGTTTTCTGATCACGGCTTTGCGCTTAGACATTTTGGTAACACCGATGGAAAGCACGATGGTAACCACCGCGGCAAGACCTTCGGGAATGGCGGCAACGGCAAGAGATACCGCAACCATAAAGGAATCAAGAAAATCAACAAATTCCGGTCTTCCGCCACCGGCAAAACCGCGAACGATTTCCACTCCGAAAATCAAAACACAAATACCGAGCACAAGCCAGGTTAAGATTTGAGAAAGAGATGCAAGTTTTTCTTGGAGAGGAGTTTTTTCTTCCACAGCAGAAGTGAGCGCACCTGCGATTTTACCCATTTCGGTTTCCATACCGATACCGCAAACCACAGCGGTTCCTCGGCCGTAAACCACAGTGCTGCCCATATAGCACATATTTTTTCTATCGCCAAGGGAAATTTGCTCTTCATCGCCAGAAAGTGCTTCGGAAATCTTATCCACCGGCACAGATTCGCCCGTGAGCGCCGCTTCTTCAATTTTGAGGGAAGCGGATTCCAAAATACGGCAGTCGGCGGGAACGGAATCCCCTGCTTCGAGGAAGATGATATCGCCGGGAACGAGATCTTCGCTTTTGATGATTTCGGTTTTTCCGTCGCGAAGAACGCGGCAGGTTGCGGCGGTCATGGTTTTGAGCGCTTCAATGGCTTCTTCCGCCTTGCTTTCCTGCACCACACCCAAAACGGCATTCAAAATGACAACAAATAAAATGATAAAGACATCGGCAAAGCCCTCGCTTTCGCCGTGGATCGAACTGGATACGATATTGGTAATGGCGGAAACACCCGCGGCGGCGATCAAAACGAGGATCATGGGATTGAGCAGTTCTTTGATAAACTTTTTCAAAAGACCCTCTTTTTTGCCTTCGGCGAGCTTATTGGGGCCAAATTCTTCCCCTCTTTTCAGGGCTTCGTTGGAAGTAAGACCTTCCTTGGAAGAATTCAGGGCTTCCAAAACTTCTTTTTGCTCTTGCAGAAATGGTTTCATTTTCATTTTCCTCCCAAAAATAAAAAGACTCGATACTGCTGTATCGAGTTTCTCCCATACAGCAATATTCTGTATAAGAGTCTGGTTATTTAAGATATGCCAAACCTTGGGAAAACCAAGGTCGAAATGTTGACATACCACGCACAAGGCGCAAACTACTCCCTCTATTGGATTTATTATATCAATGAAAAAAATCTTTGTCAAGCGAATCGGGAGGATTCGAAGAATCCTCCCATTTTTCGATTATAACGTTTTTTTGGTCATTTGCGACCATTTGCGAGGGAAATTCGGCTGGGTTGGCTTGATCTTTTCGATCACAATCAAAGATCGGAGCGAAGAAGAAAACTCGCGAATTTTTTCTTTTTCCTCTTCGGTAAAATCCATTTTTTCGGCAAAAGATAAATCAAGCGAAATCTCGGAGCATTTTTTCAATTTTCCTCCAAGCATCGGAATGGCGCGAATGCTATCGCGAAGCTCTTCCTCGGCTTTCATTCCTTTCATGGCGATGAAAAGACCGCCTGTTTTCACAAAAGGCAAACAAAGCTCACACAAAACGGGAAGGCGGGCAACGGCTCTTGAAATACAAAGGCCATATCGCTCACGATGGGCTTTATTTTTCACCGAGGCAAGTTCTTCTCCTCTGCCCCAAACGGGATTCACAGAAGAAAGTCCTAAAATTTCGGCGTTTTCCTTCAGCGCTTGAATTTTCTTTTCGGTGCTATCGATCATGGTAAGATCGGTTTCGGGAGAAACACAAGCAACAGGAAGCCCCGGGAAACCGCCGCCGCAACCGATATCGCATACTTTTTCCCCTTTTTGAAGAGCTTTTTTAAAATCCGGCTCCAAAAAAAGAGTTAAAGAATCGATGATGTGCTTGAGTGCCACATCAATCGGGGAAACGAGCGAGGTGATATTGATTTTTTCATTGGTTTCCACCACGCGATCATAAAGCGCAGAAAGGCGCGAGAGCGCCGCTTCATCCGAAGAATCGGGAATCGCTTTTTGAATGAGTTGAAGATACTTTTCTTCCAGTGGCATAATTACCTCTCGTTTAAATTCAAATAAATAAGCAAAACAGAAATATCGGCAGGAGAAACCCCCGAAATGCGCGATGCCTGACCAATATTTTCAGGGCGGATTCGATCGAGCTTCTGACGGGCTTCCAAGCGAAGTCCCTGAATGGAATGATAATCCAAATCCGCAGGAAGGGATCTTGATTCCATTTTTCGAAATTGCTCGGCTTGCTGCTTTTGGCGTTTGATATAGCCCGCATATTTTATTTCGATCTCCGCGCGCTCAAAAATTTCGGGATCAAGATTCGGGCGAGCATGGTCGATTGCAGAAAGATCGGCATAATGAATCTCGGGGCGGCGAAGCAGATCGGCGAGGCGAACTCCCGCGGAAACGGGCTGACTTTCGAGGGAAAGAAGAATTTGATTGAGTTCTTCCGAAGGAGAAAAATTCGTGGATTCGGCGCGAAGAATTTCAGCATCAATCAGAGCAAATTTCTTTTGCTTTTCTTCATAGCAGGCATCATTGATAAGCCCCACTCGTCTGCCCTCTTCAATCAAGCGACGATCGGCATTGTCTTGCCTTAAAAGAAGGCGGTATTCGCAACGGCTTGTCATCATGCGATACGGTTCTTCCGTGCCTTTGGTAACAAGATCATCGATAAGGGTGCCGATATAGCTTGATTCACGGGTAAGTAAAAGTTCTTTCTCTCCGCGAACCCGAAGCGCGGCATTGATTCCCGCAATAAGCCCTTGGCAAGCGGCTTCTTCATATCCGCTGGTGCCATTGAACTGCCCTGCTCCGAAAAGGCCGGGATGGGCTTTGAATTCAAGGGTTGCGCGGAGCTGGGTGGGATCGATGCAATCATATTCGATGGCATAAGCGGTGCGCATTACCTGCGCTTTTTCAAGCCCGCGAATGGAATGGATCACCTCATTTTGCACATCTTCGGGCAAAGACGAGGAAAGACCCTGCACATAGATCTCTTTGGTATCTTTTCCCATGGGCTCGAGGAAAAGCTGATGGCGCTCCTTATCGGGAAAGCGCATTACTTTATCTTCGATGCTGGGACAATACCGAGGACCCGTGCTTTTGATCTGACCCGAATAAAGGGGAGATCGGTGAATGTTTGCACGAATGATTTCATGGGTTTTTTCATTGGTATACACCACATAGCAATTCTTTTGGTGCATATTTTGAAACGCATCTTTTTCGGTATAAAACGAGAAGGAAGCGGGATCCGGATCGCCCTCCTGCTTTTCGCAAAGATCATAGTCGATGCTATCGGCATGGATACGGGCGGGGGTGCCTGTTTTGAAGCGGCGGAATTCAATTCCCATTTTTTCAAGAGAAGCGGTGAGATATTTTGCGGGGAAGAAATTATCGGGGCCTGCTTCATAAGAAACCGCGCCCACCACAATATTGGAATTCAAATACGTGCCCGCAGAAACCACAACCGTTTTGGCAAAATATCTTGCACCAAAGCGGGTGATCACAAAATACCCGCCTTCTGCCTTTTCCACCGAGCAGATCTCGGCTTGAATGAGGCGCAGATTTTCGGTGTTTTCACACGCGATTTTCATATAATGATGATATGCTCTGCGATCCGATTGCTGACGCAAAGAGTGAACTGCGGGGCCTTTGCCGCGATTGAGCATACGGCTTTGCAAGCAATTTGCATCGGCGGCTTTTCCCATTTCACCGCCGAGGGCATCGATTTCATAAACAAGGTGCCCTTTGCCGGTGCCACCGATGGGGGGGTTGCACGGCATATTGCCCACCGCTTCCAGCGAAAGGGTAAACAAAACGGCATCCGTTCCCATTCGGGCGGCGGCAAGTGCAGCTTCAAGGCCTGCATGACCTGCACCGATCACGGCAACATCACAAATGCCGCAATCAAAAATGATATGTTCCAATGGCAACTCCTTTATTTTCCAATACAAAAACGGGAAAACACTTCATTGAGTATTATCTCACCCGCGCTCTTTCCATCCACTTCAAGGAGAACGGAAAGGGCTTCTTCAAGAGTGAGCGATGCAATATCTTTTTCGGAAGATAAAATTTGAGTGATGGCAAGTTCGAGCAGCTCCCCTGCTCTTGCAACCGCGCCTTTTTGGCGGGCGTTGGATAAAATTCTGCCGTCTCTTAAAGCGGCTTCATCGGAAATGAATGCTTTTTCCACGCGAGCGATCAATTCCTCGAAATTGGATTCGTTTTGATTCGAAATCAAAACGGGATCAGCAAAATAATCGAGCATTTCGGAATCAAGGGCGCGAGGTAGATCGGATTTGGTGAAAACAGGAATCAAAACTGCGCCGCTTTTTTCTTTCACAAAAGAAAGAATCTTTTCATCATCGCTCTCAAAAGGGCGCGAGAGATCAAAAAGAGCAAAAATGAGTTCTGCCTGATCGAGTGCCTCGATTGCTTTTTCAATTCCAATGCTTTCCACGCGATCAGCGGTGTTTTCTCTGACCCCTGCGGTATCGGAAAGATTCAAAAGAACCCTACCCATTTTCACGGGATATTCAATCACATCGCGGGTGGTGCCGGGAATTTCGGTTACAATGGCACGGTTTTCCCCTAAAAGCGCATTGAAAAAGGTGCTTTTTCCAACATTTGGTTTTCCGATGATGACTGCGGGAATGCCGGAATTCACGGCTCTGCCCGTGCGGAAGGAATCCACAAGGCGATCGCACGAGATTTTAACTTCTTTGAGAATTTGAACCGTTTCTTCATCGCTTAAGCTCTGCAGATCCTCTTCGGGATAATCAAGATATGCCCAAAGCGAAGAAGAAACCTGCAAAACGCGATCGGAAAGTTTTTTGATTTCTTCGGAAAGCTTTCCGCGGGATGCTTTGGAGGATAAGAGCGCTGCCTCTTCGGTTTTGGCATCAAGAAGATCCGCAATTCCTTCGGCGGCAGTCAAACTCAATTTTCCATTTAAAAATGCTCTTCGGGAAAATTCGCCCGGTTTTGCCATCACAGCGCCGCAGGATAACAAGGCCGATAAAATCAGCCCCGTTACGATTTCACCGCCGTGGCATGCAATTTCCACCACGTTTTCCCCGGTGAAGGAATGGGGCGCGGGAAAATAGGCGATCAGCCCATCATCGAGCACTTCGCTCTGATCGGCACACAAAAATTCGCCGTAAATTTGATATCGAGCGGGACATTCAGAAAGCACTTTTCCGCTTTTTGCACGGAAAAGTTTCTCGCAAATTTCAATGGCTTGGCTACCCGACACGCGAATGAGAGCCACACCTCCTTTTCCAGGAGGGGTGGAAACGGCGGCAATTGTTGAAAAATTCATTTTATCCTTCCTTTAATCCAAAAATGGATGCAAAAAAGCGGCGGATCATCCGCCGCTTTTTTTATAAATTCACCATTTCGGTATCTTCCACATCGGCGAGATTGATATCTTCGATGCTCTTTGCTTTCACGATCGTGCGAGGTTCGCGAACGGGATTGTATTCATACACAACCTTCGGCTTATCGCTCGATTCTTCCTTTTTCTTGGGGCGTTCTGCTCTTTGGGGGGCGCCCACAGGAGACATTACAACGCGACGCTCTTCACCGGAGCCGATGGAATGGGTGGTTACACCCGAAATTTCCTGCGCCTGAGAATGAATGATTCTTCTTTCATAAGCGCTCATCGGTTCGAAGGTTACATTTCTGCCGCTTTTTTTCACGCGCTGAGCGGTTTTGCGGGCAAGTGCCTTCAAGGTGTTTTCACGCTTTGCGCGATAGTTTTCAATGTCGATGGTGATGCGCACATAATCGTCGCCGTGGCGATTGGTAACCAAGCTCAAAAGATACTGGAGAGCATCGAGTACTTCGCCGTGGTGGCCGATCAAAATGCCAAGGTTTTCGCCTTCGAGCGAATAGGCAAGTTCGCCGTTTTCCTTTTCTTCACAGTGAATCTCCGCTTCGATTCCTGCATTTTTGATAAAAGTATGCAGAAATTCATCAACCGATTCGCGGATGGTGGGACAGTATTTGACAAGGATTTTGGCATCGGTGGTACCGATTCCGAGAAAGCCCTTTTTCGGCTCCTCCAAAACCTCAAATTCAAATTCATCCTGATTTTTCTGAAGCTGCTGTGAAGCAAGGGCAAGGGCTTCTTCTACGCTTTTGGCGGTAAAAGTGATGGATTTCATTCTTTGCCACTTCCTTCCGTGTGATTGATTTATTTTTCGTCCTCTTTCAGAGGCGCTTTTTCCACAGCACTTTCGCTGACGGTTTTCTTTTCTTTTAATACCTTTTTCTGCGGTGCAGTAGAAACGGATTCGTATTCGTCGTCATCGTCGTATACGAGGGATTTCTTCTTTCCGCCGGGATTGGTTGCGGTATTACCCTTCTTTTTCTTTTGCTTGCCACCATAGAGGCGTTCTGCTTCTCTCATTTCCTCGGGAGAAATCACGGGAATGGGGAAAAGCTTGGAAAGCGCAATTTGCTGAAGGGGGTTCAAAGCATTCGACATAATCCAGTAAACACCCACAGCTGCAGGCACCACGGTTGCGATATAGCCGCTGAAAAGGGGCATAAACACATTCATAATGCGCATTTGACTTTGCATTTCAGCAGTTTGCTCGGGCTGATAGGTGAACTTTCTGGTGAGCGCCTGACCAAAATACGAAGTGATCAGAGTGAGAACGGGAACGATCAGAAGAAGCTTTTTGCCAAGCTGCTTTTCGCCAAGAAGATCAAAGCTGGGAATGGTGCCGAGCGAGAAACCGCTGAATACTTCCATATTGGGAAGACTTTTCAGAACTTTTTCGGCAGTTACCTGCTTTTTAAATTCGGCAGGGAGTTCTTCCTTATCGCCATCTTCATCGAAATAATGAGTGAGCTGATTAAAAGCATTTTCAAACTTTTCTTCGTGGTTTTCGATATACTCAACCGCAAAGTTTTCGGAATTGGCGTTGAAGGAATTTTCTTTCAATGCCTTTTCGAATGCTTTTTTGCAATCTTCTTCGGTGGCATCCTTCTTCACACTAACTTTCAAAACATTGTGAATCGGATTTTTTGCATTTTTCAGATCGGAATTTTCCTCGAACATGAGTTCTGCAACGGTTTGCTGAACCACATTCACAGTATTTACCGAATCCACTTCGGGGAGCTTTGCGGTATAGGAAATGGGCATTCTTACCACAGCATACACGGCAAGAAGCACAAGCATTTGCAGGAGCATGGGAAGACAACCGCCCAAGGGGCTGAAGTTTTCTTTCTGATAGAGCTCCTGAATTTCGGTATTCATTTTGAGCTGAGTGGCGCGATCGGTTCTGCCCGCATATTTTTTGCGGATCACATTTTCCTTGGGACGCAGTTTTGCCTGCTTTTGAGAGTTTTTCTGCTGCTTGATGCTAAACGGGAACAAAACAAGCTTTAAAACAATCGAAAACAAAACAATGGCAAGAAGATAACTGCCGGTTACGGAATTGAACCAATGAATCAAAAATCCGAACGGAACTCGGATCAGATCGAATAATGAAGACATTTTACGAATCCTTTCTTTTCGGGAAATGCTCGGGAACCGGATCGAATCCACCTTTCCCGAACGGATTACAACGCAAAATGCGCCATAATGTTAGAACAAAGCCCTTGAAAAAGCCGTGCTTTTCAAACGCTTCGATGGCATACTTAGAACAAGTGGGCGAAAAACGGCAATGAGGGCCGATCAGAGGAGAAATGAATTTGCGATAAATCCGAATCAGAAAAATACAAATGTGTTTCACTTTTGTTCCTCGGAAAACAAATCAAGCTTTTCGAAGGAATGCTCCAGATCGGAAAGGACCTCGCCCATTTTTCTTTTTTTATCGGTAATGGGGCCTCGGGCAACAACCACAATTAAAAACGCGCGACGAAAGGTTTTCTCTTTTAAAATCGCGCGATATGCTTCACGGATAAGACGGCGCGCACGCGAACGCATCACGGCGGAGCCGAGCTTTTTGCTCGTGGTGATTCCCAAACGAGTTTCCCCGTTTTTATAATTTTTTAAAGCATAAACTGCAATGTTTTTTTCGGAAGTTTTTTTTCCTTTTGCATACACTTTGGAAAAAAGATGATTTTCCTTAATCGCAATAATTTTTGCCATAACACCAATCCCGCTAAAACGGTGAAGATATAGAAAAAAACCACCGGTGTTCACAGAGAAATCCGGATGACGGTGGTTTTTAAACTAAATCCCTTTTTGCAAGAAATTAATAGGTGAGTCTTGCTCTCATTTTAGCTCTGCGTCTTTTGAGGACCTTTCTGCCGTTGGCAGTTTTCATTCTTTTACGGAAGCCATGCTCCATTTTTCTCTGACGCTTTTTGGGCTGATAAGTTCTGATCATATTTGCACCTCCTTAGCATGATGCGAAATTTTCAACTTATTGATTATACTATGAAATACGAGCAAAGTCAAGTATTTTTCAAAATTTTTCGAGGGGGGTTATTCCCTATCTGTTTTGCCAAAATAAAGCAGTGCCGCACCGATTACAGTGCCGAATCGGGAATTTTTGGGGAAGAGGAAATTCATGTGGAACATTTTGCCGAGGGTATCAAACACTCTTCTTGATTCTTTCATCGAAGAAAGCTTGCCCGTGAGCACCACATTTTGAAGGCCAAAGCCCTTCGCCGCAAACACACTCACCATACCAATGGTTTCAAACACGAGATTGATAATGCCAAGTGCCAAATCTTCGCGGGTGGCAAGATCGGAAAGTTTGCCGAAATTGGAAGCGGTGGTATCCAAATCGAGGGTGGGGCTCAAATGCTTTTTCGAGATATCGGAAATGCGCAGATCGATCTTGGAAATATCGCCTTTTTCGGCTAGGGTTTCCAAATGCTCGATCTCGCGGATGCCGAGCATGGTTTCGGAAAGGCCGCAAAGAGTGCCCCCACCAACGCCAGTGCCGCCGAGATATTCGGTTTTTTCGCCTTTCACATGAACGATTGCAGTGCCGGTGCCCATGCTGACCACGATTGCCTCTTCGAGCTCGGCAAGATAACGACCGCCCAAACCGATGCAATCGAATTCACGAACATGCTCGGTGGGGATTCCATAGAGATCTTCGGTGATATAGCTGCTACCGGCGCCCGTTACCATCACTTTTTCCACATCGGAAAGCGAAATTTTATGCAAAGAAGTAAATTTTCCGAAAGCACCGTAGATCGAGGAAACCGGATCATCCGCTTTCACAGAAAGCGGCTCAATCAGATCCCCTTTTCCGCGAAAGCCGCAGATCTTGGTGGTGCTTCCGCCGATATCGATGCCAAGGACAATTCCCATTGAATTCACCTCACAGTAGTTCTTTCTTAAGATTTTATCATAAAAAGGCACTATCGTCAAGTAAAAGGGATAGACAACAAAAGAAATCTCCTTTATAATGAGAAAAACGGGAGGTGAAAAAATGCAGGAAAAATTTTGCAAACTTTGCCCAAGAGAATGCCAAGTAAACCGCGAAAAGGGAATCGGCTTTTGCGGCGCTCCGAAAAAAGCCATCGTTGCAAAATGGATGCTCCACGAATGGGAAGAACCCGCCATTTGCTATGGAAACGGCAGTGGCGCAGTCTTTTTTTCGGGATGCCAGCTCAAATGCGTTTTTTGCCAGAATCACGAAATTTCAGCGAAAACAGTTGGATGCGAATTTGATCAAAACACCCTTGCGGATCTATTTTTGACCATTCAAGAAAAAGGCGCCTGCAATCTGAATCTGATCTCCCCTACCCCCTATCTTGAAACCGTGATCCCCGCACTCAAAACCGCCAAAGAAAACGGGCTTTCAATTCCCGTGGTTTTTAATTCCGGCGGCTATGAAAAAGAAGAAACGATAAAGCGGCTCGAGGGGCTTTGTGATATTTATCTGCCCGATTTTAAATTTTTTGATCCCAAGCTCTCTTTTTCCTATGCATCTTCTTCCGATTACGCAAATTTTTGCCTTCCTGCGATCAAAGAAATGCAAAGGCAAGCAGGAAAACCGAAATGGCAAAATGCAAAACTTTTAAGCGGTGTGATCGTGCGGCATCTTGTGCTCCCCGGCTCCTCTTCCGATTCAGCAAACATCATAAAAACCCTGTTTGAAACCTTCGGTGCCGATGGCATTGTGCTTTCCTTGATGAGTCAATACCTTCCGATGCACAAAGCAAAAGAGATTCCCGCTCTTTCAAGGCGCATCACGAATCTGGAATACAAGCGAGTTGTGAAAGCGGCGGAAGATTGCGGATTTGAATTTTTATACACACAAAAAAAGGAAAGCGCGGTGGAGGATTTTGTGCCCGATTTTTCGCGTTTTTCTCCGGATGCAAATTGACAAAGAAGAAAAACCGTGATAAACTAAAAAGCGAAAATTCAAAGGAGAAACCATTATGAAAATTGGAATTTACGGCTATGGAAACCTTGGAAGAGGCGTTGAAAAATCCGTTTTGAAAAATGCTGATACCGAGCTCTTCGGTATCTTCACAAGAAGAGATCCTTCTTCGGTGAAATCCGTTACGGGAGCAAAGGTTTTCCGTGCAGAAGATGCCATTCAATACAAAGATGAAATCGATGTGATGATTCTCTGCGGCGGAAGTGCCACCGATTTGATTCATCAATCGCCCGAGCTTGTTCGTGATTTTTGCATTGTGGATAGTTTTGATACCCACGCAAGAATTCCCGAGCACTTCAAGAATGTGGATGAAGTGGCAAAAGAAAGCGGTAAGATCGGCGTGATTTCTTGCGGTTGGGATCCCGGTATGTTTTCTGTGGCAAGAATTTATTCCGGTGCCATTTTGCCCGATGGAAACGATTATACCTTCTGGGGCAAAGGCGTGAGCCAAGGCCACTCCGATGCCATTCGCAGAATCGAAGGCGTGCTTGATGCCCGTCAATACACCGTTCCCTGCCCCGATGCACTCGAGAAGGTGCGCGCAGGCGAAAACCCCACCCTTTCCACCCGCGACAAGCACACCAGAGAATGCTTTGTGGTGGCTGCCGAGGATGCCGACAAGGCAAGAATTGAAAAAGAAATCAAAGAAATGCCCAATTACTTTGCAGACTATAATACCACCGTAACCTTTATTTCGATGGAAGAATTAAAAGAAAAGCACTCGGCTCTTCCCCACGGCGGTATGGTGATCCGCACGGGCAAAACTTCGGATGAAAACAAGCAGCGAATCGAATACAGTTTAAAACTCGATTCGAACCCCGAATTCACAGGCAGTGTGCTTTTGGCAGTGGCTCGCGCCGCAATGCGCCTTTATCAAAAAGGAGATTCGGGAGCAAAAACCATTTTCGATCTTCCTCCCGCTCTTCTTTCTCCGCTATCAAACGAAGAGCTTCGAGCCCATTTTCTATAAAGAAAAAAAGAACCGTCGCAAATTGCGACGGTTCTTTTTTTATGCAGTTTAGTTTTTCTTTTTGATATTGATCACTCTCAGAAGTGCAGGGCTCACAACAATATTGGCAACAAGTTCAAACACGAAATTCAATCCCACGAAAAAGAGGATCATAAAGGCAAACGAAGAAAGGCCTTGGGCACCTGCAGATTCCTTCACGAAATCAAAAAAGAAGGCATAGCATCCAAGAATGAAGATTCCGGTGTTTACTGCGGGACAAACAATCGCACTCACCACGATTGCAAGATAGGAATTGATCTTTGCAAGTGCTTTATAGGTAAGACCTGCCAAAAGGCCTGCCATAATTCCCTTAACCATCACGGTGATAATCGTGCCGTGAATGCTAAGACCAAGCCAAAACGCGGCATCTGCGGTGAGAAAGAACACTGCACCCGAAACACCACCGAGCCATGCACCGATCCAAGGACCAAGCATAGCGGCGCCCAAAACCACGGGGATCAAGGTTAAAGAGATCGAAGCAAGTGCTCCGATTTTAATAAAACCGCCAAAATAAGAAAGCACAGCAACAAGCGCGGTTAAAAGCCCTGCGAGAGCTAATTTTTCAAAATATTCTCTGGATTTATTTTTCATAAGTTTCTCCTAGTTTGAAAAGAATGCTTTTTTCAATGGGATTTTAGCACACTCCATCTAAAAAATCAAGAAAAAGGTTGAAAAAAATTCCTTTTTCTGCGATTTTAGTTTTCTTCCGATAGATAAGAAAAATACGCTTCGGCGGCCTTCATGCCGTCCATCGCGGAAGACATAATTCCGCCTGCATAGCCCGCACCCTCTCCGATGGGATAAAGCCCTCTCACACAGCTTTGGAAATCTTCCCCTCGCACAATTCTCACAGGCGAGGTGGCGCGGGATTCCACCGCGGTAAGCACGGCATCGGGAGCATCGAAGCCCTCAAGCTTTTGCCCCATTTTCACAATCCCCTCCCGCAGAGAGGCACATAGATTTTCGGGAAGCACTTCATCAAGCGCAGTAAGATGAAACCCTCTCGGATAGCTGGGGATCACATCACCTAAGGATCGGCTTTCTTTGGCAATTAAAAAATCGCCAACAAGCTGACAAGGGGCACGAAAATCGGCTCCCCCTGCAAGATATGCCTTTTCTTCGAGCTTTCTTTGGAATTCAAATCCCGAGAAAAGATCCTCGGGAAGCTCTTCCGGCAGGACATTCAAAAGAAGCGCAGAATTTGCATTTTCACCATCGCGCGCAAAACTGCTCATTCCATTCACAACCACTCCGCCTTCTTCGGATGCGGCGGCCACCACCTGCCCGCCCGGGCACATGCAAAATGTGTAGAGATTTTTTCCACTCGCAGTGGGCACGGAAAGCTTATAATCGGCGGCGGGAAGCGAGCCCGATGAAGCGAAGATGCCATACTGAGTGGCATTGATCTTTCTTTGCAAGTGCTCAATTCTCACCCCAACGGAAAAGATCTTTTTTTCCATTGGAACAAAAGAGGCATTCAGGGCTCGAAAAGTATCGCGAGCACTATGCCCAATACCGAGAAAGAGCGCCGAGCAAGGAAGGATTTCGCTTCCTTTGGCGGAATTAATTTCAATTCCCGTGATTTTATCATTTTCTATGATTGGCTTTTCAAAACGTGTTTCAAAGCGCACTTCGCCCCCGCATCGGATAATCTCTTCGCGAAGAGCGCGCACCACAAGGCGTAAACGATCGGTGCCGATATGGGGTTTATTGAGATATAAAATTTCCTCGGGTGCCCCAAAGCGAACAAATTCCTCGAGCACAAATCTGCCACGATGGTTTTTATCTTTTAAAAGAGTATTGAGTTTTCCATCGGAAAAAGTTCCCGCTCCGCCTTCTCCGAATTGGATATTGGATTCGGAATTTAAAATACCGGTGCGATGAAAGGTATCAACATCCGCAACCCTTTCTTCCACTTTTTTTCCTCGCTCGATCACAATCGGACAAAGCCCCGCTCTTGCCAAAAGAAGCGCTGCAAACATTCCCGACGGACCAAAGCCCACCACAACGGGACGAAGCGATTTTTTCTGAATTTTTGGAACAGAATAAGAAAACACCTCTTTATGAAGAGTGCATTTGCGAGAAGGTTTCGGTTTTACTCCTTTTTTCAGAAAAACGTCAGCACTGCAGCGATAAACAATCGTATCTTTTCGGGCATCGAGAGATTTTCGATAAAGATGGAGGGATTCGATTTCGCAAGGAGAAATCGAAAGTTCTTTGGCCGCTTTTTCTTTCAAAGCGCTCTCACTTTCGGAAAGCGAAAGCGAGAGTTCTAAAATGCGATAGAACATTGTTTCCTCCTTGACAAAAAGATAAATATCGATTAGAATTATGCTTGTTTACGCGGGTATGGCGGAATTGGCAGACGCGCCAGATTTAGGATCTGGTGGGCAACCGTGCAGGTTCAAGTCCTGTTACCCGTACCAAAATTCCAAGAGCCGAGGGTTCTTGGAATTTTTACTTTCTGCTAACAGCAAGAGCAGAATCTTTTATTTTATAATCTTTCAAAAGCCCTTCGAAAAGAAGCTTTGAATTCGGAAATTTCAAGAAATCAGACGGCGCGGTGATACGCTTGAGTGCATCGGCTCCCGGCACTTCATATTTTTGAAACACCGTTTTGATAAAATCCGAGCAGTAATATTTATTTTCGCTGCTCTTTCGGATGCGAATTGCCGCAAGGGCAAGGCCAACAAAATCATATCCGAATTCTTCTTTGGTTTCATACATTTCATAAAGAACCGAAGAAATCTTTTCATAAATCTCTTCCGAAACGGGAATCGAAAGCACTGCCGCGCGCGTGCACGGAAAGCGCTTATACATCCCTTCGTTTAAATGTTCCATCACAAAACCGCCGATCAAGGGATTGCGGGGCTTTCTTCTGCCGAAGGAAAACATGGGCTCAAGATCGGGTGAAAGTGCAATGGAGATATGATTATAATCCGCGCGGGTATATACTTTGATCATTTTAGAAGGAAAGGAACCGGTTTGCGATACCACCAAGAAAAGTTCTTTTTCCATAAAATTATAAATCCTTTATAATTCTGTAAATTCTGACAAAAACAGTATATCCTTTCTTTTGGGCGCAGTCAAGTTTTAGAATAAAAATCAAGGAGAAAAGATGGAGTTTTCATTCAATGCTTTGGGGCTTTCCCATAAATTCATTTCCGAACACGTAAAAAAAGGTTCTTTTTGCATCGACGGCACAGCAGGCCGAGGAAGAGATACGCTTTTTTTATGCCGACTTTGCGGAGAAGAAGGCAAGGTTTTGGCATTTGATATTCAAGAAGAAGCCATCGAAAGCACAAACTCATTACTAGAAAGAGAAAGCGTTTCAAACGCCACTGTGATTTGCGATTGCCACTCCAAAATGGATCTTTATGCCGAAAACGAGAGTGTGGATGCCATTATGTTTAATTTTGGATGGCTCCCCGGCGGCGATCACACCAAATTTTCAAACGGAAAAACCTCCTCCATCGCCATTGAAAAAGCGCTTTCCCTTTTAAAAAAAGGCGGGGTGATGACGCTTTGCATCTATAGCGGAAAAGAAAGCGGATACGAAGAAAAGGAAACCCTGCTTTCGTTTTTAAAAACCATTGATCAAGATCGGTATTCCGTTTTGGTTTGCGATTTTGCAAACCGAAAAAACGATCCCCCGATCGCCGTATTAATTAAAAAAGATTTCTGATCCTTTTCTTGACAGCTTTGGAGTGCTATGATACACTATAAAAAGAAACTTTAAGGAGCAACGCCATGAAAGAATATACCATTGCGCGCCGCAAAGAAAATTTTAATTGGGATATGATCGAAAAGCTTGTGATCAACGAGCCCCTCGAGCCCACCGAATCCGATGTTGCGGCCTTTGCGCAAATTGCATATGATGATGAAAATTTATATGTTCGCCTGAGCGCCGAGGAAAAAGAAATTCGCGCCGAGCATCACGGAAAACTCGATGAGGTTTGCGAAGACAGTTGCCTTGAATTCTTCTTCTGCCCCATTATGGGCGATAAGCGCTATATCAATATTGAATGCAATTTAAACGGCGCTATCTATTTGGGCTTTGGCACAAGCATTAAGGATTTGGTTCGCCTGATCCCCGAATTTCTTCCCATTAAAATCGAGCCCAAAATCATCGAAGGCGGCTGGGAATTAGTGCACACCATTCCCTATACCTTCATTCGCCAGTTCTTCCCCGAATTTTCCCCCAAGAGCGGCGGAGCGATGCGAGCTAATTGCTATAAATGCGCCGATCTTGCCGCGATCCCCCACTGCTTTGCTTGGAATCCCGTGCCTCGATTGGAATGCTGCTCCTTCCACAACCCCGATGAATTCGGATTGATGCATTTTGAATAATCATTTTCGCCCCCGATTCATTCGGGGGTTTTTTGACAGATTTTTAAAAAATATTGACAAAACTGTGTACAAATGATAAAATAAGAAAAACAATTTTAGGAGGTCTTTATGGGCATCACCACAATTTTAATTTTAGGTTTCATTTTCGGTCTTGCAGCAACCATTTTATCGTTTATCTATATCATTCCCGATAAAAAGCGCGGCGGACTGAATCCCTTCTTCCGCTTTTTGCACGATCTTTTCAATTTCAAATTCTTGATTGTGGAAAAAATTCTGCAATTCTCCTATGTGCTTGCCACCTCGGTTACCTTGATCGCAGGTGTGTTTATGCTCTTCTGGTTTGAAGAGAGCTGGACTTACAACAGCATGGCAAACAGCTTCTACGGCGGCGGTGGATATGAACCCCAAATGGTATGGAGAGGATACATCGGTCTTCTTGTGATTCTTTTCGGTCCGATCTTCATTCGCTTGGCTTATGAACTTTTGATGATGGCGATCATTGCTGTTAAGAACCTCGTTCAGATCAACAATAAGATCAAAAATCAGAATGAAAATACCGCTCCCGCTCCGGATGCACCTGTTTTCACTTCTGAAATTCCGGTTGCTCCCAAAGAATCGAAGCCCGATCAGGAATAGTCCCAATGATTCAACTTATCACACCGGCTTTGCCGGTGTG
>JAZOVP010000175.1:0-1068 GCA_045658765.1 Eubacteriales bacterium | reverse complement strand
GCCGCGCGACTTTCTCTCAAGGGTCGCATAAAGGCACCCACCGCTTTGTGATCGGGGTGGACGATGTACTGATTCAGGGTTTCGAAGGATTCGAAATCGGAAATCAGGATCAGATCGGCATTTTCGGGATTGGCTCCCTCTGCTCCGATCGCAACGGTACTGGAAAGGATCTGAGGAATTTTCGCAGGAAGCGCTTCCAGCATTGCCTTGGTGGCAAGGACGTTCTCCTGCTTGGTCTTTCCTTCTGCCTCTTCCTTGAATTTGAACATAACGATATGGCGGATCATAAGAGCTCTCCTTTGTTTTTTTCTTATTCTAGCACAGCGCGGTTCGCTTCGCAAGAATTAGTTACAAAATTCTGCCTTTTTTTGGGAATTATGTTTAAAAAGCAACGGGTAAAATGTTTCATAACCGCCAAATTCTATTAAAAGACTTGACACAAATTTCTTTTAATGATATAATTCATTCTAGGTAATGTGAAAGAAGGGTACTCATGGCAGATAAAAGCGATCGCGTTTCCAAGGCAGCAGACACCGACCTTGATCTGGTTTCCCGCGCCGCCGCCGGAGATCACGCCGCTTTTGCAACCCTTGCCAAAAAGTACGAAGGCTTGATCAACGCCGTTCTTTTTTCCGTAAACGTCCCCGAAGAAGACCGAAACGATCTTTTTCAGGAGGGGTTGATCGGCCTCTATAAAGCCGTTCTCTTGTATGACCCTGCCCTTTCTGCTTTTTCCACCTTCGCCGGTGTTTGCATCCGTTCCGGTATTTCCGACGGGTTGCGCCGTTATCAGAAGGAGCACAGCATGCCCTCCCTTGAGATCCCCACCGAGGAGATTCCCGCTGGGATTGCAGAGCGTCCCGAAGAGGTTCTGATGGGAAAGGAGACCTTCGCTTACCTTCTTGAGCAGGCAAAAAGCAACCTTTCTCCTTTGGAGCGCAAGGTGTTCGGTCTGCATTTACAAGGCAAGAAGGCGGGAGAAATCGCCCGAATTTTAGGTCGGGAACAAAAAAGCGTGGAAAACACCTTGTTCCGCGCAAGAAAGAAGCTTGTTAAGCCTTCTTAAAT
>JAZOVP010000174.1:0-8722 GCA_045658765.1 Eubacteriales bacterium | reverse complement strand
TTGATTGCATCTGTCTTTGTAGTGATTACCTTGACTGATTTTTTCATATCATCACCGTCTTAGGTGTTGTATAGCACAAAAGCCGAGGAGGCGCAAGATATGCTTGCGCACACAAACACAAAAAAGAACGAAGATTTCTCTTCGTTCTTTTTTGGAGCTGATAACCAGAGTTGAACTGGTGACCTCATCCTTACCAAGGATGCGCTCTACCTACTGAGCTATATCAGCAATGATGGCGACCTGAAGGGGGCTCGAACCCCTGACCTCTAGCGTGACAGGCTAGCGTTCTAACCAACTGAACTACCAGGCCGTTTAAGATTGCTCGGAACGAAAATCGTTCCGAGCAATGTGGTGGAAACTATAGGGCTCGAACCTATGACCCTCTGCTTGTAAGGCAGATGCTCTCCCAGCTGAGCTAAGCTTCCGTGTGGAGCGGATTACGGGGCCCGAACCCGCCACCTCGACCTTGGCAAGGTCGCGCTCTACCAAATGAGCTAAATCCGCATTGGTTATGCCGCAGAAATGGTGCCTCCGGTCGGAATCGAACCAACGACACGAGGATTTTCAGTCCTCTGCTCTACCAACTGAGCTACAGAGGCAAGTACCTCTCGCTGCGACTTTGCTATATTACCATCAAATCTACGACTTGTCAAGAGTTTTTTTTATTTTTTTCTCACTTTTTTTAAAAAGTTTTTTTCTGCAAAAAGAGATCGGCAAAATACCGATCTCTTTTTTCTTATTCAGCTTATTCTTCGCCTTTTTCTTCCGATTTTTCGATCGGGTCCATGATTTGAGTTTTTTCTTCGCTCATCAGAAGAAATTCTTCTTCGATGTTTTTCTTGCTCTTCTCTTCCTTCTTTTCTTTTTTGGAAGGATCGGAAGGAGTTTTGGAGTATTTCACAATCAGAATCACAAGAACCACAAAAAGGATCGCGGCACCAAGAGAAACCGCAAGAACGATGATCTCGAGAAGATCGGCTCTTTTTTGGGTTTTCGAGAGAAGCGCTTTCATTTCCGCAAAGTCGGTGCTATCTTCGGATAAGGCCGAAGCGCTCGATGCGGTATAGGCGGCGAAAGTGCCAAGCTTGGAATCAAAATAATAGAATCCGCTTTCGCCATCCCCTGCCATGGCATACACCAGATACACGCCCGAAACCTCAGAATCCTCGCAAGCATAGCCATTGATTTTCTGCTCGCCCACCATAATTTCCTCGGGAATATATCCTTTGGGGATCACGGCATCTTTTGCGGGATCTAAAATCACAAGAGTTTGGCTGGCGGAAGGCACGATCACAAAGGGGGTAAAACTTTGCTCTTCTTCATTGAAAACATACCATGCGCCCGATTCCTCTGCGGTAAGATATGCGATGGAGATGGTGTTTTGAGGGGCATTATAAACAAGGATTTCTTTTTCACCGAGTTTTGCTTTGGAAGGAGTGAATCCTTCGGGGATCTGCAAAAGAGCGGGGTCATAAGCAACGGAATATTCCTTGCCTTCAAGCTTTGCGGTAACTCCCGCGAGTTCCGATTCTTCGCGGGTAACGGTTACGGTATAGGTTTTGGTGGCACCGTTTTGCGCCGTTACGGTGATGGTGATGGGATTGGCGCCAACCACAAGGGCATCGGAAGCAGAAACAGCAACGCTTGCCGCATTGTGCTTTGCGGTTCCCGTGAAAACAAGAGCATTGATTTCAAAGGGAACGGTCATCGAATATTCGGTGGTAGCGGGATTGAATTCGGGGGTAAACTGCCCTTCGGAAACCGAAAGCGAGGAAAGATTATTTTCGCCCGAAAGGGTGGGCGCCGCCACGATATTGATATTGCGGGAGGCGGAATTGGTGCCCATTGCCGCCACGGAATCAAAACTGATCACCTGACCGCCCGAAACGGATACGGTTGTGGAGCCGATTTTTTTGGCTCTGAAAACAACGGTTTTGGTAACCGAAGAAACGCCGTCGCTCGAATCGGCAAAGAGAATGGAGCCACCGCCGCCGCTATCGCCGCCCGAAATATATTCGAGCATTGCGGGATCGTAATTCAAGGAAAAGCGCCAAGAACCGATTTTTTCGGAACCCGATACTTTCACGGTAACATTGATTCGATTGCCAACCGTAACACTGCCCGAGGCAGAAACGGAAAAGGTTGCCGATGCGGCAGAAACTCCGAGAGAAAAGAAAGAACAAACCAAAACGAAGGCAAGAACAAAAGACAAAATTCGTTTTGCTTTCATATTCACACGCTCCTTATTGAGAAATATAGGTGAGGCCTAAAATGTGCTTACGAACCAGCAGCAAATCGATCGCATCAACCGCTCCATCGCGATTCACATCTGCGGAACTCTGATTTGCATTTCCAAGAGATTGAAGGCCCAAAATGTTTTTACGAACCAGCAGCAAATCGATTGCATCCACCACGGTATCCCCGTTCACATCGCCAAAAAGAACGATGCGATATTGGGAGGTATAGGCGCCATCATAATAATTAAGAACAAGCCCCGTGCGCATCACACCCGAAAACGGATTTCCGCTTTCATCGGTAAGATAAGCATAGGCATTGCCATAGGTGCCAAGGGAGGAAAGGAAGGCATCGGAATTCATTCCAAGGGAAAGCCCCGAAAGATTGCTTCCGTTCACACGATACGAATGATTCCAGCCCGATGGGATGGGTGCGGGAGGGCTCGGCGGGGAGGGCGGATTGGGATCGGGAATTTCGCCTCCGGAAGGAGGATTTTCGGGAGTTCCCTCTCCTTTCACAATCACGCGGATGGTATAATTTCGGGATGCACCGTTTGCGGCGGTGCAAGTGATGGTGAGACGATTCTCGCCGGTGGCAAGAGAAACATTGCCGATATTTCCCGTGATAGAAGCCGATGCGCTCACTGCCACAGCATTCACGCGAATGGAAGAAACATTGCCTTCGATGATGATATCATAATTTGTTCTGCCGTTATTCAGGCAATCATAAAAATCGAAGGTGGGCGAAAGCGAATAGCCATCCACCCAAAGATTTTTCAGATAGTTATTCGGGCTTCCTGCGGGAGCAGGTGCGGCGCACGGATTGGCGGGCATATTCTGATATACGGGGATATAGAAAGTGAAGGCGCTTTCGAAAAAGCCCATCTCCACATATTCTCCCCTTTGGATTCTGCCTTCGCTGAGAGCGGCGGCAATGTTTGTCATATATTGATGGGTGGCGGGATTATTTTGATCCACCACATTATATTTTTGGAAATAGGGAGTATTCTGACCGCGGGCAATATATCCCGAGGAAATGAATTCACCGCCTGCCATAATAGCTTTATAGGGGGTATCCCATCCGTGGTTCTTGGCATAAACCATGCCATCATAGGCACCGCCGTTGGCGCCGATATTAAAGAAATTATAATAGCCGTTGAGCTCTCCCCCGAAATTGCCGTGAACCGTTTCGGAGCCGCCCCAACCAACTTCTTGAATACAGCGGGTAACCAAATGGAACGCGCTCACTCCCGAGGCATTTGCCGCATCCAAAAAGGCGCGGGCATAGGAAACTTCGATGCCATCGTAGTTTGCGGTGGTTTTTCCTTCCATAAAGCTTCCGCGAAGCATGGCGGCAATATTTTCTTCGGTTTGGGTGGAAGGAGAATATGCCAAAAGCTCAAATTGGAAGAGATCGCCCTGATTTAAGAAATTGCGGGGATCCATATAATATGCCACCATATCGGGATGGGCCTGATACCAATTAGATCCTTCTTTCACAAAATAAGTATCGGTTTCCCAATCATAGGAGCCGGGCGCGGTGGAATAATGGGAAATGATTCCATCGTTGATATAGCTCCAACCAAGACGGTTTTCAAGAGATTGAATGTGGTTCCAATCGAGCCCCGTATTATAAGCAATAAAATTCCAAGAAGGATGCTGCTCATGGAGAGAACGAAGAGCGGCCTGATAGCTTTCGGGGAAAGAGGCAAGCTGAGAATCAAAATCGGGATTCGGTTCAACAGGTACAGACGGGGTGGTTTCAAAAGCAACCCATTCAGAATAGATAAACCCTTCATAATTGGTGCCGTTTTGAGTGAAACTTACGCGGTACCAAATATCTCCATCGCGATCCGATTCCTGACCAAGAATGGTGATGGGTTGATTATAGTGCACCTGGGTGATCACTTGGGTGCCGTATGTGCCGGGGGCATTGCGAACATTCACATAATCGCCCGTAACAAAGCCCGCTTTTGCTTCGCCTTCGGCGAATGCCGGAACACACAAAGAAGAAACAAGAAGAAAAAGAGAAAGCATAAGCGCGGCAAAGCGATGAAAAAGGCGCGGTTTGGCACAATTCATTTTGATTTCTCCTTTCTGTGATTTTTGGATTTCAAACAACAAAATCTTAACATACAATCGCTTTTTAGTCAAGAATCGACACGATGGGAATGTTTGTGCGATTCATTCAATATATGGGCTTTTTTTCAAAAAATAGGCGGCTTTTTGCGGCACCTTAAATGCCATTTGATAGATATCATCCGAAAGTTTTGCCGCCAAAAACTGCTTTTGCACCTCTTCCGATTCGGATTTTTTGGCGTGGGCCGGTTTGGTAAACACGGGGATCGAGCCAAACTCTTTTATTTCGGAAAGCATTTCTCTTCCCTTTGCGCTTGCGGCAAGAACCATAGAATATGCGGGCACTTCTTTTTCGGCAAAGCGCGGAATGGAAAGAAGAAGCGAAAGCAGGGCTCTGCGGATGCGCGAATCGGTTACAGAGGCGTCTTTTGTTTTCTGAATCAGCTCTTCCCAAGAATTGGATTCGGGAGCAAAGCGCTTAACCCGATCGCAAACCGCGGCAAGCGCATAATATTCGGAAAGTTCTTCCCTTGATTTGGTTTGAATCTGATACTGCAAAATCGGATAAAGCGATTCCTCCGAAACAGGAAAGCGCCCTTCTTTTCGCTCGGATTCCATTTCCGAAATGGTTTCGGGCGAAAGATAGGCAGAAGGAGAATCGCCTTGAAGGATCATCTTTCGGATCGCGGTGGCAGAAAGATGCTCTCCTTCTTGGGAAAGCGAGGAATACCCCTCTCCCTTTCTTGAAACGGGATAAAAATCAATTTCAAACCCTTCTTTTTTTGCCGCGGCAAGATACTGCACGGCAAGAGAGGCATTGGGCGAGGAGAAAATTTTGGATTCCCCATACATTTTTTGATAAACTTCTTCCCTGCCCTTGGGAAAGCCGATTTGGGGATGAGAAGAAAGATAGTTTTGAAGTTCGGATTGAAATTTAGTTTCCAAAATGCGCTCGGCGGCAAGGCGCAATTCTTTCTTTTCATCAATTTCGGTGCCGAAAGCAAGATGCGAGCAAATGCCGATGCGATGGAGAATGGAAATCGCGGAGGAAGAAAAAGTTTCGGAGGAAAGCGAGGAAAACGGAAACGGAAGCTCCAATACAAGATCTGCGCCGGCAAGAACGGCACATTTGGCACGGCTATACTTTTCTTGAATGGCAAAGGAGCCCCTCTGCACAAAATTTCCGCTCATTATGCAAACGAGGCCTTTTTGGGGAAACGCTTTTTTTACTTCAGAAAGAAGATATTGATGCCCCGAATGGAAGGGATTGAATTCCGATACGATGCCGATTGCTTTTTCCATATTGCCTCCTTTACTTTTCTTTTGATTTATGATAAGATGATTTTACTTTATAAAAGGAAAAAACGATGAAAGATATTTGGGAAACACTGAAAAACACCGAAAAGCCCATTTTGATTTACGGGATGGGCGATGGATGCGATAAAATCCTTTCGGTTTGCCAAGAAAAAGGAATCCCGATTGCGGGGATTTTTGCAAGCGATGATTATGTGCGAAAGAAAACCGTGCATGGCTTTTCTTTGATGGGATACACCGAAGCAAAGAGAAACTTTCCCGAAATGATTGCGCTTTTGGCTTTTGGGGTATTTCGGCCGGAGCTGATGGCGCAAATCAAAACAATCGCAAGTGAAATTGAACTTTTCGCACCCGAAGTGCCTCTTTTTGGCGGGGGACTTTTTGACTCGGGCTATTTTGAAGCACATAAAAAAGAGCTTTCCGAAGTGGAAGAAATGCTTTCGGATGAGCTTTCGAAAAAAATTTTTAAAAATCTGATTGAATATAAGCTCACGGGAAAAATCGAACCCCTTTTGGATTCCCAAACCGAGAAAATCGAAGATTATAAAGCCCTCATTCCCTATCGAAAGGGCGATGTTTATTTGGATCTCGGAGCATACAACGGCGATACGGTGCTCGAATGGGATGCCCTTTTCCCCGATCACGGTGAAATTTATGCGGTGGAGCCGAATCAAAAAACCTTCCAAAAACTCATGGAAAACTGCCGCGAAATTTCGGGCTTTCACGGGATTGAAGGCGCGGTGTGGAACAAATCCGAGCCCCTTTCCTTTAATACCAAAAGCGGAAGAAGTGCGGCAATTGAAGAAAACGGTGCCGCTTTGGTGAAAGGGATTCGCGCCGATGAAATTTGCCCGAAGGCAGATTTTATTAAATTCGATGTGGAAGGCGCGGAAAAGGAGGCCATCGAAGGCGCAGAAGGGCTGATTCAAAGCTGCGCTCCCACCCTTTGCATCAGCGCTTATCACCGCACAGAGGATCTTTTTGCCATTCCCTTGCAGGTGAAAAAGATTTTCCCAAAATATCGCGTGTATTTAAGGCACTCGCCCTATATTCCCGCTTGGGATACTCAATTTTATTTTGTTGGAAGAGAATAAAGAGATAAGGATTTTGCAATCAGTGCAAAATCCTTTTTTATGTTATAAATTAACTTCGTCGATATTTTTGGTGAAGGAGGAAATATAGTTCTCGAGGAAAAAATCCACTTCGGGCATAGAAAATTTCTCGAGTGCTTCTTTATTATAGCGGCAGGCAGAGGAAAATTCACGGTTTCCTCGCTCCATTTCCTTCAGGCACTTAATATACGCGCAAAGCTTATCTGCGCCTTTCACCACGCGCTCTTCCTCGGGAGAAAGCGCAAGAAGTGCATGGTATTCCTCTCTTGTTTCTTCATCGAGAAGAGAGAGCATTTTTTCGAAGCTGATGGCTTCGATTTCTTTATAGGAATCTTTGATCTTTTCGTTGTAGTATTTGATGGGGGTGGGAAGATCGCCCGTGAGCACTTCGTTCATATCATGAAAAAGCGCGGCGGCGAGGATGCGGTTGGCATCGTAATTTTTGCCGAAATGGCGATTGCCGATGAGGGCAAGGGCATGCGAAATAACCGCACATTCCATTGAATGTTCGGAAAGGTTTTCACTTCTGGTATTATACATAAGCCCCCAGCGGGCAATGTTTTTCATTTGAAAGAGAAGCGCGTAAAAATCTCCGTTGTGATTCACTGATCCGATTCCTTTTCTATTTTATGTTTTTCTGCAAGAGCAACAAGCTTCTGCAGGCGATGATTCAGGCCCGATTTTGTGATTTCAGCTTCCGAAAAACGGCAAAGCTCGGAAAGAGAAACCTCGGGGTGGTTGAGTCGAAGCTTTGCGGCAAGCTGAAGCGGTTCGGAGAGGGTTTTCAAAATTCCCTCTTCTTGCAAATAGTGAATGGCCAAAATCACGCTTTGCGCACCGTTTACCGCTCTTGTCATATTCGCATTATCAAAATTCTGACGGCGGTTGGTATTGGCTCGAATGCTTTTGCCAACCCTTTTATCCATCAGATCCAAAGAAAACTTTTGCGCCCCCACAAGAGAAAGCAGATCCTCGATTTTGGCGCTTTCTTTGATATAGATCAAATCGTGATCGTTTTCTTTGGTTATTTTGGCATCAATATCAAAAAGATTCAAATTAAAAAGAAGTTCCTCCGCCGCAGAAAAATCCACACAGCGGAAAGCGGCGTGATACCCTTTTTCGGGATCGAGCACGGTGCCGCACGATAAAAGCGCCGCGCGAACCGCGAGCACGCGGCATCGATCGCAAGAATTGGATAATACCGCTTTGGTTTGATTGAGAATTTCTTTTCTTGTGCCCGAGGGCAAAAGAAGAATGGCTCCGCGGAAATTTCCGCGATCGCGCTTTTTCACTTCGGCTTCGATACCGAAAACACGAATCAAAAGGAAGGCAGAAAGTTCAAGGAGCATTTCACGATCGGAAGAAAGAACACATCCTGTTTCTTCCTCTTTGGCAAGGTGCAAAAACACGGCGCGCAAAAAGGATTTTAAGCAGCACTCTTTCCACTTAACGCGCTCCTTTTCCCCAAAACCGAGTTCCTCAAAGCTCTTTTCGCAAAGATATGCTTTCACCGAGGATGAAAAACTTGGCATGGGATCCCTCCTATCGTTTTATTCGATCACGCGAACTTCGCACTCGATCGAAAGTCCTTCTTTTTCCAGAATCACTTGTTTTACTTTTTCGATCAGATTGAAAATATCTGAACTGGTTGCATTTTCATAATTGATGATAAAGCCGGCATGCTTTTTGCTAACCATAGCACCGCCGATCTGCTCACCTTTAAGGCCCGCTTCATCAATCATTTGAGCGGTAAATCTTCCCTCACAGCGCTTGAAGGTGCTTCCCGCGCTGGGGTATTCAAGGGGTTGCTTTGCGCTTCTTCGCGCCATAAAATCATCCATCGCGGCGCGAATGGAATCGGGCTCTCCTTTTTTCAAGGAAAATACTCCCGATAAAATCACCCCTCCATTTTTTTCAAAAACGCTGGTGCGATAGCCCATTTGAAGTCCTGCAACGGGAAGGGTTTTGACCTCGCCCTCGGGG
>JAZOVP010000173.1:0-15581 GCA_045658765.1 Eubacteriales bacterium | reverse complement strand
GACGGTTTGCACCCCTGCAAAGAAGGCGATTTGGAATGTGTTTTAAAGAAAAAGGTTTCGTTTCCGGCGCTTTTGCTCCAAGGAATTGCCACCTCGATCGACGCCCTCTCGGTGGGCTTCACCAATGCAGAATATGATCTTCTTCGCGCCCTCGGCGCGGCGGCGATCATTGCCATTGTTACCTTTGCGATTTGCTTTTTCGGAATTTATCTTGGCAAACACTTCGGCACCAAGCTTTCCGGCAGAGCAAGTATTTTAGGCGGTGTGATCCTCATTTTCATCGGCCTTGAAATCTTTATTTCCTCTTTCTTTTAATCCAAAACATAACACCCCCGAAGCTCTTTGCTTTCGGGGGTGTTTTTTGCCTCAAAAGAAAACCACGAAACCAAACGGTTTCGTGGTTTTTGTGTGTTTTGAAAAATATAAGGTTATCTCTTGGAGAACTGAGAAGCACGACGAGCGGCTTTGAGACCGTATTTCTTTCTTTCCTTCATTCTGGGGTCGCGAGTGAGGAAGCCTGCCTTCTTGAGAGTGGGGCGGAAAGCTTCAGCATCTGCCTGAAGAAGGGCTCTGGAAATACCGTGACGGATTGCGCCTGCCTGACCGGAAACGCCGCCGCCGGTTACATTGCACACGATATCAAACTTGCCCATATTGCCGGTAAGTTCGAGGGGCTGACGAACGATCAGCTTGAGGGTATCAAGACCGAAATAATCATCGATATCTCTCTTGTTGATGGTGATCGCGCCGGTGCCGGGATAAATACGAACACGGGCAACAGATTTCTTTCTTCTGCCGGTGCCGTAGAAATAAGGTTTCGCACTAGTGTAATTCATGATACTCTTCCTTTCTTCTTAATCAGAACTCGATAGCAACAGGCTGCTGAGCAGCGTGCTGATGAGCATCGCCCGCATAAACTTTAAGACGGGTGAGACTCTTTCTGCCGATGGTGTTCTTGGGAAGCATACCCTTCACAGCAAGGAAGATTGCCTTTTCGGGGTTCTTAGACATCAGTTCTTTATAACCGATTTCCTTGAGGCCACCAATGTAGCCGGTGTGGTATCTGTATTTTTTCTGTTCGAGTTTTCTGCCGGTGAGAATTGCTTTATCAGCATTGATCACAATTACATACTCGCCGCAATCAACATGGGGAGTGAATTCAGGACGGTTCTTACCGCGGAGAATGGTGGCTGCAGCTGCTGCTACCTTTCCGAGAGGTTTGCCCTGAGCGTCGAGAACGTACCATTTACGAGCAATGGTTTCGGCTTTTGCCATATAAGTGGACATTGCATTTCCTCCAAATACTTTATTTTGCTTTGTTATTATAACTTCCCTCTTCCCCAATGTCAATAGGTTTTGGAGAGAAAAAATATTTTTTATATCCTTTACTCGTTTTTTCTCTTGTTTTCTCGCAAATGCTCGCTTTTTCAAAACTTCGTGTTACACATTATTTACAATTAAAAAAGGATTCGGAACAGATCCGAATCCCTTTTTTTATTTGGTGGATTCCATGCAAACCCATTCTTCCGAGGAATGAGTGGCAAGATAGCGAAAACCTGCACCGAGAAGCACTTTTTTCACTTCTTCTTCCCTTGTTTCCAGAATTCCCGAAGCCAAGAGAGTGCCGTTTTCCTTGAGGGCGGCATATAAAAGCGGTGCCATTTCCTGAATGATCTGCGCCACAATATTGGCTAAAATCAGATCAAAGCCCGTGCCCATTTGCATCAGCTTTTCTTTTTCGGTGAGAATATTCCCGCAGATGAAAGTAAGATCCTTGGAAGAAAGCCCGTTTTGCTCAAAATTTTCTTTTGCGGTGCGAACGGCGGCTTCATCAATATCCACCGAAACAAGCTCCCCTGCTCCAAGCTTTTTGGCGCCGATGCCAAGAATGCCCGAGCCGCATCCCATATCGAGAACGCGATCACCCTGCTTGATCGATTTTTCCATCGATTCCAAGCAAAGGCGGGTGGTGGCATGGGTGCCTGTGCCAAAAGCGGCGGCAGGATCGATTTCGATGATTTCGCGCCCTTTTACCATTTCTTCTTCCACATCTTCCCAAGTGGGCTTAATGAAAAGGCGCTCCCCTACGGGGAATGGATAAAAATATTTTTTCCAGCGAGTATCCCAATCGCTGTTTTCCACCAAAACAATTTCAGCAGAAACACCGTCGATCCCGAGTTTGGAACAAACTCCAAGAAGATAATCGCGAATTTCTTTTGCTCTTTCTTCCTCTTCCTTTTCCATATAGAATTTGATGGCAGGAGGATTGGACTGATTTTCCAGAAGATTATCTTCGATATAATCGCCAAACATCGCGCCCGCATTTTCTACCAAATCGGAAAGATCGCAAATTTCAAAAGTATCATAGCCCCCTGCAACAAGAAAGGTCGATACAAGATCGACCTTTTCTTTGGGAACTTCAAATCGAAGCTCAATGTAATCCATCAGAACACAAACTTCTCAAGCTCTTTGGGAAGATCTGCCTGATCGATGGAAGAGGTGGTGATGCACTGAACTTCATATTTTTCGCAAAGAAGCGCAAGCTTCTGCATAAATTCAACCCAAGCACCGATTTCATCGCCGCAGATTCTGAGGGAAGAATCGATAAACAAATCCTTCACATCATAGTTGGTGGCAAGAATGCCGCACACAAGGCCATAGAGCTCTTTCGCGGTGGAAATATCGTATGCCTCGGTATCAACAAGGCGAACTTTGTGGTTCACATCGAAAATGAGTTTGTTCGACTTTTCAACACAAACAACGTTGCCTGGGGAAACTTCAACTGCTTTGTTTGCAAGTTCCACGAGCTGCTTCGTTTTGCCTGTGCCCTTCAAACCGATGATCAATTTCAACATAAAAAATCATTCCTTTCCGGATCCCTGACTGGGACTTCATTTTCTTAATAAGATATTACCATATTTTGAACAAATTTGCAAGAGGAAATCCCGTATTTTTATGAAAAAATTCCTTTTCGTGAAAATCTCACAACAAGAAGGGGTATTTTTCTATTATTTTGTATATCCGGGTTTGCCGAGAAGGCGGAACATATTCTTTTTATATGCTTCCACACCGGGCTGATTGAAAGGATCCACCCCGAGCATATAGCCGCTGATGGCGCAGGCAAGTTCAAAGAAGTATACCATATAGCCGAAATTCTTTTCATCTGCCTTTTCAAGAGAAAGCACGATCGTGGGAACACCGCCGTCTTGATGAGCAAGAGCAGTGCCGCGGAAAGCATTTTTATTCACGAAGTCCATATTTCTGCCTTCGAGATAACCAAGACCGTCCATATCGCTATCTGCCTTCGGGATCGCAAAATCCACTTTGGGAGCGGCAATTTCAAGAACGGTTTCAAACATGGTTCTTTCGCCTTCCTGAACATACTGACCGAGCGAATGAAGATCGCGGGAATAAATGGCGGAAACAGGGAAAATACCCTTGCCGTCTTTGCCTTCGGATTCGCCGTAGAGCTGCTTGAGCCATTCGCCCATCAATTCCATAGAGGGAGAATACGAGGTATACATTTCAAACTTTTTGCCGCCGCGATAGAAAATATTGCGAAGGAGAGCATACTGCATGCAGATATTGTTTTCGATGGTTTGGGTATCGAATTCTTTTGCGGCTTCAAGCGCGCCTGCCATCATAGCATCCAAATCCGCACCGCTCACTGCGATGGGAAGAAGGCCTACTGCGGTGAGAACAGAATATCTGCCGCCGATGTTGCCGGGAACCACAAAACTTTCATAACCTTCGTTGGTTGCAAATTCCTTGAGGGTGCCGGGTTTGATATTTTTATCGGTGGTGATATAGATTCTGCTTTTTGCTTCTTCTTTGCCGTATTTTTTCTCGATCAATTCGCGGAACACGCGAAATGCGATTGCGGGTTCGGTGGTGGTGCCGGATTTAGAAATTACATTGATGCAAATATCTTTGCCTTCGCAAACACGGAGAAGATCAGCAAGATAATCGCCATCCACGCTGGTGCCAGCAAAATAAATTTCGGGGCCGTTTTCGCGGAGGGAATTATGGAAATTGCCCTGCAAAAATTCGATGGCAGCGCGAGCGCCCAAATAAGAACCGCCAATGCCGATTACCACAAACACATCGCATTTTTTGCGAATATCGGCGGCGCATTTTTTGATTCTTTCGAATTCTTCTTTATCGAAATCGTAAGGCAGGGTATACCAGCCAAGAGGATCCTTTCCTGCGTTATAGTGTTCTCTTACGGTTTGAAGCCCTTTTTCTGCTTCCGAGATCATGGCTTCATACTCCCCTTCTTTCAAAAAAGGAAGCGTAAATTCAGTGCTGAGTTTCATAGACATCGTGTTTTTCTCCTTTCAAACGATTCATCGACAATATCATACACCTTTTTTCCGAAAAATACAAGATGTTTTCCGATTTTTCATTGACAAAAATATCTCGGTATGCTAAAATCAAATTGTATCAAATGAGACAGTTTTGGAGGCGCGTGATGACGGAAAGCGATCTTTTGATTCTTGCCGATTCTCCCCTTTTTCGCGAAAGTGAAAAGGATTGGATTTTGCAAGTTTTGAAGAAAGCTGCGGCTTATGAAGAAATCTTTTCCGCAGGGGATCCGATTCCCCTTCAGAAAGGCGGCAAAAACCGCATCGGAATTCTTCTTTCGGGCCAAGCAAAAGTATTTGCTTCAAAAGAAAACAAAGCTCTTTTAAACCGATTGAAAGAAGGTTCTCTTTTCGGGGTTTCCTTTCTTTTCGGTTCAGCGGGCGCGGGAACTTTGATTCTGGCGCATAAAAAATGCAGAGTTCTCTTTTTGGAGGAAGACCGATCGGAAATTTTATGGGAAGAAAAAAATCTTCGTCGGAATTTGATTTCGTTTCTCACCGATCGCATCTGCTTTTTAAACCGAAAAATCGCCGTGTTGTCGGAAGGCGGTGCCGAAGGAAAACTCCTTCGCTTTCTTTCCGATCGAGCCGATGAAAACGGCCTTTTTTCACTTCCCTTTTCGTTTTCCGAGCTTGCGGGCGCTTTGAATATCGGCAGAGCCAGTCTTTACCGTGCTTTCGATAAGCTCGAAGAAAAAGGCCTTTTGCAAAAAGAGAAAAAAACAATCCGCCTTTTATCTCCCGACGATTCCAAACTGTTTTAAAAATCAAGAAAGAAGGAACCAAACATGAAAAAACTTCTCGCCCTTGCCCTTGCACTTCTTATGCTTTTGCCTCTTGCCGCTTGCGGTGAAAAGATGGAAGCAAAAACCACCGAAGAAATCCAAACCGAAACCGAAGAGGTGGTTAAAGACAATACCACCGTTCGCATGATGGCCATGACCGGCCCCACCGGCATGGGTCTTGCTTCTTTGATCCACAACGATAAAAACCAAAGCGGCAACCTTGCCGATTATGAAATCGAGCTTGTTTCCTCCCCCGATCAGGTGATTGCTCGCATTTTGGGCAAAGAATGCGATATTGCAGCAGTGCCGATCAACCTTGCTTCTGTGCTCTATAAAAGAACCGCGGGCGAAATTCGTGTGCTCTGCGCAAACACCCTCGGCGTGCTTTACATGGTGGAAAACGGCCAAGCCATTCAAGATTTTTCCGATCTAAAGGGCAAAACCATCTATGCCCCCAACCCCGGATCCACTCCCGAATATGTGCTCCGCTATGTGCTGAAGGAAAACGGCATTGATCCCGATCAGGATGTAACCCTTGAATTTTTAACGGGCGGTGATGAAGTTGCCGCCGCACTCGCAACCGCACACCAAACCGGAAAAGATGCTGTTGGTATGCTTCCCGAACCCAAGCTTTCCGCTTTCTTATCGCAAAACACCGATTTCCACGTATGCCTTGATATGACCGAAGAATGGGATCAGGTTGCAGGCGAAGGCAACACTCTGGTTCAGGGTGTATTCGTGGCAAGAGCCGAATTTGTGAAGGATCACCCGCAAGTGGTTGAAAACTTTATGGAAGACTATAAAGCCAGCCAGAATCTGGTGAATACCGATCCCGAAAAGGGCGCGGAATACATTGTGGAAGCAGGCATCATCCCCAAAGCACCTTTGGCGAAAAAAGCCATTCCCGGCAGCAACATTACCTTCATGGAAGGTGCCGAAATGAAATCGGCGGTATCGGCTTGCCTGAACGTTCTTTTCAAAGCCAATCCCGCTTCTGTGGGCGGTGCTCTTCCCGACGACAACATTTACTTTACCCGCTAAATGAAAAAACAAATCAAACATTTTCTGATTTCCCTTTTCGCCATTCTTTTTTGGATCGGGGTTTGGCATTTTGCCGCAAAAAAAGTTGCAATTTCCATGATCCTCCCCTCTCCGAAGGAAGTGTTTTTGCGCCTTTGGGATTTGATGAAAACCATCGGATTTTATGAAATCCTCCTTTCCTCGTTTTTCCGCATTCTGATTGGATTTGCGCTTGGAATTTTGCTTGGATTTCTATTGGGATATGCCGCTTTTTACAATCGGGTGGTAAATGCGCTGATTTCTCCTTTGATGGCGATCATCCGCGCAACTCCCGTTGCCTCCTTTATTTTGGTGGTTCTGTTTTGGTTTGAACGCGAATCGGTTTCCACCTTCATCAGCTTTTTGATGGTTCTGCCCCTGATTTGGCAAAACACCATCCTCGGCCTTGAAAAAAGAGATCCGCTCCTTTCGGAAATGGCAGAAGTTTTCCGCCTTGGAAAGGCAAAACGATTTTTCAGAATCGATCTTCCGCAGGTGGTTTCCTTCACCGTAAGCGCAGGAAAAACCGCCCTCGGGCTCGGCTGGAAAGCGGGTGTTGCGGCGGAGGTTTTGGCTTTGCCCAAACACACTGTGGGCTATGAAATCTATAATGCCAAAATGTATTACGAAACCGATCTGCTTTTGGCTTGGACCATCGCCATTATTGCATTCAGTGTGATTTTGGAAAAGATCTTCACCGCAGCTTTGAAAGGGAGGGAAAAAATATGATCCATGCAATCGGCCTTTCAAAATCTTTTGAAACTCCCGTGTTTTCCGATCTTTCCTTTTCCCTTCCCGAAACGGGTCTTGTTTTGATCCGCGGAGAAAGCGGAAGCGGAAAAACCACTCTGCTTCGCATTTTAGCGGGGCTGGAAACCCCCGATTCGGGAGAACTCAAAATCAAAGACGGCACCATGTTTTCCGTGGTTTTCCAAGAAGCGCGCCTCGCCGAGCACCTCACTCTTTTGGAAAATGTGCTTTTGGTGAAAAAAGAGAAAGATAAAAAACGAGCCCTTGAAATTTTAGATTTCTTTCAGCTTGCCGATGCCGCAGAAAAATATCCGCGTGAGCTTTCGGGCGGAATGAAACTGCGCGGCGCGATTGCCCGCAGCATTTACTACGGCGGAAATCTTTATCTTTGGGACGAACCCACAAAAGAACTTGATCTTTTCAATAAAAAGAGAGTGATCGAAGCGATCCGATCGCTTTCCGAAAAGGCGCTTGTTTTGGTGATCACCCACGATGCGGATTTAGAATCCGAAAATATCATAGAATTATAAAAAAAGACCGTGAAGAAATCTTCACGGTCTTTTTCATTAAAACACCATCAAAACCTGCACTGCGGCAAAGATCAGTCCGATGATGGTAAGCACGGTCATGAGCGTATTGTTGCGCTCGGAATAAATCAAGGATAAATCGGCTTCAAGAAGCTCGAGCAGGTATTTCACCTGATCCACAATGGGATCAATGTGCTGGCTTTCCATCAGGATTGCGCTGAGTTTGCCAATCGAAGCAATGCCAACTCGGTCCACCTTTTCAAGCACCATCACGATTTTTCTGCGGAATTCTCTTGTCATACGAATACGCTGATAATACGAGATTTTCTTGGCATTTCTGAATTCCGATTGAAACTTTAGCACATCGTTCACCAGCGCTTTCAGCATCATCACAAATTCAATGGAAAAATACATTCCGTGGTTCACCGTGAGCGGGCAAGAACCAAGGAAGAAATAGGGATTCGCGCCGCCATAGATCTCGGTGCCAAATTGAGTTTGGCGCTCCAAATATTTTCCGTGCGATTCCGATTCTAAAAGATTGAGAAACAAAAACGCTTTGCCATCGGCATAAATGCGGATAAAATCGCGACTCTCCCAAAAGATTTTCATCTGCTCTTCTAAATGCTTTTGCGGAATGAAATCATATCCTTCATCGCCCGAAATAAAAGCATAAAGACGAGCAAGCTCGGTTTCTTCAATTTCCTTTAAAACGGTTTTATCTCCGAATTTAGTGATTTCGCAAAGATAGCTTCTTTCCAAAAAAGGAACTCTCATCCCCAAGGATTTTGCAATTTCCTCGGCCAATTCTTCACACGAAATTTCTCGATCTGCAAACGAAAGCGCTTTTCTTTCACCCGATTGACGAAGCGCGATGATTTGATCGGTGGTGCGATCCTCCACCGCATAATGGAACGAAATTCCCGAGATGGAGGTTTCTTCAAAATAAGTGAGCATGGCGCACCAGCCGGCAAAGCCGCACTTTTCAAGATCGGGAGAATGGTTTGGCAAGAAAAAGCGCACAACCTCATAGGTTTGGCCTCCACCGTGCAAAAAGTTTTCCGCAATTTGCATATCCTTTAAATAAGGATGCTCGTTTTCCCCTTTTTGGAGATAAAGCACGGCTTCGGGATATACCGTGCGCACGGCTTTGATAAACGATTCCGTGTTTTGGAAATCCGCTTCAAAGAAATAGGAATGTGAGATATTGGCATTGAATGAATTCAACATAAAAGCTTCCTTTCTTTACTTCTTTTTCGAAAGCCATTTTTTGATTAAATAACGATAAGAAAGATGATATCTCTCGCGCAGGATCACAAGGGCAATCGCCGCCGCGGAAATAAAGAACACCAGCACCAAAACTCCCCACGGAAACGATGAAGATTCGGGATCAATCGAAGGATCGGTTTTGTTTGGAGTGAGCGCGGCCTTCAGCACAAACACCGCTGTAATATTCACATCTTCCCCGGGAATCACAGCTTCTGCGTTTTTATTTTTCAGTTCGGAAATCACGCCCTTCACACTGCTTTCCCAATGAGAAAACACATATCCTTCCAAGGGAATGGCTTTTAATAAAACCTTTTCCCCCATTTCATAGGTGCCCGTGCCGCCTTCCACCTTTCCGCCTGCAGAAGAAAGCACCTTTAAATGATAGCCGCCTTTGATAAAACTTGCGGTAACGGTGCAATTTTCCTCGGGCATGGTAAATTCGGTGGATGCGGATTTTGCATCTTTAAACTTTCCGTTTTTCGAGGAACATTCCCATTTTAAAAATTCATATCCCGGCTCAGGGATTGCCTTTAAAGAAAGGATATTTTCCACTCCCATTTGCATTTCACCGGGTTCGGGAGAAATCGTGCCCCCTTCTCCGGAGGCAAGAGTGAGTTTTCTAACGGAAGAGGCAAAATTTGCGGTGATGGTAAAATCGGAAGCAGGGCAAATGAGGGTGGTATCCGCCTTATCATAATCGGAAAAATCAGCGGAATTGGTGCCGGTCCAGTTCACAAACACATTGTCTTCCCCCGGAACGGCGGAAATGAGAATTTCTTCTCCAACGGTGCATTCGTATTTTCCTGCTTTATTTTTCTCTTTGCCGTCGATTAAAACCTCGCCCTGACCTTTCACCTTCAATGTGAAATAGAAGGTGATATAATCAAATTCAATCGAGAGATTCACATCTTTCTCGGGCATAAGAAATTCAAAAGCAGCCAAATTTTCCCATCCCGCTTCGGGTTTTGCCAAAGCCATTGCTCCGGTTTGATCAACCCAACGAACAAAGCGAAAACCATCATAGGGGGTGGCATCCACTTTCACTTTTTCGCCGGGGGCAAATTGCTTATGACCAAAATTTCCCATACCAAATTCATTCGATTCGATGGTAACGGTGTATTTCTTTTGAAACACTGCAATAAAGGTGGCATCTGCCGCCTTCATTTTGAAATTAAGGGTGTTGTTTTTAAGCTTTTCTTCACCAAGTTCCGAATACGGCACGGAAGAATTCACTTCCCAGCCAACAAAATAATAGCCCTCTTTTTCCTCGGCTTTCAAGGTGATTCTGGCATCGGCTTTTGCCTTGGCAGAAGAAGAATTTTGTTCTTTTCCATCCACGGTGATCTTCACCGAACCCGAATCCTCGGGACTTGCCTTTACCTGCAGATTAAATTCTTCGCTGTTTTTGGTTTGGGGCTCCTCCGCAAGAGCGGAAAAAGCGAAAATAAAGCAAAAAAGGATCAGAAAAAAACAAAGGGATGCTTGGCGGAATTTCCTTGTTTTCACGGTGATCTCCTTTCAAATTTCTTTGGAATAGTTCTTCTTTTTTCGGAAAAAATAGAAAAAAACGAAAACAGGTGATGGTTTGAAACAAAACTTCTCAAACACACAAGATCGCTTGGATGCCCTTTTGGGCTTGGAGGGTGCATTTGATTTTAAAAAGCGCCCCTTTTTGATCGGGGAGAAAAAAGCGATTTTAACTTATGTCATCGGCTATGTGGATTCGATGGCGATCGAAAGAATCTTATCCTTTTTGCTTCGAATCGAAACCAAAAACACCGATTCCATGGAAGAGATCCTGCTGAAAAGTTTACCCTTCGGCAGCAGTGAAATCACAGAAGAAATCCCTTTTGCCGCCGATGAGGTTTTGCGCGGATGCGCTTCTTTGGTGATGGAAGGAAGCAATCGAATTCTTTTGATGGATCTTCGCAGTTTTGCGCTCAGAGGAGTGGAAGAACCGGAAAAAGATCGAACCCTTCGCGGCCCTCATATCGGAACGAATGAAAGTTTGATTTCGAATTTGGTTCAGATCAGACGCTATCTTCGAACAGGCAATTTGCAAACGAAAAAATATGTTTTGGGAGAAATGAGCAAAACCGATGTGGTGATGATTTCGCTCAATCAAAAAGCAGATCCTTCTTTTTTGAAAAAACTGGATCAAAAGCTTTCCTCGGCTTCCTTGCCTTCCCTTTCCATGACCCAGGAAACCTTGGCAAATTTTCTGTTTCCCGCAAAAGGGCTTTCGGTGCTCAATCCCTTTCCAAGAGTGCGCTATACCGAGCGACCCGATGTGGTTGCTGCATCGCTGATGGAAGGAAAAATTGCAATTCTATGCGATAATTCCCCTTCGGTGATGCTTCTGCCCGAATGTATTTTCGATCACTTTGAGGAAACCGACGATTATTATTTTCCGCCGATTACCGCAAGTTATTTAAGGATCATTCGCGTGCTCATTTTCTTGGCATCCATTTTTATGATCCCCATTTGGCTTCTCGTGGTGAAAAACGCCGATCATTTGCCCGAATCCCTGCACTTTGTGCTCACAAAAGATTCGTTTGCCGTGCCGCTATTTTTGCAATTTCTGATCATTGAATTTGCCATCGACGGACTGAAAATGGCTTCCCTCAACACCCCAACCACTCTTTCGGGATCGTTTTCGGTGATCGGAGGGCTTTTGCTTGGGGAATTTGCGGTGAAAAGCGGCTGGTTTGTGCCGCAGGCAATCCTTTATTCCGCCTTCACGGGAATTGCCACCTTTATTCCCACCAATATTGAACTTGCCTATTGCTTTAAATTCATTCGGATCACCCTGATCCTTTTGGTGGAATTTTTTGGCATTTGGGGGCTTTTATCAGGACTTTTGATCTGGCTTCTTGTTTTAATCACAACAAAAAATGCGGCGGGAAAAGGATATTTGTATCCCTTTTTCCCGTTTGATAAAAAAGGAATCTTAAAAATTTTTGTTCGCACCCGCAAAGGACGGGAACAAAACGGATAAAATGAGAAAAATTTTGCCGAAAACTCTCGCTTTCGGCAAAATTTATTTTTATGTTTTTTATGGATTATTCAGCGTCTTCGGCAGGAGCTTCTTCGGAAACAATCACATCTGCATTTTCTGCGATGATTTCAGCTTCTTCTGCAGCTTCTTCCTCTTCCAAAAGACTTCTCATGGAAAGGCTTACTCTGCGGGTTTCGTAGTTGATATCCACCACTTCTGCCTGCACTTCATCGCCCACCTTCAATACTTCAGCGGGATTTGCGATCTTGCGATTGGCAATCTGGGAAATGTGGATCAAGCCATCGATACCGGGGATGAGTTCAGCGAAAGCACCGAAAGTGGTGAGACTTACGATCTTCACGGTTGCAACATCGCCTGCCTGGAACTTTTCTTTGAGAAGATTCCAAGGATTGGTGTCTTCGGTTTTATAGCCAAGACTGATCTTGCGGGTTTCTTCGTTGATTTCTTTCACAAATACGGTGATTTCATCGCCAACACTAACCACTTCGGAAGGATTCTTGATCTTCTTCCAGGAAAGCTCGGTGATGTGAACCATGCCGTCAACACCGCCAAGATCCACAAATGCGCCGTAAGAGGTGAGAGATTTCACCTTGCCGGTATAAACCTTATCCACTGCAACATCTGCCCAGAATTTTTCTTCGAGGGCTTTTCTTTCTTCGCGAAGAACTTCGCGGATGGAAGCGATGGCTCTCTTTCTTGCGGGATCGGTTTCCACAATCTTGAATGCCACTTCAGTGCCCAGCATGGGATCAAGAGATGCGCCCTTGGGAGCACCGGTGAGAGATGCGGGAACAAAATAGGTTTGGGTGTCATCGGATACGAGGATGCCGCCCTTGATCACGCTGCTCACCTTTCCGGAGAGGGTGATGCCGTTTTCAAATGCTTCCTGAATCTTAGACCAGCCAGCACGAGCATCCACTCTTTTCTTGGATACCTGAACGGTGCCTTCGGGATCGTTGAACTTCTGAACCAAAACGGTGATTTCATCGCCGGCCTTGAAGTTTGCCTGAAGATCCGATTCGTGATCAGCCACTTCGCCGGAAGGAAGGATGCCGGTATGCTTAATACCGAGATCCACATGTACTTCGTTTGTAAACACACTGGTTACGATACCCGTAACTTCTTCTCCTGTTCTGATGGTTTTGAATGATTGGTTGAGCATTTCCTCAAAGCTCATTTCGTCGTTTCTGATTTCCGACATGGTTTGTAGTACCTCCTTGATCACACTGTCGGGAGTAGACGCACCCGCCGAAACGCCGACAGTCATATTCTTTTTTAATAAATTTCGCGGCAATTCAGCCGCATTTCTGATATGAACGGTGGGGCAAATTTCTTCGCTCACCGAAACCAGCTTTTTGGTGTTGCTGCTGCTTTTTCCGCCCACGATCACCACAAGATCGCTTTTTTCGGCAATTTCACGAACATCCTTCTGACGGATCCCCGTAACACTGCAGATGGTATCGAAAAAAACGGGCTCGGAAAAATTCTTTTTCGCAAAATCGCAGCACTTTTCCCATTCTTCCACGCTATGGGTGGTTTGGGAAAGGAAGATATGATACGCGTCTTTCGGCGCGGTTTTTTCGTATTCAATCAGTTCCTCAAGATTGCGAATTACCACAACGGGAAACATCGCGGCAAAGCTCACAATGCCAAGAACTTCGGGATGGGCAGGATCTCCCAAAAGCACAAAAACTGCTTTCTTTTTCTTTTCGATTGCCTTTTTCTCTTCTTCCAAAACAATGCTATGGATCTTTTTCACGAAGGGACAAGTGGCATCCACGTAAGAAAAGCCCTTTTCCTCAAGCTTTTCGATCACACTTCGAGGAACCCCGTGAGTTCGAACAAAAATAAGAGAATCGGCGGGAGAAAGGATTTCCAAATCCTTTTCCTCGATCGTTTTTACCCCGCGATTTTTAAGATCGCGATTGAAATCTTCGTTATGAATAATGTGCCCGAGGGTATAAACCGTTTTATTTCCGCCGGAAAGTTCCTTCTCCAGAAGATCCACCGCGCGGCGGACACCGAAGCAAAAACCGGCATATTCGGAAAGAAGAATCTTCATTTTTGGGCACTTTTTCTGGCAATTTCTTCGAGCGAGGCGATCTTTTCATAAATCACATCGGCAGAAGCCATTGCCTGCTCTTTTTTGCCGAGTTCGGAAGAAACCTCGATTTTTTCGGGAGTGCCGAAAACAATATAGGTTTTGCGGAACGGGCGCACTTTATAATTTTTCGAATAGATGCCAACAGGAAGAACCTTGGCTCCCGAAAGAGCCGACATCATACCCGCACCTGCTTTAAAATCCTCTTTCTTTAAAGGATAGCGGCATCGGGTTCCCTGCGGAAACACGGAAAACGCTTTTCCTGCAATCAATTCACGAACCGCAAGGCGGAGCTTTGCGGCATCGCCACCGTTGCGAGATAGCGGAATCACGCCGCATCCCTTCACAATCGGGCCAACAACAGGGCGGGAAAAGAGCTCTTCCTTTGCCATGAAAGTAAGCGGTCTTGGCAGGGTGATCGCAAGAAACAACGGATCAAAAAGCGAAATATGATTCGGGCAAACAATGAGCCCTCCCTCAGGAAGCTCCGAAGGAAGATTGATCAAACGAATCGGGAAAACGAATCGGATCAGCGGCCCTAAAGTCCGCACCAAACGATCATAAAGACTCATAATGCCCCCTTTAAAATAATTCAATGCTCATTATATTACAAAAAAGCGCGAAAGTCAAGAAAAACCATAGAGTTTTTTCGATTATTTTTCACATTTTTTCTTCCCTTCCGCAAATCAGAAAAAGCATCAAAAAATGCAGGAGAATAAATCCCCTGCACTTTTTTTCGTTATGCTTCGCTCGCTTGAAGCGAAATTCGGCTTTCATATTCTTTTTCCTTTTGCTTTTTGGCACTTCGGTAAATAACCAGTTGTGCCACCGCAGAAATAAACCACGAAATGGGATAGCAAAGGCACAAATAAAACAAATTGTTTGGCAAATGCGGGAAGATAAACAGCACCCAAAAAAGGCGAGTGGCGCAAACTGCAAACAAATTGGTGATGGTGGGCGAAAGGGTTTTGCCGAGCCCGCGAGAGCAACCATTCGCCATTTCGGAAACCAAATAAATCAAATACCCCCAGCAAACGACCATAAGCTTGGGAATCGCTAGGGTAATTACTTCTGCTTCTTTGGTATAAAGACCGAGAAATACTTCCGGAAAAAGCGATAACATCACATCGGCCGATAAAAAGATCGTTTCCGAAATAAGAATGCTCGCAACAAGAAGGCGACTAATGCGGCGAAATTTACCCGCGCCGCAATTTTGCCCCGCAAAGCTTGTGCAAGCGCTGGAAAACGAGCTTGCCACCGTGGTAACAATAGAATAAACACTAGAAGAAGCGGAGGAAGCCGCAATGGTGGCAGGGCCCATAGCATTTACCGTGGAGGTAATGATTACATTGGAAACGCTAAACATCATACCATTGAAACCGGCGGGGAGGCCGATTTTCACGATTTTAAGAAGTTCTTCCTTGTGAATGCGAAGTTCCAAAATCTGCAAGCAGTATTCCCCTTGCGGATGAAACAGTATTTTGAGCGCCACAAAAGCTGAAAGATATTGCGCTACCACGGTGGCAACAGCAACTCCCGCCGCATCCCAATGAAAGCCGATCACAAAAACCAAATTCAAAAGCACATTCACAAGTCCCGTTGCGGTGAGAATATACATAGAGCGCTTTGAATCCCCGTATGCTCGCATAATGGCAGACGCGGTGTTGTAGATCAAAACGGCGGGTTTGCCGATGAAAATGATTTTCATAT
>JAZOVP010000172.1:0-1019 GCA_045658765.1 Eubacteriales bacterium | reverse complement strand
CATAAAAACTTTCAAGTGCTATTGTAAAATTATCCCCTTTTTTCCAATCCGACTTTTTTTCTTTGCTTTTTCAAAAAAATGCCTTTCAGGAGCAAAAGAACGATCCCCAGCCCCTCATACAAAGCGATCTGCTGCCAAGCGCTCCAAGCAGATGAACAGGAGAAACCGACCATGAACAGCGACAAAGAAAACAATGCCCTCCAGATCCCCGCGGAAAAAATGCGGGAAGCAAGAGCAGTCAATATTGCGGAAAGCACCCAAACGGCAAGCAATCAAAAATCCCCCATCGTATCGTTTTCCAAAAAGAAAAAACGCTTTCGTTTTTCTCTTCGTCGCCTTATTATGCCCACGATCTCTTTGTTTCTTGCATTTTTATTGCTCTCCTCCTATTCGGAGCATTTGCTCTCCCACCGCTTCACGGAGCTTGCCAAAAGTCAGGCGGAAAAATACCTTGCGGAAACGGTCAATTCCGCCGTGGAGCAAATGGCTTCCGAAGGACTTCTGTCCTATTCCGCCATGGTCAAAACCGTTCGTGATCCGTCGGGAGAGGTGATCTATCTGGAGGTGGATACCGCTATGCTTGCCAAAGCAAAAGCGCGTTTGGTGCAATATATCGACAAGGCTTTGGCCGAGAAAAAACGGATCACCCTTTCCGTTCCTCTGGGAAGTCTGGGGGGATGGAATCTGTTTTCCGGATTGGGCTTTCCCGTGCGGGCGCGGATCTTCCCCATCTCAAGCACCTGCGGAGAAATTTACACGGTTTTGGAGGACTGCGGCATCAACCAGACAAGACACCTGATCCGCGTCGATATTCACGCAAGGCTTCACCTGATCCTCCCCGAGGAAAGCGTCGAGGTGGAAACAGAGGTCTCCCTGCCCTTGGGAGAACGGGTCCTCGTGGGTGACGTACCTGAAATCTATCTGGACAATATTGGTGGAAATTGATAAAAACAAGTTGATTTTCCATATAAACAATGGTATAATACCACAGACTGTTTGCTGAAAAATATCGAAAGAAT
>JAZOVP010000171.1:0-5782 GCA_045658765.1 Eubacteriales bacterium | reverse complement strand
GCGAATCCGCCGCTGAAGAAGCAGGTGTTCATCCAATACTCGTTTGGTGGAGCATAGGGGACTTGAACCCCTGACCCCCACACTGCCAGTGTGGTGCGCTCCCAACTGCGCTAATGCCCCGAAAAATGAACGGATTTATTTTAACACAAAAAAGAAAAAAATGCAATGCTTTTTTTGAGATTTTTTCGATTTTTGTTTTTTCATCTTCGGTTTCGAGGGATTTTGGTGGGAACCGACCCTTGTTTTTTGCATATATTAACAAAGGGAAGCCCTTTGTTACCCGCGGAATCATTACCTTTGACAAGAATCGCCAAATACCCCGAAAACTTTGGCGAAATTCTTGACAATCTCTTGTTTTTGTGATAATCTTACCTTAAAGATAGAGGCGCACCTTATTAAGAGTATCCTTCGGTTTTCAGCGGCCGACGCTCGGGGGAGAAAGGAATGGGTGCCGAAGCGGCTTTTCTACGGCAAGGGAGGTTAGCTGGCAACTGGGAATAAGATCTCTTTTGCTGTCGCAGCAATGCGGAGGGCTATCCGACTTAAAACAATACAATTGGGGTATGATTGCAAGTTGGTAGCTGTTTTGCAGCTGCCGATTTTTTTAGAGAAAGGAACTGTTATGAAAAAAACAATCTTTCGCGGTGCCGCAACTGCTATTATCACACCGATGACAAAAGACGGTGTGGATTACGAAACCTTCGGTAAACTCATCGATTTCCAGATCGAAGGAGGAATCAGTGCCATCGTGGTAACCGGTACCACCGGTGAAGCGGCAACCCTCGATACCGAAGAGCATAGAGCTGTGATTGATTTTGCGGTAAAGAAAGTGGCGGGCAGAGTTCCTCTGATTGCGGGCTTTGGCTCAAACGATACCGCTTACGGTGTGGAAAACACCGCCTATGCTTGCCAATCCGGAGTGGATGGGCTTTTGATGGTAACCCCTTATTACAACAAAGCTACCCAAAATGGGCTTTATGAGCATTTCAAGGCCATGGCGGATGTGGCAACCAAGCCCATTATTCTTTATAATGTTCCCTCCAGAACGGGTTGCAATTTAAAACCCGAAACGGTGCTCCGCCTTTCCGAGCATCCCATGATTGTGGGCATTAAAGAAGCAAGCGGCGATCTTTCTCAGGTGGCAACCCTTGCCTGCCTTTGCAAAGATAAGATCGATATTTATTCCGGAAACGACGATCAGATCCTTCCCATTCTGTCTTTGGGCGGAAAAGGCGTGATCTCTGTTTTGTCGAATCTTCTTCCCGGTGAAACCGATGCGATTTGCCAAAAATTCTTCGCAGGGGATACGGAAGGCGCAAGAGAACTTCAGCTGAAGTATCTTCCCCTTGTTCATCATCTGTTTTCGGAAGTGAACCCCATCCCCGTGAAAGCGGCGATGTCGGAAATGGGCTTCGGCGAAAATTATCTTCGCTTGCCGCTCACTCCCATGGAAGAAAAGAATAAAAAAGCCATGTTTGAAGAAATGAGAAAGTTAAACATCCTGCCCTGAGGTGAAAATAGAATGTTAAAGGTAATTAAATTCGGCGGAACCAGTCTTGCCAGTGCAGAGCAATTTCGCAAGGTAGCCGCTATTGTCCGTGCAGATAAATCCCGCCGCTATGTGGTGGCATCTGCCCCCGGAAAGCGTTTTTCCGATGATATCAAAGTAACCGATCTTCTTCTCTCTTGCTATCGTTTGGCAAGGGAAGGGGAAAGCTTTGAAGATCCCTTTTCCAAGATTTGCGCCCGTTTTGAAGAAATCATTTCCGAGCTCGGGATCGAGCTTGATCTTTCGGAAGATTTCGCCGCTTTCCACGAAAGAGTGAGAAAAGGCGCAAGCGAAGCGTATATCGCTTCCCGCGGGGAGCATTTCAATGCCAAAATTTTGGCATCGTTTCTTGGTTTTCCTTTTGTGGAAGCAGCAGAAGGAATTGTGTTTAATCAAAACGGTGAACTTTTAGAAGAAGAAACCAATGAAAAATTCGGCGCCCTTTTGAAAAAGAATCCCCGTGCGGTGATCCCCGGCTTTTACGGCGCCACCGAGCACGGCGATATTCGCATTTTCTCCCGCGGCGGTTCCGATATCACCGGTTCCTTGGCGGCGCGCGCCGTGAAGGCAGATCTGTATGAAAACTGGACAGATGTTTCCGGTCTTTTGATGGCAGATCCCCGCATTGTTTCGAATCCCAAATCGATTGAAGTGGTAACCTATCGCGAATTGCGCGAGCTTTCCTATATGGGCGCAAGCGTGCTCCACGAAGATGCCATTTTCCCTGTTCGCAGAGAGGGGATTCCGATCAATATCCGCAATACCAATGCCCCCGAAGATGCGGGCACGATGATTGTGGAGCAAGCCGAAAAGAGCGATTCCGTGGTAACGGGCATCGCAGGCAAAAAGGGCTTCGGCGCGATCTATATTGAAAAAGGAATGATGAACAACGAATTGGGCTTTGGAAGAAAAGTCCTTTCGGTTTTGGAAGAAAGAGGAATCAGCTTCGAGCATTTCCCCAGCGGAATCGATACGATGACCGTGGTGGTGGATCGAGCATCCCTTTTCGGCCATGAAAATGAATTGATTCATGCACTCGGCAAAGCCGTTCAGCCCGATCGCATCCATTTGGTGGAAGATCTTTGCTTGATCGCAGTGGTGGGCAGAGGAATGATCAATTCTCCCGGCACCGCGGCGCGCCTGTTTGGTGCACTGGCTTCCGAAAAGATCAATATCCGTATGATCGATCAGGGCTCGAGCGAGCTGAATATCATCGTTGCTCTGGAAGAAAAAGATTATGAAAAGGCGATTTGCGCGATCTACGAAGCATTTCGCTAAAAAAGGTTTTAAATGATGATTTGTGAAAATTTAACCCTCGATTCCGATCAGAATCTTTTGTTTGCGGGCAGAAACCTGCGAGAACTCGCTTCCCGTTATGGTACTCCGCTTTATTTGATGGATGAAGATCGAATCCGCAAAATGTGCCGCACTTATAAAGAAGCAATGCTTGCCGCTTTCGGCGAAAATGCCGCGCCTCTTTATGCAAGCAAGGCCTGTTCTTTCCGCGGGATCTATCGCATTATGGCGGAAGAAAAGATGGGTGTGGATGTGGTTTCCGTTGGCGAGATTTACACTGCAAAAAGTGCAGGGTTTGATCTTTCAAGCGCCTATTTTCACGGAAACAACAAAACCGACGAAGAAATTCTTTTTGCGATGGAATCGGGAATCGGCTACTTTGTGGTAGATAACGAAGAAGAAATCGATGCCATTGAAGAAATCGGCGAGAAACTCGGCAAAGAGCAAAAACTTCTTCTCCGCATCACCCCCGGTATCGATACCCATACCTACGAAGCGATTGCAACGGGTCAGGTGGATTCCAAATTCGGTTCTGCCATTGAAACCGGTCAGGCAATGGCAATCACCAAGAAAACCCTTTCGAAAAAATTTGCAAAGCTGGTTGGCTTTCATTGCCATGTGGGAAGTCAGGTTTTTGATTCCGATACCTTCCTTCGCTCGGCAGAAATTATGATGCAGTATCTTGATTCGGTTCGCACCGAAACGGGATTTGAGGCAGAGGAGCTCTCCCTTGGCGGTGGCTATGGGGTGCGCTATACCGAAGCGGATCCCGTGATGGATCTTCGCCAAAACATTTTGCAGGTTGGCGAAAAGATCAAATCTCTTTGCGATTCTCTTTTATTCCCCCAGCCCAAAATTCTGATGGAACCGGGCAGAAGCATCGTTGCCGATGCGGGGCTCACCCTTTATACCGTGGGCACAGTGAAAAAAATCCCCGGCTATAAAACCTACGTTTCGGTAGACGGCGGTATGACCGATAATCCCCGCTTTGCCCTCTATGGCGCGGTGCACACTCCCGTTTGCCCCGAAAAAATGGGCGAAGAAAATGATATGAAATGCTCCGTGGTAGGGCGCTGCTGCGAAAGTGGCGATATCCTCTGCGGCGAGGCATATCTTCCTTCTTCGGTAAAGCGCGGCGATCTTTTGGCACTGCTCACCACGGGCGCCTATAATTATTCGATGGCTTCTCATTATAATCGAGTGCCCAATCCTCCTGTTGTGATGCTAAAAGGCGGCACGGATTATTTGGCAGTGAAAAGAGAAACTCCCGAAGATCTGATCAAATGCGATTTATAAAAAAAGAAACAGCACTTGCAAAAGCGAGTGCTGTTTTTTATTGCAAGGGAAACTTAGTTTGTTTTGCAGAGATAAAAACAAAAATCCGTTCTCTTTCGAGAACGGATTTTCGTTTGGTAGCGGAAGTCGGATTTGAACCAACGACCTGCCGGGTATGAACCGGATGCTCTAGCCAACTGAGCTATTCCGCCGAATTTTGCACGGAAAATTAAGTGGGGTGGATAATCGGATTCGAACCGGCGACCTCCAGGGCCACAACCTGGCGCTCTAACCAACTGGGCTATATCCACCATAATCGCGTGCTTTGAGGGATTCGAACCCCCGACCTACTGCTTAGAAGGCAGTTGCTCTATCCGGCTGAGCTAAAAGCACATAGTGGAGCGGGTGAAGGGAATCGAACCCTCGTAATCAGCTTGGAAGGCTGGAATTCTACCATTGAACTACACCCGCATATCACTCGGCTCAAAAAGCCGCTCAAGTATGTTACCATAAGAAAGGGGAAATGTCAATAACTTTTTTTGAAAAAACGGGGCTTTTTTTAAAGATTGAAAAAGAAAGTAAAAAAATATTGAAAAAGGGCTTGACAAAGCACTTTGCAAATACTATAATGTTAGGGCTATCTGGGTGTAGCGCAGATGGTAGCGCGCTACCTTGGGGTGGTAGAGGCCGTGGGTTCAAATCCCGCCACTCAGACCAGCAGTGCCGAATCGTTAAGATTCGGCACTTTGCATTTTGCGGGTATAGTTCAGTGGTAGAATGTCAGCTTCCCAAGCTGAACATGCGGGTTCGATTCCCGTTACCCGCTCCATCAAAACCTTTTTTGCTCATTTGGCAAAAGAGGTTTTTTTACTATCAAATATTCAAATCAAAATTTAGCGGAGGTCTTTTATGAATTCCAAAACAAAAGAAAGAGGAATGTTTTTTCTTGGGCTTATTATTTGCTTTCTTTTGGCGGCAGTTTCTGTGGTTCTTGAGCATCTGATTCCGGGTGGGCTTCTCGGCTCTTCCATAATTGCGCTTTTTTTGGGCACGATCATCAATCATTTCTTTCATCCGAAATGGATTCGTCCCGCGCTGAAATTTGCTTCCAAAAAAATCCTGAAGGTTGCGATTGTTTTTTTGGGTGCATCCCTTTCAATCAGCACGATTATGTCGGTTGGTAAAATGACCTTCTTTGTGATGATTTTCACCTTTGCCATGTGTTTTGGAGGCGGATTTTTTATTCGCAAACTGTTCGGGCTGAATTGGAAACTGAGCAATCTCATTTCTGCAGGCACCGGCATTTGCGGCGGCTCTGCGATCGCGGCGGTTGCACCGGTGATCGATGCCGACGATAAGGATATTGCCTTTGCGATGTCGTCTACCTTTCTTTTTGATATGGTGATGATCGCGCTGTATCCCCTTATGGGTGCGGCACTCGGAATGAATGATATTGCCTATGGCATCTGGGCGGGCACTTCGGTGAACGACACGGCAAGTGTGGTTGCTTCGGGATATGCCTTTTCCGAAGCGGCGGGTGATTTTGCCAACATGGTAAAGCTCACTCGCACCATTGCGATCATTCCCACCGTTTTGGTGTTTGCTTTCATCGGCTCTCGCTTAAAGCAAAAAGAAATGCAAAAGGAAAGCGGCGGCAAAAAA
>JAZOVP010000170.1:0-7217 GCA_045658765.1 Eubacteriales bacterium | reverse complement strand
GGAACAAAGCTCCGAGATCACCAAAAAAGATCAGGAAACAAAAGAAAACGCATAAGAAAATCCCCTCAAAGGAATCTTTGAGGGGATTTTTTTGGCAAAAAAAGTTTTCCTGAACTTTTCAGTTCATATTTACTTTTGATAAAAAATATGCTATAATTTTATTTAGTATTTGCCGATGCAAAAAAAAGAAGGCACCGATTGGTGCCTTCCTGGCGCGTTGTAAGGGACTCGAACCCCTGACCTACTGGTTCGTAGCCAGTCACTCTATCCAGCTGAGCTAACAACGCAGGTTCTTTCGAACATCGGTTATCTTATCACATTCGGATTTCTTTGTCAAGAGATATTTGGCAGAAAAATCAAACAAAAAGGAAAAAACATGAATAAATTTAATCTCCCCCTGGCTCCTGAAGTGGAAGAAGCCATAAAAAAGCTCAATCATGCGGGCTTTGAAGCGTGGCTTGTGGGCGGTGTGCGCGATCTACTTTTAAAGCGTGAAGTTCACGATTGGGATCTCACCACCAGCGCAAAGCCCGAAGAAATCAAAAAAGTGTTTGAAGGTTATTCCTTAAACTGCATCGGCGAAAAATACGGCACAATCACCGTGCATTACGGATCGGTTTTTCTCGATATTACCACCTTTCGAAAAGAAGGCGGCTATTCCGATCATCGCCATCCAAGCCAAATTCAATTCACCAAAAATCTTTTCGACGATTTAAAACGCAGAGATTTCACCATCAATGCCATCGTTTTCCATCCGGAAAAGGGCTTTTGCGATTATTTTTGCGGAAAGCGCGATCTGAAGAAGCGTCTGATCCGTGCCATTGGAGATGCGGATGCAAGATTCCGCCAAGATGCCATCCGCATTTTGCGGGCACTGCGCTTTTCAGCGGTTCTCGGTTTTGATATCGAAGAAAAAACCAAGGCAGCGATCCACCGCAATAAAGATCTTCTTTTGGAAATTGCCTCGGAGCGCGTGATTCCGGAACTGATGCGAATGCTCTGCGGAAGAAATATCCGCTATGTATTAACCGAATTTTCCGATGTGATCGGGGTGCTCATTCCCGAGATTTTGCCAACCGTTGGATTTTCCCAACGCTCCCCGTTCCATCAATACGATGTGTGGCAGCACACGGTGCACGCGGTTGCCTATGCAGATCCCGTGCCCGAAATTCGCTTGGCACTTTTGTTTCACGATATTTCAAAGCCCCAGTGCCTGAGCATCGACGAAACAGGGCGCGGCCATTTTTACTCGCATCCCAGAAAAAGTGCCAGAATCGCAAAAGAAGTGATGCAAAGATTGAAATTCCCTGCAAAGCAGATCGATCTGATTCATCTTTTGGTATACCATCACGATTCGCACCCCTCGGGGCGGGTGGATGTGAAAAAGCTTCTTGCGGCGGTGGGCGAAGAAAACTTCATTCTGCTTTGCCGAGTGATGGAAGCCGATACCCTTGCCCATAGCAAATGGACCATCAAAAAGCGCCTCGAAGGGCTTGAATGGGTGAAAGAAACTGCATCCGAAATTTTGGCATCGGGGGAATGCTATTCCCTGCGCGATCTTGCCATCAACGGAAACGATCTTGCCGAAAAAGGAATCAAAGGCGAAAAAATCGGAAATCTTCTCCAGATTTCCCTGCAAAATGTGATTTTGGGCAAGTGGGAAAATAAAAAGGATGTTATCCTTTGTGAACTGGAGAAAAATAATTGGTAAATTTGGGGAAAGGCATTGACAAAGAAGGGCTTTGCTATTATAATAAAGTACTGTCGATTGCCTTGAGGAAATGTGATTATGATCAACCAAACCGATAACAATTTTCTTGATATTTCAAAACTTCTTTCCGGCGAAGTTCGGGAGATTCTTTGTGATATGGGCCCGTTTCCCTTCCCTCAGGAAGGCGAGGAAATTGCGGTATCAAATCTTTGTTTTTCAGGCAAAGCGAAAGAGCTTTCCGGATTTTACCGACTCGTCGGTAATGTCTGCGGTGAATTTTTCGCCCATTGCGGGCGATGCCTTGCTCCGGTGAAAGAGAGTTTTTCGATTGCAATCGATTTTGCAATTTTAACCTCTCCCGCAGAATCCGAAGAAGAAGCGCTTCTTGCCGAAGGCCAAAAAATCGATATCAGATCCCTCGCGGAAGAAACGGTGTATTTAAACCTTCCCTTGCGGCTGCTTTGCCGCGAGGACTGCAAAGGGCTTTGCCCGAAATGCGGAATCAATTTAAATACCGATTCCTGCGAATGCGATCGAAAAGAAATTGATCCCCGACTTGCCGGTCTGGCGGACTTTTTCAAAGAAAAATAAAACCGTATACGGTTGTAATAAAAAATTGGGAGGTGCGATAAAGTGGCAGTACCGAAGAGAAAAACATCGAAAGCAAGAAAGAATTCCAGACGTTCCAGCGTGTGGAAACTCACCCAGCCCGCTCTGGAAAAGTGCCCCAACTGCGGCGCTTACAATCTCCACAACAGAGTTTGCTCCGAGTGCGGACAGAAGGACGGCAAAGAAGTCATTCAGATCAAAGACTGATTCCGTCGAAACTCGTATATCAGTCTCCGCTCTATTTCGGCGGAGACTATATCTGTATATATGAGGCACAAAAAGATATGTCTTTGGCATTACCTTTTCAGGTTTCGTGCCCAAGATATATCTTTTTTTCATTTTTTCAAAAAAGGAGGTTTCTTATGGTTTCGGTGTTATCAGTTGAACCGAATTCCCTTGCCGAAAAAGCAGGGATTTTAGCGGGTGATACCCTTCTTTCCATCGATTCTCACCCCATTCGCGATGTTTTGGATTATCGCTTCTTTCTCACCGAAGAAAAGATCCTTCTTGCATTAAAACGCGGTGAAAATGAATTTTCCGTTTCCATTCAAAAAGATCGATACGACGACATCGGTCTTGAATTTGAAACCTTTTTGATGGATCAGAAAAAGCGCTGTGCAAACCGTTGCATTTTCTGCTTTATCGATCAAAACCCATGCGGAATGAGAGAAACGGTGTATTTCAAAGACGACGATACCCGCCTTTCCTTTCTAATGGGAAACTATGTAACCTTAACCAACGTGGGCGATGAAGATTTAAGGCGCATTGTTTCGATGCGACTTTCGCCGGTGAATGTTTCCGTTCACACCACAAACCCCGATCTGCGCGTGAAGATGCTGGGAAATCCGAAGGCCGCTCGCATTCTCGATCAGCTTTCGATTTTAAAAGAAGGCGGCATCGATATCAACTGTCAGATCGTTGCCTGCCGCGGCATCAACGACGGTGCAGAACTCGAAAAAACCATTCGCGATCTGGAAAATCTGATGCCCGCGCTTCAGAGCATCGCAGTGGTTCCCGCAGGGCTCACATGCCACCGCGAAGGGCTTTATCCCCTTTCGTCGTATGACACAGCTTCTTCCAAAGCGGTGATTGAAACGGTGGAAAAATTCGGAAATGAATTTTTGGAAAAATACGGCACCCGCCTTGTTTATGCCGCCGATGAATTTTATTTAGCCGCATCCCTTCCCTTGCCGGAAGAATCCGATTACGACGGCTATCCTCAGCTCGACAACGGAGTGGGGCTGATCCGAAGCAGCCGAGAAGAACTTCTCGACGAAATTCGCTGGCGCTGGGAAGAGGGCGATTGGAAAAATCTTCCTCATAAAGATCTTTCCATCACCGCCGTTACCGGAAAAGCGGCAGAAGCGTTTTTAAAAGAAATCTCAAATGAGATCACCAAAAAACTTCCGTTTGTGAAAATCGAAGTGAAAGCGGTGGAAAACCGCTTCTTCGGGGAAACCGTTACCGTTGCAGGGCTTCTTTGCGGGAAAGATATCATCGATGCCTTGAAAAACGAAAAACCCGAAATTTTATTCATTCCCGCCGTATCGCTTCGGCACGAACGCGATCAATTTTTAGACAATTCCACCCCCGAGCAAATCGAAGAAGAACTTCACTGCCCCGTTTTTGCGATTGAAAACGGAATTCCTTTGCTCGATCAAATTGAAACTTTACTAAACGGGAGGTAATTATGGCAAAACCCGTAATCGCCATCGTGGGCAGACCCAACGTTGGCAAGAGCACATTTTTTAATAAACTTTCGGGCGAGCGCATTTCCATTGTGGAAGATGTGCCCGGAGTAACGCGCGACCGCATTTATTATGAAACCGAATGGTGCGCAAGAAAACTCGTTTTGATTGATACCGGCGGTATCGAACCCGGATCCAATGATGAGATTTTATCTCATATCGAAGAGCAGGCACACCTTGCAATGGATGCGGCAGATGTGATTATTTTCATGACCGATATTCGCGCAGGCGTTACTGCCGCCGACCACGAAATCGCCACCATTTTAAAACGAAGCAAAAAACCCGTAATTTTGGCAGTGAATAAAGTGGATTCCATCGGCGCCTTGCCTCCGGAATTCTATGAATTTTATGAACTCGGAATCGAAAACGGTCCCTTCGCCCTCTCCTCCATCCACGGCACGGGAAGCGGCGATATTTTAGACGAGGTTCTCCGCCTTCTCGGCCCCTTGGGCGCAGAAGAAGAGGAAGAAGATCTGATCAATGTTGCTGTGATCGGAAAGCCGAATTCCGGCAAAAGCAGTTTAATTAATGCCGTTTTGGGGGAAAAGCGCGTGATCGTTTCTCCCGTTGCAGGAACCACAAGAGATGCCATCGATACTCGCGTGGAAAATAAGCACGGCATCTTTAATTTCATAGATACTGCGGGAATCCGCAGAGCATCGAAAATCGACGATCGAATCGAAAAATACAGCGTTTTACGCGCAAAACTTGCCGTGGAACGAAGCGATGTTTGTGTGATTATGGTGGATGCTTTCGAAGGCATCACCAGCCAAGACGCCACCATCGCAGGGCTTGCCCACGAAGCGGGCAAAGCGTGCATTATTTGCATGAACAAATGGGATCTTCCCGATAAAGACAATGATTCCGTAAAGAACGCCACCAAAAAGGTGTTCGATATTCTGCCCTTTATGCAGTATGCCCCTGTGCTTTTCATTTCCGCAAAAACAGGGCTTCGCATCGATAAGCTTTTCGAGCATATCAACTATGTGAATATGCAGGCGTCCACCCGCATTTCCACGGGTATGCTCAATGAAATGCTCAACGATGCCACCACGCGCGTGCAGCCCCCGAGCGATAAAGGAAGACGCCTCAAAATTTACTATATGACCCAAGTGAGTGTGAAGCCGCCGAAGTTTGTGATCTTCTGCAACAGCGAAAAACTCTTCCACTTCACCTATCTGCGCTATATTGAAAACTGTTTGCGCGAAACCTTTGGCTTCAAAGGCACTCCCATTCAGTTTGTAATCAGAGAAAGGACAAAAGAAGAATGAGATATTTCTTTGATCAGGCCATTCAAGATTGGGGCTTTTTCCTCAACAACAAAGAAGGAACTCAGATTCTTATTTTCTACGCGCTGTTTTTCTTTCTCACGGTTGTAGCATCCTATTTACTCGGCAGTATCAATTCTGCCGTGATCATTTCCAAAAAGATCTATGGATACGATGTGAGAGATTATGGTTCCGGCAATGCGGGCATGACCAATATGTTTCGCAGTTTCGGAAAAACCGCGGGCTTTTTAACCTTAGCGGGCGATGTGATCAAAGCACTGGTTTCCGTGATTCTCGGCTTTGTGCTTCTGGGTGGACCCGGTCAGTATGTGGCGGGCTTTTTCTGCATGCTCGGGCACATTTTCCCCATTTATTTTAAATTCAAAGGCGGCAAAGGCGTGATCGTTTCCGCGATCACGGTGCTTCTGATCGATCCTTTGGTATTTTTGGTGCTCGCGCTCATTTTCGGGCTGATGTTTATTGCAACTCAAATCATTTCCGCATCTTCCCTCACCGCCGCCTTCTTTTTCCCGATGGTGGTATATGCCTTCAACATTCAGCGCCCCAACATTTTATATTTGCTCTTTTCCATTATGATGGCGTTTTTTGTGATTGCAATGCACAAAGAAAACATTCACCGACTCCTAAATAAAACCGAAAAGAAATTCACCATCAAAAAAGAGAATAAAAAATGAGTAAAGTTTCTTTTTACCGCGCAGAAAAATACGATGTTCCTCTTTTAGAAGAAATCGTTGAAAAGATCGTTTTGGATCACGGCGGTCCCGAGCGATTATTCTCGAATGGAAAAAAAGTTGTTATCAAGCCGAACCTTGTGGTAAAAAAGAAGCCCGACGGTGCGGCAACCACGCATCCGAGCTTAGTGGAAGCGGTGATCTTATACTGCAAAAAATTCACGAGCGATATCACCATTGCCGAATGTTCGGGCGGACCAAACACGGAAATTTTGCTTTCGGCAATCTACCGTGAAACAGGGATCGAAGAAGTGTGCAAAAAGCACGGGGTAAAGGTTTGCATGAAAATGAATTCCGTTTCCCTTGCCGTGCCGAATGCGCTTTCCTGCTCAGAAGTGGATGTGCTCGATGCTTTCTGCGAGGCAGATTGTTTTATCAACCTTGCCAAAATGAAAACCCACTCCCTCACCACCGTAACGGGAAGTGCCAAAAATCTCTACGGCACCATTCCCGGGCTGAGAAAAGTGGAATACCATGCAAGATTCCCCGAAATCTCCGATTTTGCGGGACTTATTTGCGATTTGAATACTGCCCTCCCCCCCACTCTTTCGATTGTGGATGGAATTTTGGGCATGGAAAAAGACGGCCCTTCGGGCGGGATTCCAAAATATGCGGGTGCAATTTTCGGCGGAGTTTCCACCTATGCCATCGATGAAGCGATGTGCGATTTTATGGGTGTTTCCTCCTCGATCGTTCCCGTGCAGATCCGTGCAAAAGAAGCGGGTCTATTCGATGGCAAAGTGGAACTTCTCGGTGATGATTTTGAACAATCAAAGCCCACCCCCTTCATTCTTCCCGATAGCCAAAAACGAAGCATTTTAAGAGAATTCCCCAATCTTTTCGGCGGAAAACTTGCAAGATACTTATCTCCAAAGCCAAAGATTGATAAAAAAGCTTGCATCGGGTGCGGAGAATGTGCGCGCCTTTGCCCGCAGAAAACCATTGAAATCAAAAAGAAAAAGGCCGTGATTGATAAAAAGAATTGCATTCGCTGTTGGTGCTGTCAGGAAATGTGTCCCAAAAAGGCAGTTTTAACCCACAGCCATCCGATTTTAAAACATTTCTGAGGTTTTTATGGATAAGATCACCCTTTCTGCCCCCGCTAAGATCAATCTTTTCCTCTCGGTTA
>JAZOVP010000169.1:0-1050 GCA_045658765.1 Eubacteriales bacterium | reverse complement strand
AATCCGTCGTTTTTTTTTTTGTTTTTTCTCGCGGGCGATTCGTGATTTCCACCTACGAAGTAAACATCCTTATGAGAAGGAGCGTAACGTCTTCTTTTTTGTTTTGAGATACTGTCAGAAATACAGAACGCATCTGTATTTTTGCAAGTGGCGAGTGAAATCTTGACAATTTTCCGTTTTTTTACTATAATGAAATCAGAAAGAAGTTTCATTTTCGAAGAAAGGATCATTTTATGTTAAAGATTCAGAACTTAACAAAAACATATAAAGGAAGCGGGAAGGGGGTCATCGATCTTTCCGCAGGCGATATTTATGGTTTTATCGGACATAACGGCGCGGGAAAGACCACCACGCTCAAATGCATCGCGGGCATTCTCGATTTTAAGGACGGCGATATTTTGATAGACGGTCATTCCGTCAAAAAAGAGCCACTCCTTTGCAAATCGATGATCGCCTATATTCCCGATAATCCCGATCTGCCCGAATATCTGACGGGCATTCAGTTTTTGAATTTTATAGCGGACGTTTACGGACTTTCCGAAAGTGTACGCACGGAGAAGATCGGCAAATATGCAGGACTTTTTGAGATCACCGAAGCGCTTGGCGACCTCATCTCCTCGTATTCGCACGGTATGAAGCAAAAGCTTGCCGTGATTTCCGCGCTGATCCATAGCCCGAAGCTGATGCTCCTTGACGAGCCCTTTGTCGGACTCGATCCGAAGGCGGCACTGACACTCAAGGAGATCATGCGAGAGCTTTGCGAAAACGGCGGCGCGGTCTTCTTCTCCACACACGTTCTCGACGTAGCGGAAAAGCTTTGCAACCGTATCGCCATCATCAAGGGCGGTAAACTTGTTGCTTCGGGCGAAACGGAAACGCTCACGAAGGGCGAATCTCTTGAAAAGGTCTTTATGGAGGTGGTCTCGGATGATGCGCGCCGTTAAGCTTCTGACGTGGCTTTCGTTTTCCAATTTTCTCGGGCTCAACGAGGTGCGCTATTCCAAGGATCAAAAGAAAAAGAGCCGTATCTGGACGGTTCTCGTTGCTTAT
>JAZOVP010000168.1:0-6908 GCA_045658765.1 Eubacteriales bacterium | reverse complement strand
CACTGCAGAATTTTTGCCAAGGGAAATGCTATTGTTGCCATTGAAGGAAATATAAGCGATGGAATCGAGATCTTTTTGGGTGATCTCGCGGGGATTTTTATCCAAGAAATCGCTAACCATATCAAGGAACACGCGATCTTGAATCAAATCGGATCCCTGATTCCAATTTCCAAGTGCAACTGCAACCAAAAAGGCAACCAAAGCCACGCAAAGGAGCGCATAGCCACAGATTGCATAAAGATTTTTACGATTCTTTTTCTTTGCCATTTTTGTTTCCTTTCTGATGGGAAAATTACTATTATAATTTACAACTTTTTTTGAAAAAAGTCAACCATTTGGAAGCATTTGGGAAAAAACAGTCATCGTTTCCACACTAAACTCCGTTTTTTCAGATAAAACCACAGAATAAACCTCGCCGATTTTCACATTTTCAGGCGCAGGAGTTTTGGTGTGAATGAAATTTTCCGTATAGCCGAGCATCTGCCCGTCGCGAACGCGTTCACATAAAACGCGATAACTTTTCCCTACCCGTTTCTGATGAAAAGCGGCACTTGCATTTTTTGCTTCCTGCAATAGAAAAGCGGCGCGCTCTTTTTTTGCTTCTTCCGAAACTTTGGGTTCCATTTTTTCAGCGCGGGTGCCACTGCGGGGAGAAAAGGGGAAAATATGAGTGTGAAGAAGCCCTGCCTCGCGCACAAGCGATACGCTTTCCAGAAAATCTTCTTCCCTTTCATCGGGAAAACCGCAAATCAAATCTGCGGAAAGCCCCGCATCGGGAAAATAGCGATAAATGGTTTCTACCGCGCGCATTTCATCCTCGCGGGTATATTTTCTTCCCATTTTTTCGAGGATTCGATTGCTTCCGCTTTGCAAAGAAAGATGAAAATGCGGCAATACCTTCGGCAGTGCGGCAAGGCAAACGCAGAATTCATCGGTAAACAAAGTGGGCTTTAAAGATCCGAAACGGATTCTTTCGATCCCTTCGGTTTCGTGGAGCGCTTCCACGAGCGTGCAAAGATCGGCTTTGCCAAAAAGATCTTCGCCCCAAGTGCCCGTCTCAATCCCTGTTAAAACAATTTCACGATAGCCGTTTTTTGCAAGTGCTTTCACTTCTTCGCAAACATCCATCAATTCGCGGGAACGCACTCTTCCGCGCACAAACGGCACAAAACAATACGAGCAAAAGCTATTGCAGCCATCTTGAATTTTCACAAATGCACGCGCATTATGACTGCGGCAGAGCGACATTTTTTCATATTCCCGAACCGCGGAAATATCTTCTCTAAGATCAATCTTTTTGCGATCTTTTTGAGGGGTCAAAACAGTTTCTGCCAAAATCGAAGCAAGGCGACTTTTTGCGGTATTCCCCGCAATCACATCAACCGAATCGAAAATCTCATCGCTCACGCCCTGAGAAAAGCACCCGCACACCGCGATCACGGCTTCGGGATTCTTTTCTTTTGCGCGCAGTGCTCTGCGAAGCATTTGCCTTCCCTTGCGAACGCTTTCTGCCGTTACGGCGCAGGTGTTCACAAGATAAAGATCGCACTCTTCGTCAAACTCCGCTTCTTCAAACCCGAGCAAAAACAGTTCTTCTCGAATGCACTGGGTTTCATATTGGTTCACTCGGCAACCGAGTGTTATAAATGCGGCTTTTTTCATTTTTTAATACACATAATCAAATTCGAGACCGTAGATATCTACCGTGTCGCCGTCTTTCACACCGGCTTTTTGCATGGCATCTTCCACTCCCGAATCCTTCATTACCTTTTGGAAATAGCGAACCTGATCGCGATCGGCAAAATTGATGCGCTGAATGAATGCTCTGAGCCATTCACCTTCCACAAACCATACCTCGCCCACCTTGGTAACCACGGTTCTGCCTGTGCCGTATTCGGGCGCGGCTTCTTCCGGTTCCACATAATCGGCTTCATATTCCTTCAAGGGCGGGAGTGCCGAAAGCTCTTTTGCGGCTTCTTCGATCACCTCGCGAATTCCTTCCGAAATTTCGGTGGCGGCATAAAAAAGCTTCCATCCGTGCTTTTCGCACTCTTTTTCCAAATTCTCTTTCGTTTCCTCCGAAATGCCAAGATCGGCTTTGTTGGCAACGATGATCTGAGGGCGAGAAAGCAAAGCAGGATCGTATTTTTCAAGTTCGCGATTGATGGTGCGAATATCTTCCACAGGATCTCTGCCCTCGCTGCCCGATGCATCCACAAGATGCACAAAAAGTCGGCAACGATCAACATGGCGCAAAAATTGATGACCAAGCCCTGCCCCATCGGATGCCCCTTCAATAAGCCCCGGAAGATCCGCCATCACAAATTGGCGCTCAGCAGAAAGCGAAACCACCCCGAGGATCGGGCTTAACGTGGTGAAGTGATACGCCGCCACCTTCGGGCGAGCGGCACTTGCACGGGAAAGAAAAGTGGATTTTCCAACACTGGGAAATCCAATCAGCCCAACATCCGCAAGCATTTTCATCTCTAAAGTGATTTCTCTTTCCTGACCGGGAAGGCCGGGATTGGCAAATTGCGGGATCTGCCTTGTGGGGGTGGCAAAATGGGCATTTCCCCATCCGCCTCTGCCGCCTTTTGCGGCAATAAAGGTTTTATCGTGAGAAAGGTCAAACATCACCTTGCCAGTGGCTTTATCGCGAATCACGGTTCCGGGGGGAACGCTGATCACAAGATCCTCGCCCGTTTTTCCATGGCAACGCTTTCCTTTGCCGTCTTCCCCGTTTTCGGCAATAAATTTTCTTTTATAGCGGAATTTGATGAGGGTGTTTTCCCCTTTATCCACACAAAAAACAACATTGCCGCCGTGGCCGCCATCGCCACCGTCGGGGCCGCCTTTTGCCACGTATTTTTCTCTGCGGAAGGAAACAGCACCGTTGCCGCCTTTGCCCGCTTTGATCACAATATCCGTTTTATCAACAAAAGATGACATCTTTTCACCTCACAATCAAGATAGGAAAAGGGGTACGCCGTAAGAGATTCCCCTTAAGACATACCCCTTTAAACTCAAAAAAATCAATCGCAGTAAACGCTGACTTTCTTTCTGCCGCCTGCCATGGGCTCAAACTTCACAATGCCTGCCTTCAAAGCAAACAGAGTGTCGTCGGAACCGATACCAACATTCATACCGGGATGGATATGAGTTCCTCTTTGGCGAACCAGAATGTTGCCGGCGATGCATGCCTGACCGTCAGCTTTTTTAACACCAAGTCTTTTGGACTCAGAGTCTCTGCCGTTTTTGGTGGAACCAACACCTTTTTTATGTGCAAAAAACTGCAAGCTAATTCTAATCATCGTGATACCCTTTCTTTTACTTTTTCGTTCTGACCGAAAGATTTGCCGGATACGTTTCCGCAAGATCCTGCATCTGAATCAGAAAGCCGCGAAGGATTCCTTGAGCACCTTTTTCTTCCGATTCGGGAATGGAAAGGATGCGAGCGGAAATCAGCGGAATTTCTTCATCGATTCGGGCCTGAAGCTCTGCTCCAAACACCTCGGTTAAGGTGTTGAGAACAAGCTGAGTCATGCCACTCACCGAGGCACAGAGAATATCACTCCCCGCTTCGGCAAGGCCGGAATGACCTTCCACGGAAAACGCGAGAATTTTGTTATTCTGAATAACAAATTCCGAGCGAATCATTATTTTGCGATCTTAGTGATCTGAACTTTGGTGTAGGGCTGTCTGTGGCCCTGCTTCTTTTTCTCGTTCTTCTTTGCCTTATAGCGGAACACAACGATCTTTTTCTGTTTTCCGTTTTTGGCAACGGTAGCTTCAACAAAAGCGCCGGAAACGGTGGGATCGCCTGCTACAAAGCCGTTTTCATCGGAAAGGGCAAGAACCTTATCGAATTTAACGGTTTCGCCTTCCTGAGCGTTCAATTTTTCGAGGTAAACCACATCTCCCTCGGAAACTTTGTACTGCTTTCCGCCAATTTCAAAAATAGCAAACACGAAAAGCACCTCTCTTTCTTTTATGTCTCGCTGATGAAGGCAAGCCGAAGCTTTTTAAGGCCTTTTACACGCGGCAATCGATTGTAACACAGCAAAACGGATTCTGTCAAGCAAAATCTTCATATAATTGCAATTTTGACTAAAATTTTCAATTTGTTCAAAAAGAAAAGGCCCGAGGAGCTTCCTCGGGCTGATTTTCAGGTGTGGCTTTCGATGTACTCGGCAACGGCGCGAACGGTTTTCAGATCCATCACATCTTCATCGGGAACCAAAATTCCGAATTCGCTTTCGAGTGTCATCAGCATTTCCACAATCTCGAGACTGTTTGCGCCGAGATCGTCGAGGATGTTGGCATCGTCGTCGATGGTAGAAACATCAAGACGAAGCTGCTTTGCCAAAAGGTCTTTGATCTTTTCAATCATAAAATATTCTCCTTATTGCTATCTCGTTTTCGAGAACAAAATCAAAATGAACACGCTTATTCTACACAAAGAGGGCTTGCTTGTCAAGTAAGATTTACAGTTCGCCCAAAAGAACTCTGCGGCAAGTTTCATCGCGATCGGAAATATAAAGACGATACCAAGTAACAAAAACAAGAATGGTCCAGAGCTTGCGGTAATTGTCTTTTCTGCCTTCGCGGTGATCTTCAAGCATACGAAGCGCTTCTTCCCGATTGATATATTCCGTGCAGGTCATATTCTCCAGAATTTCTTTTGCCCAAGGATACAATTCGTTTTTCAGCCATGCTCTCACGGGAACGGGATAACCAAGCTTCGGACGAAGGAAGGTTTCTTCGTTCACAAGATCGCGAAACGCATCGCGCAGAATGAATTTGGTGGTTCCGTGGGAAAGTTTTTCCTGATCGAGAAGCGAAGATGCCACGCGAAATACCTCTTTATCGAGAAACGGCACGCGAACTTCAAGCGAATGATACATCGAAAGGCGATCGCCTTTCACCAAAATATCGCCTCGGATCCAAGAGCGCATATCCACATACTGCATTTGAAGCATGGGAGAAAGTCCGTTTTCCTTGGCATGGGCATACACCTGACTTTGCGGTTCCCAAAAAGGAAGATTCGGATCAAAAGTATTTAAGAATTTTTTCTTTTCACGATCGGTGAAAACATGGGCGTTTCCAATGTATCTCTCTTCGAGCGGAGTGGTGCCGCGATAGAGCAGATTCTTGCCCTTCACATTATCGGGAAGCACTGCCGCAAGCCAAGCCAAAACCGAGCGAATGGGCTTGGGAAGGCCATAAATTTTAGAAGAGAAGCGCGATTCGTCGTATACCTTGTAGCCGCCGAAAAGTTCATCTGCGCCCTCGCCGGAAAGCACTACTTTCAAATGCCTTGCCGCTTCTTGGCACACAAGATAAATGGCAACGGTGGAAGGATCTGCCACGGGAAAATCAAGCGCCCATACCACTTTTTCAAAAGCGGCTTTAAAATCCTCCACATCGCGGATCACCTTGATATGCTCCACATCAAGATGACGGGTGATGGCGCTGGCATCGTCGATTTCGGAATATTCTTTCACCCCGAAAGCCACGGTAAACGCTTTGATACCGGGATTGATTTTAGAGGAAAGGGCGGTGATGATGGCGGAATCGATGCCGCTGGAAAGGAAGGTTCCAACCGGCACATCGCTGATCATATGATAGCGCACACTTTCGGTGAGCACTTCGCGAAGTTCCGCTTTTTTCTCTTCATAGCTCTTTTCGCGAAGAGGGCGAAACATCGGATCAAAATAGCGCTCGATTTTGCACTCGCCTGTTTTGCCGTCGAAAAAGAGAAAGTGCCCTGCGGGAAGAATGGAAAGCCCATCGGAAAAATCTTTGGTGGGCATATACTGATAAGAAAAATAATGCTGAACCAATTCATCTTTGGTGCGAAAACTCTGATATTCGGGATCAAAAAGAAATGCCTTGGCTTCGCTTGCAAAGGTGATTCCGCGATTGGTTATGCGATAATAAAGGGGCTTGATGCCGAAAGGATCTCTTGCAAGAAGAAGGGTTTTCTCTTCCCTATTATGAAATGCGATCGCAAACATTCCGCGAAGCATCGAAACAAATTCAGTTCCGTGCTTGCGATAGAGTTTGAGCATAATTTCAAGCTCGGAAGCGGTTTCAAAAGATTCTTCTTTGAGAGTTTCCTTCAATTCGCGATAATTATAGATCTCCCCGTTAAACACGCCCGAAAGCTTTTGATCGTCGCTTTCTTTGGGCTGACTGCCTCCCGAGAGGTCGATGATGGAAAGGCGACGAAAAGCGAATGCAATATCGTTTTCCACAACCAAACTGTTTTCATCGGGACCGCGAAAACGGATCGCCTGACTCATATTGGAAAGAATTTCGTTTTGCTCGGACAAAAGTCCTTCGGGATGAAACATTCCGGCAAATCCACACATGGGAATTATCTCCTTTTTTTACATCAATTTATATTCTGCTTCCGCCTGAATTTCATCCAGACAATTTTTATGAACATAGAGGGTGATGGCATAGAAAATCCATTGAAGCGCCACCACAAGATCACTCCTTCCCACGAAAAGATACTGCGAAAAGCTCAAGAGCGCGAGTATCACAGAAAAGGCGGTAAGGAAAAGTTTTCCTTTTCGGTAAGGATAAGTGGTATACGTTTCGGCACAAATGAAAACGGTTTTGAGTGCGATCAGAGCCGTGATCAGAGTGAGGATGATATTGCACACACCGAAAACAAGAGCGAGTGCTTCATACGGGAAAGTGAAGGGGAATTCCGCATCGGTTGCAAGGCGAATGATTCGATACAAAAAGGTGCAAATGCTGACAAAAAACGACACCAAAACAAAACATTCACTTGCCTTTTTTATGGGAATAAACCCTTTGAGTTTTTTAAGGGAAAGGAAAACAAAGAGGAAAAAGAGGGGTTTTGGAAACACATTGATATGATCCAAATATAAATCCCC
>JAZOVP010000167.1:0-8143 GCA_045658765.1 Eubacteriales bacterium | reverse complement strand
GTTTCCATCGGTGCATCCGAAGGATATTACCTCACCGTGGCCAATACTTATTTTTCCGGATGTCCCGTTCAGAATGAATGGCTTTGGCTGATGAACGATTATTCCTATTCGAAAAATCCCGGCGACGGAACATCGTATGATGGCGACATTGTGGAATTCACCGTGCGTACTCCCGATAACAACCATGCCGACAATAAAGGCAAATTGGAAGAAAGAAGTCTTGCGGAAGCGCTCTCTTTTGCCGATTGGGATGTGATTGCCGTGATGGGCTCTATTAGCCGCTGGCAAGACGACGAAAAAGGCGCATTAAAATGGCTGATGCCTTATTTGCCCAATATTTATCGATATCTTGAAATCAATCACCCTGATGCAGAGCTTTATCTTTTGCAAAAGTGGATCAGTCAGGTTGGCTATTGCTGGCAACTTCCCATTTATTACACCGAAAACGGCGATGTGGATCAAACGAAATCCACCCCGAAGACGGGCGAAAACACTCCCGCGGCTCGTATGGATACCGTTGCTCAGCAGGATGCGGATTGGGAAGCGGCTCGCAAGGTAACTGAATATTTTAGCGAAAAATGCGATATCGGGCTTGTGCCGATTGGCAGAGCTTGGCAGAATGCCAGAAAGAACACCTACGACATTGGCGGCCAAAAAGTGAAGGTGGGCGATATCCTTTGCAATAAAGGACCCGATGGCGATGGCTCCTCGGGCGACTGCGATCACGACGGCGAAACCGGCGGCGGCCAATACTTAAATGCTCTTGTGTGGTTTGAAATGATTTCCGGAAAAACCTGCATTGGCACCACTTGGCGCCCAACCGAATACGAAGTGCGCGAGGATCGAGCACTTGCTCTTCAAAAGGCCGCTCACGAAGCCATTGCTTATTACTACGGCGAAGATTTTGCAAAATAAATTAAGGAAAAATTCCATGCTTTTATAAAAGAAAGCAAGGATTGAAAAAGAAAGGTTTACGTGTATGAGAAAATCAATGCTATGGAAAACAGTGGCAAGTGTGTGCCTGATCGCGCTTGTGATGCCGCTTTTCTCGGCCATTGCTCCCATTTCGGTTTCGGCGGCACCCAATGCGCCGTATCCTTATGCGATGGAAGCATACGGGCAGGATCACAGCGGAATTTACTCGGTTTCTTCCGCTCCCTCGATTGATGGGGAAAAGGATGCGAGCTACACCGAAATTGCCCGTTTTACCGGATCGGCTGTGGAACTGTTTGCTTCCACCAATGCGGCAGGAACCGACAATGTGGAACCTGCGAGCGAATATTTGCCAAAGGAGCTTGTGATCTCGGCAAGCTACGATGCGGAAAACATTTATTTCTTTGTAACCGCTGAAACTTTGGAAGATGAAATTTATTCCTTGGATTTGAATGCAGGATGCGATTTTGGCGAAGCACAGCCCGCGCTCGAAGCGCTTTCTTCCGTTTCGATTGATCACGGCGCGCCTGCACTTGTGGATCCGAGCGACAGCTTTTATGTGAAAACCGAATATTCCGGAAACTATACCGACTATGCGGGTGAGCATCCCCTTTACCGCACCACTTATGAAATCACAGCCTCGCTTCCCGAAGAAGTAAAGAGTGGGGAAATGGATCGTATGTATTTTTCCCTTTCGCTTCGCTTTATGGAATTCCAAACTTATTATTGGATCTATGGTGTGCCGAATAATGTGTCTCTTCCTTCGGGGGCAACTGTAGGAAATGCTTTTGAAGAAGATGGATTGACACTCCGCGCCTTTACTCCCCAAGTGATCGAATTTTTGGGCGAGAAGGTAGAAGGCGAAAAGCCCGCGATTACCAGCACCCTTCGCACCGATGAAAACACCACCGATGCCAGAAGCTTTAAATCCACCCTCACCGTGGCGGCAAAGAGCGAATTGGTAAAAGAGATCGGTGTGCTCAAAGCCGAAACTGCTACTCTCGCAGGTAAAAATGCCGTGATTGGCAGTGCCGAAAAGATCTCCTCGATGGATATTACCGGCACGGATTCGGCAAACGGCACGATTACACTTGATGTGGCGGCCGAAGATTATGAAACCTTCATTTCGCTTCGCCCCTATGTGGAATATACCAATGGCACCGTGGTTTACGGTGATTACTACACCGTTTCTTCGATGTATTACGATCTTGGAAAGATGGATTACCAAAAGGGCGAGATCAAGATTTTGATGATTGGTTCGAGCTTGAACTCCTATTATCTTAATGAGCTTGTTTCCATCGGTGCATCCGAAGGATATTACCTCACCGTGGCCAATACTTATTTTTCCGGTTGCCCCGCGCCGAATATGTGGCTTTGGCTTGTGAATGATTATTCTTATTCCAAAGTGCAGGGCGACGGAACATCGTATGATGGCGACATTGTGGAATTCACCGTGCGCACCCCCGATAACAACCACGCCGACACCAAAGGAAAATTGGAAGAAAGAACCATTGCCGAGGCACTGGCTTACACCGATTGGGATGTGATTACCGCGCAGGACTGCTATTCCACCTACCGTTCTTTGAACGATCAGCAGGTGTATAGTTCCACCATGGGATACCTTCCCAATGTGTTCCGCTATATCGAGATCAACAATCCCGATGCCAGAATTTATTTGCAGCAGCACCACTCCTATCAGGTGGGCTATCGCTGGAAGAATCCTGTTATTTATGATGAAGAAGGCAATGTAGACCAAGAAAAATCCACTACTTGGGCGGGATATGAAAGCGATCCCAACGGTCGAATAGATACGGTGGCCAAACAAACCGAGCAGTGGGGAAGGATTCAAAGAGTTACCGAATATTTCTCCGAAACGCGCGGCATTGATCTGGTGCCCTGCGGACTTGCTTGGAACAATGCAAGATGGAAGGAATACGATATCGGCGGCGGAAAAATGATTCGCGTGGGCGATATTCTTTGCAATAAAGGCCCCAATGGCGACGGCACCGATGGCGACTGCATCCACGAAGGCACCACCGGCGGCGGCCAATACCTTACCGCTTGCGTTTGGTATGAAGTGGTAACCGGCGAAACCTGCCTTGGCCTTGAATGGCGCCCCTCCGAATATGAAGTGCGCGAAGATAGAATCCTTGCTTTGCAGCAGGCTGCACACGAAGCAGTGGCCTATTATTACGGCGAAGATTTTGCAAAATAAGAAAGGAGCAATGAAATGAAATTTAATTCAAAGAAACTCATTGCGCTTTGTCTTGGCGTTTTGATGATTGCGGCATCGGCATTTGTTGCCATTTCCGCACTCGTTGGCGAAAACGATAAAGTTGCCATTGCGCAGATCGATGTTCCCGCTCTGCAAGACGGTAAGATCACCGGTACCGAATACGGCACCGCGTTCCCCGTTCTTCACCTCACCGAAGAAAACGGTGGATTTTGGGCGGAAGATAATTCCGGCAATCAATTTTCCGGCAAGCTTCCTTCCTATGTTGATGTTTATTTGGCTCACAACGGAAAATCTCTGTTTGTGGGTGTGAAGGTTCAGGAAGAAGATCATGCGAAAAAAGTGTATGATTTCGATACCTTCCTTGGCACCAACGGCGATTCTAAAAACAGCGGCAGAATCACCAAATTCCGTATGACCGATGCCGCAGAAAGCAAAGAAAACGGCCTTCCTGTGGATACCTTTGCTCATCACGCTACCAAGTATCCCGAAACTGAACTTTGGTATGATTTCCAGCCCTATGTACTGATCGATCGCGTGGTAGATGCCGGCGGCAAAGCCACCGATACTACCACCCAGCTCGGCTCTAAAGGCAAAGGCGGCACCTTCACTTATCATCTGCCTCATTGGGCAGGCCGCACCATGGAAGCAGGCACTGACTTCACCGTATATGAAGTGGAGCTTGATCTTGCAGGGGCAACCAAAGAAGCATATTTCTCCTTTGATCTTGGCCTTTTTGGTGATGGCACCTCCAGAGCAGGTACTTTGCATTGCAGTATCCCCACCGATTCTGCGCTTGCTTCTCCTCTCACGCTGGATCTGGTGAATGAGCCCGATCCCGATTCGAATAACAACATCCTTTCTTCTCTTACTGCAGAAAGAGGTAAACTTGAACCCGCTTTCTCTGCTGATAAAACCGATTACACCCTCACCCTTCCCGAAGGCGTGAAAGATCCCGGTTTGAAGGCAATTGCTGCTTCCGATAAGGCAAGCGTTAGCATCAAGGGCATTGATACCCTTTCCGAAGAAAAGAATATTATCACCGTGAAGGTTTCGGCTCCCTCGGGTGCAGAAAAAAACTATCAGATCAAGGTTGTATGGGATCTTGTTTATACCGATTTCTATGTAAATACCTCCTCCGGTTCCGATTCCAATACCGGCGAATCGAAGGATAAGGCATTTAGAACGCTTGATAAGGCATTCGATGCCATCGAAGCAAAAGCTTTCAGCGAATTCGAAGGCGCCAAAATCCATGTTACCGGCACCATCGAGCACAAAGAGGGCAATATCCTCTTCGGTCAGAAGACTATCTTCAATTCCGCAAACGGTAAACTCCCGATCACCCTCGTTGCCGAAGGCAGTGCAACCCTCAATATCACCACCGCAAAGGTTGCCTGTGCCAACGACTATACCTTCGACGGCTTTGCCAACAACTTCAACACCATTTCTTCGAATGTGGAATTCTATGCCGGTTCGGGCGAAATCACCTTCCGAAATATGAACCTCGGCACTAAATCTTATGTTGCTTATTATGCCGATAACTTCACTCAGGAAGCTTATATCGGCTGGACCGCAGAAAATCGTGCGGCAGAAGAGGAACTCGTGTATGTATACATCGATCCCGCTTCTGAAAGAAAAGCAGAACTGGAAGCAAAAGCAAAGATTAAGAAGATTCCCACCTCCATTACCTTCGGCGATGGGGTTACCATGACAGCGGGTAGTTCTACGAAAGAGACTTCTTTTATTGCTTCTGCAGGTGCAGATGCCACTGCATATAAAACTGCAGAGGGCGCTCTGAAGATCCATCCCATTGATACCCAAACTAAGATCATCATTAATGGTGCGAAACTGAATGCAAAAGTTGCAGGCAGACTGGGTAATGATTCGGAAGCAAGCCATGTATTTTCTACTTACATTACCTTAAATAGCGGCTATGTTTATATGATTGCTGCCGATACCGGCGATGATGATTTCGGCACTGTTACTCGCTATGGTGATGTTTCCGTTTTGATGAACGGAGGCAATGTAGTAGGGCAAATTGGATTGAAATTACTTAGAAGCGGCACCTTCTATGGCGATATTACTGTGGAAATGCATGGTGGTGTTGTGATGGAAGAAACCAATTCTGCCGGTGCGAATTCTGCAATTCAGTTTGCTTCCGGTGCCACCGTTCAGGGAAGCACCTATCTATATGTTGATGAATCAATCTCCACCGTTTACGTGCAGGGAACGATTGGTGGCGGTGGATCCAATTATACTTACGGTGAAGTGATTAACCGTATTACAGCGGGATCCTTTGGATCCTTTGTAGGAAATCATGCAGGTACTTCGTCAACTATTAAAAACTATATTTCCGGCGGTATTTTCCGTTCCACCAACCACGATGTTCGTGGAACATACGACTTTTCTTACGGCGGTGGCGCTACTGGTACAAGCGCAACAGGTAATGTGATTCCGGTTCAAACCATTGAAAACCATATTTCCGGCGGTACATTTTATGGTGTGGTAACAATGGGTAACCCTGTTTACGGGCCGAATTCTTCTGGCCTGAAGATCAAGAACTATATTACCGGAAGTCCCCAGTTCAAAACACTCACCTTAGAGCAAAATCAATCTTTTGTTCGAGAGGCACTTCAATACGCAGTATATAATGCCACTACGGTTCAAACCATGATTGATACCTCGTTGGCTCATGCAAACTTGAAGGAAATCACCGCTCAGTTCCATGGCGGAACTTATCGCTCTGGTAGTGTTCAGACGGTTGCTGAGGTTACAAACTATATTTCCGGCGGCACCTTTGACGGAGAATTCTATGCGGGCGGAAAGCAAGTGAAAAATGTGTTTAACTACATTTCCGGCGGCAATTTCAATGGCATATATTATGGCGGTGCATCCTCTTCTGTAACGGGAAACATTCTCAATCAAATCACAGCTAATCCTATCTTTGGATCGAAATACTATGGCGGTACAAACGCGGCGAATGTTGCCGGCAAGATCACCAACAACGTTTCCGGCGGTACCTTTAAGAATGAAACCTACGGCGGTTCTTACACCGGTACGATTGGCGCGGTGGATGGCGTTTCCATTGAAAATAACATTAGCGATATCAATATGAATAATGTTTACTACGGTGGATGCGGTAGTTCTAGTGCAGTAGCTGATTTGCAAGCGGGCACAAATCGCCTTGCCGGCTCCATTCAAAATTCCGTTACCGGCGGCTATTTCCGCTATGGCTTTGTTGGCGGACACAGACGAGTAAATGTGCTTGATTGCGACGTTCATACCTCGTTCTCTGGTGCAACGATCGGTTCCGATAAAAATGATGGTTATCTGATTTTCGGCTGCCTCTTCAATAGCGGCAAACAGAGTGCTTCTTTGAAGGCAAGCGGCGCTATTTCCGGCGAAATTCTTAGCGGTACGATTAAGGGCTATGTTGCCGGCTTAACAAACAATATTATTGATCGCACATACAATACCGGCGCAGGAACCTTTACCGCAGACGGTTCTGTGAATGTTACCATCAAGGGTGGCACCATCTATGGCGGCATTTATCCTACCGCAAACGATTTGGATGATTCCAAGATCCTTGGCAAGGCAACCATCACCTTTGATCTTACCGATGCTACTTCCGCTCCTACTGTGCTTGGCACAGCAAAACCCGTTGCCACCAACGATTCGTTCAAAATCACTGGCGGCGAAGGCAAACTCGTGCTCGGTGCAAACACCAACATTGCTGCAGCTTCTGCTACCGGCAAGGTGAATGTTGAGCAAAGCTCCGATTGGGTGCTCGATCAGGTTTATGTTACCATCGCAGGCGATGTGAAAGCCAATGTGAAAGCAACTTCCGCCGATGGCGTGAAGGGCGCTCCCGTTGTTGTGGTAGATGGTGGCAACACCAAGATCCAGGGCGGTCTTTATCAGATCAGCGCTCAGCTTCTGATTGATTCCAAGATTTCCATTCGTGTTCTCTTTGAAAAGGGTGCAGTGGATGCGATCAACAACTTCACCTATTCTTGTTCTGCAAATGGAATCAATCCTATCAGCGGAGACAAGAATTCTCTGGAACTGAAACCCATTAATGGAAAAGAATACTATGTGGTGCTTCTTCCTGCGCTTAGTGTGTCTCAATTCAAAGATTCCTTCTCCTTCACGGCTACCGAGCATTATTCCTCCAGCTTTAGCATTTACAGCTTGGCTGAAACTGCTGAAGGATATTGGGATCAACAAGGCAAAACCGATTGGGTGGCTGTTGCTAAAGCAATCCAAACTCTTTCGGATGTGTATAACGACCAAGCACAAAACTTCAATCCCGAAGAACTTGGACTTGTCGATGAAGGTCGTTTTGTTGTGAATAGAGGAATCCTTGCCGATCATGTTGCTTCGTTTACTGCTTCTCCCATTATGAATAGCGGTACTGCAGGCCTTAGATTCCGCCTAACCTTGAAAGACGGCGCTCCCATGGATGCTTTGAATGTGAAGATTGGAAGCTTGGATTGCCCCGTTACGGTGGAAGGCAATGTTGTAACGGTTGATATTTACTTCAATGCCATTTATGCTCGTGAAAAGGTGAACATCCGATTCTATAATGGAAGCGAAGCGTTTGCTACCGTTAATACCAGCGTTGCACAGATTGCATATCAAAGCTATCAGCAAAACTCGGGCAATGTGAGAAACAATGCCGCTGCACTGCTTTACTTCTTGCAAACGGTTGCAGTTGCCGGCGCAAACAACTAAATATAAAAAAGAACTGACCGAAAGGTCAGTTCTTTTTTATATTTCAATGCCGCCCTTCGAAAGAAAAGGGGGGGAGGATTCCTTTCTTTTATTCTTCGGTCTTTCGGGTGCGGCAGGATCTTTTTTTGCGGGGCAATCTTTGGAAAAGGTATTGCACCACGCTACATTTTATGATATAATCGGTGCTGTGCCACCGAAGGCATAAAATGAAAAAAATGAAAATTAGGAGTTTTTCCATGATTA
>JAZOVP010000166.1:0-1169 GCA_045658765.1 Eubacteriales bacterium | reverse complement strand
CCATGGAGCAGGTTCGTATTCCTCTTGCCGAGGTTAAGACCTACATCGCCGAGAGAATCAAATTCTAAACTGAAAGTAAAAGAAAAAGGGCTTGACAGAGTTTTCTGCCAAGCACTTTTTTATATTCCGTAAGTGCCGCTGATCGGATCCCGAAACAGTCCGAGCTCGGGCGGGAAGAAGGTGAAAAGCACAAAGAGCAGCGCGATCCCGAAAAGCGCCGCCAAGGCAAGGCGAGGGAAGGGACAAGAGGTGCTTTCCTTTCGCAATTCCATGGTTTGATAGAGGAAGGCGAAAAAAGCGGCGATAAAGAAAATGGCAATGTTTACCCAATCGGGGGATTTTCCCACGGCTCCGTTGTAGGTGTAGAAAAGGATCGGAATCAAGCTCTGCCCCAGTAAAATACTGCGAAGCAGAATACAGGTCAAGTCCTTTCGCCGAGGGGCAAAGAAGAATCGGGCCAAACCGAAAATCAGCATCGGGAAAAACAGCAGTTTCATATGCTCCCAAGTAGATTCATTGACACCGGAAATTACCGCCGCCCAAAGCTTCCCACCGCTTAAATCATATAAAAAATGCAGAAAAGTTCCGAGCAAGCTTGTGAAGGCAAATCCTGCGATCCCCCACGGAAAGGTTTCTTTTTTCATATCTGACTCCCATTCATTCATTTGAGAAAAGTATATTTCGGCGCCTGAAAAAATATTCTGAAATTTCTTTGGAAAAATTTGCGAATTATAAAGAAACGGAGTGTTTTATGTTATAGAGGGGTTTCCCCCTTGAGGTTTTTGAAATGTACCTTTTTTGTCTTATGAAGTGTTTTAAAATGTATATATAAGTGGAAGCCTTTGAAAGGAGAAAAGAATGTTTGAAGTAAACGAGCAGGATTTATATTTTGATGACGATGCCGTAGCTCTCGGTGAAGATTTGCAAGGGGCATCTTCAGACGAAGTTTTGGTAGCGTGTCTGAATCAGCTTGGTCGGGTGGATCTGGAATTGATGAGCGCCGCCTGCGGCAAAAGCTGCGAGGAATTGATCACGGATTTGCGGGGAAGCGCCATTTTTCAGGATCCCGCCGAATTTGAATTCCAGGAGAATTGGGATCTGACACGGGGATGGGTGCTCAAGGCGCGCTATCTCTGCGGCAACCTCCGCCGAAAGCTGGAGCTTGCCGT
>JAZOVP010000165.1:0-2410 GCA_045658765.1 Eubacteriales bacterium | reverse complement strand
GATTTTCCCTTCGCTTTTTGGATCAAGTTTTGTTTTGCCAAGAAGATCGCCGTTTTGATAAAAGGTAAAGGATAAGCTTTCTTTCTCTGAATTTTTCACTAGGAATGCGTGATCCCCTGATGAAAGCGAAGCGGATTTTTTCGATGTGAGCACATCTTTCCCGTTTTCCGAAACAAAAAACGAAATTTCAGGGCTTTGGATTCGGGTGCCAAAGAAAAGATAATCGGAAAAAGAAAAAAAGAGCCAAGCCGAAAAAACCAGAAGCAAAAAAGATGCTCCCAGCAGAAAACAGAGTTTTTTCGGTTTGGCTCGGTTCATATTCTCTCCTATTTTTTCAGAATCAAAATTTCCTCGTTGATCAAGGTGCCGTCGGTCTTGCATTCGCGCACAATGGCGCGGGTGGCACTTTCCTTTTCACAAGGAAACATCTGATCGGTGAAATAATAATATTCGCGGCGATCGCCCCCAAGCGGGGTTTTGCCTTCTATGATTTCAAATACCATTTTCTTGCCTTTCTTTTTTCTTATTTTAGCATAAAAATAAAAAAAAGAAAAGTCCCGAAGGACTTTTCATTTCAAAAATTCGCGAACGGTTGCGGCAACATCGTCTGCACCAAACACAGCAGAACCCGCCACCAAAACATTTGCCCCTTTTTCTTTCACGATCGAGGCATTTTGCAAATTGATACCGCCATCCACTTCCAAATCGATCTTGCGACCGGTTTTTGCGATTTCGCGGTTTAAAGTTTCCAGATTGGGAAGCGCTTCGGGCATAAATTTCTGGCCGCCGAAGCCGGGCTGCACGGTCATCACCAAAGCAAGATCAAGCTCATCCAAGAATTCTGCCATCAAATTCGCATCGGTATGCGGTTTCACCGACATTCCCGCACGAATTCCATAAGAATGGATCTTTTCGATCACTTCGCGATGATTTTCGCATGCTTCATAATGGAAGGTGATAATATCAGCACCCGCTTTTGCAAAATCATCAATATAGCGGATGGGATCTTCGATCATCAGATGCACATCAAACACAATCGGGCAAACTTTGCGAAGAGAAGCAATCATTCCCGGTCCGAGGGAAATATTGGGAACAAACATTCCATCCATCACATCAAGGTGCAAATACTCAGCACCGTTTTCATAAACTTTTTTAATTTCCTCTCCAAGGCAAGTAAAATCTGCGGCAAGAAGCGAGGGAGCAAGCTTAATCATGGAAAAACTCCTAATTTTCATTTTTTTCATTTTATGCCTTCGGTGGCACAGCACCGATTATATCATAAAATGTAGCGTGGTGCAATACCTTTTCCAAAGATTGCCCCGCAAAAAAGATCCTGCCGCACCCGAAAGACCGAAGAATAAAAGAAAGGAATCCTCCCCCCTTTTCTTTCGAAGGGCGGCATTGAAAATAAAAAAAGAACTGACCTTTCGGTCAGTTCTTTTTCATATTTAGTTGTTTGCGCCGGCAGCTGCAACCGTTTGCAAGAAATAGAGAAGCGCAGTAGCGTTTGCTCTTTCCGCGGAGGTGTTGCCGGAATTGATGGAACTCTGATATGCAATCTGAGCAACACTGGTATTCACAGTAACAAATGCTTCGGTGCCGTTGAAGAATTTAACATTCACTTTTTCAAAGGCATATACCGCATTGAAGTAAATATCAGCCGTTACAACATTGCCTTCCACCGTAACGGGGCAATCCAAGCTTCCGATCTTCACATTCAAAGCATCCATGGGAGCGCCGTTTTTGAGAGTGAAGCGGAATCTAAGACCTGCAGTACCATTGTTCATAATGGGAGAAACGCTGATCGAAGCAATGTGGCCGGAAAGGGTTCCTTTGCTTGCAGCAGGAGCTCCGTCAACAGGAGCGGGTTCTGCAGTGTTGGTGCCGCCAACATACACATTCGAAAGATTCTGAAGTGCCTCAGCCACCGTTACCCAATCGGTTTTGCCCTGCATAGCCCAATATTCTTTTGCGGTTTCAGCCAAGCTGTAAATGCTAAAGCTGGAGGAATAATGTTCGGGTGCCTGGAAGGTGAAGTTGGTTTTGAATTGAGCAACGCTGAGTGCAGGAAGAATCACAGTGTAGTAATCTTTGCCATCGATGGTTTTGGGAACGAGCGAATCCTTATTTCCGGTGATGGCATCCATTCCCTCTGCGGTGAAGGAATAGGTGAAGTTGTCGATCGCATCCACTGCATTCTTTTCAAAGAGAATGCCAATGGAAATCTTGGAATCAATCAGAAGCTGAGCGCAGAGCTGATAAAGACCGCCCTTGATCTGAGTTTTGCCACCATCTACCACAACAACGGGAGCGCCCTTCACGCCATCGGCGGAAGATCCCTTCACATTGGCTTTCACATCGCCTGCGATGGTAACATAAACCTGATCGAGCACCCAATCGGAGCTTTGCT
>JAZOVP010000164.1:0-1964 GCA_045658765.1 Eubacteriales bacterium | reverse complement strand
CAATGATTATATAAGTTTTTTCTGATTTTGTCAACACGCGTTTTATCTTTTTTCTTGCAAAACAAAAAGAAATATGCTATAATCTTCGGGTGAAAAAAAGAAAGGTTATTTTTTTATGATCTGCAATACAATTTTAGACGCTTTGGGAAACACGCCCGTGATTCGTTTGAATCGAATCACCCCTCCCGACAGCGCAGAGATTTTGGTGAAATTTGAAGGACTCAATGTTGGCGGTTCGATCAAAACAAGAACTGCATACAATATGATTTTAGATGCCGAAAAGAAAGGGCTTGTTGGCCCCGGCACCGTGATTGTGGAGCCCACCAGCGGAAACCAAGGAATCGGACTTGCACTTGTTGGCGCAGTGAGCGGATACAAGGTTAAGATTATTATGCCCGATTCGGTGAGTGTTGAGCGCAGAAAGCTTGTGGAGCACTACGGCGCAGAAGTAATTTTGGTGCACGATTCTGGAAATATTGGTCTTTGCATTGAAGAATGCTTAGCTCTTGCACTTAAAATGAAGGCAGAAGATCCCAAGGTTTTTGTGCCTCAGCAATTTGAAAATCCCGCAAATCCCGCAATTCAAAGAAGCCAAACCGCAAAGGAAATTCTTGAGCAGGTTGGGCACCCGATTCACGGTTTTTGCTCCGGCATCGGCACAGGCGGCACCATCACGGGGATCGGTGAAGTATTAAAAGAAGCCAATCCCGAAATCACCGTTTGGGCAGTGGAACCCGAAAATGCCGCAATTCTTTCAGGCGGTTCGATCGGCACTCATATTCAGATGGGAATCGGCGACGGAGTGATCCCCGATATTTTGAATCAAAGCATCATCGACGATGTTTGCATCATCAAAGATGAAGAAGCCCTTCAAATCTCGAAGGATCTTGCAAAATATGAAGGCATTATGTGTGGTATTTCGAGCGGAACCAATGTTGCCGCGGCAATCAAACTTGCCAAGAAATTAGGAAAAGGAAAAACGGTATTAACCGTGCTTCCCGATACGGCAGAACGCTATTTTTCCACTCCCCTTTTCGATTAAGAAAAAAGCAGAGCGAATTGCTCTGCTTTTTTTAATTCTTTTTGATGGAAATGGATTTCACGCTCGAGGCATATTCCGAAGGAGTCATCCCCGTGATGGCTTTGAATCGCCTTGAGAAATAATGGATGGACGAGAACGAAAGGGCCTCGGAAATTTCAGAGAAATTGAGCTTCTTTTCGCGGATCATTTCTTTTGCGCGATCAATTTTGATGCGCTGAAAATGCTGCATTGCGCCGCACCCCACTTTATGCTGAAAAAGCTTCTGCAAAGAGGATTCACTGATGAAAAATCGCTTTTGGATATCGGCAGAGGAAAGATCCTTTTCCACATTTTCCAAAAGGTACTCGCAGATTTGGCGAAGGCGAACTTCATCCTTGCGACGACGGGTTTGCTCTTTTTCGGTGAAGACGGGCTCGGTTGCAACACGAACCCTTCGAATCATGGAAATCACAAGAGCTTCGAGATGATTCAAAATCATCTGCTCGGTGCCGAACGATGTGTTTTCACGGCGAACAAGCTCTTCGGTGTATGGATCGCCGAGCGGAGAAGAAAATGCTTCGCTTGCTTCTTCCACAATTCCCGCAAGATACGCACGCTCTTTTTCGGTGCAGATGAGAACCTTGCCTGCAAGATCATAAAGCTCTTTTAAATCGGAGGAAAAAGTAACGATAACGGCATTCGGAGCTTTTTTTCCATTACCGCGAACATTATGAAATTCCATCGGCTTATGAAGGAAGAGCGACCCCTGAGGAAGCAGGATTTCTTTGGAATCGGCAGTGATTAAAAGCTCGTTTTTATCGGCATAAACAATTTCCCAAAAATCGTGAAGCTCGCCGGAAAATGCAAAATCAACCGTGTATTCAAAATAATGCACGGTAATAATGTTTTCAATTGAAAAATCACGTTTCAGCACTGTTTTTTT
>JAZOVP010000163.1:0-4633 GCA_045658765.1 Eubacteriales bacterium | reverse complement strand
ATAATATTAAAGAAAATCGGGTTTTAAAACCGGATTCATTTTAAGTGGCGGTCCAAAAATCCTGAATGCGAAAGCGTTCGGGATTTTACTTTTTACTCTTGGTTTCCACTCCTCCCAAACCTTGCATTTTGGGATTTTGGGAAGATAGAAGGAACAGGTAAGAGGTAATAAGTATTTTTTGCAGGGCTTTGCCTTGCTCTTTTTATTTTGGGATGCTATAATTGTTTGAGTGAGATTATCCTTTGGCATATAATTTTTAAATTGGTATGCAATTTCATCACAAAAGTGTTAAGGAGCGGGGGAACAAATGCCGATTATACTCGATCATCAGTTGCGTGAATATATTCCGCACAACGCAATAGAATTTCCGATAACATATTTTCACGATGAACTTATCGCTCTGCCTGATTGGGCAGGGCCTTTGCATTGGCATCCTGATTTTGAGATTGCAACGGCGGTATGCTCGGTTTTGGATTACCAAGTTGGTAGAGAGCACATCATACTGAATCCCGGCGACAGTATTTTTGTTAATGGAAATATGCTGCACGGAATCAAACAGATCTCGGGCGCACTTGCCGACCCAATGCCAAACATCGTTTTTTCCGGCAGTTTGGTGGCTCCGGATACCAGTATGATTTATCAAAAGTACATTCAACCCATTGCGCAATGCGATTCGCTTCCTTTTGTTGTGTTTCGAAAAGGAGACTTATCTCATAGATGGATCAACGATTTGATCCAAGATATTTACAAACAAATGAATGAAAAAAAGGATTGCTATGAATTAGCCGTTCAGCGCAATATCAACCAAATTTTTGAATTTATTTCCTCGAATTTAACGAAACTTCCCAAATCAGATTCAACGCGCATTCAAATAGCAAATCAAATTCGACTTCAAAAGATGTTGAACTTCATTTATGAAAACTATACTGAGAGTATTTTGCTTGAGGATATTGCGAAAGCCGCAGATATCAGCCGAAGCGAGGCGGGCAGATGTTTTCACACCTATATGGGATGTTCTCCGATTGATGCACTGATTCAATACAGACTTCAAACGGCGCATCGATTATTGAATGAAAACACGCAGACCCTTCAGGAAATTAGTTTTGCTTGCGGTTTTAATTCGGTGAACTATTTTAGTCGGCAATTCAAGAAGAAATACGGATATGCACCCAGTCAGGCAATAAATATGGGTAAATAGTGCTTATACTCGGTGTTTCTGTGGCTTTTTTGCCGCTGAATGTGATGATATAATCTAGTTAAGAAAAAATCTTTGAAGGGAAGCATCATGACAAAACAGAAAAATTATAAAAAAACGCTAATTGCCTGTTACCTTGGCTTTGTTACGCAAGCGATATCGGCCAATTTTGCACCGCTCTTATTTTTAACATTCAAAAATTCATACGGAATTACCCTGGAAAAAATTGCGATGATTCCGTTGGTATTTTATTTAACTCAGTTGCTGGTTGATCTTGCGGCAACCAAGTTTGCCGATAAAATCGGATATCGCACTTGCGTTGCTGCATCGCAGGTGTTGTCGGCAGTTGGACTTATTTTTATGGCAATTTTGCCGGAAGTACTTCCTGTGCCGTTTTTGGGGATTCTGATTTCGGTTGTGCTTTATGCGATTGGAAGCGGCTTGATTGAGGTTTTGGTTAGCCCGATTGTTGAAGCTTGCCCTTTTGAAAACAAAGACGGTATGATGAGCTTGTTGCATTCCTTCTATTGCTGGGGTGCAATGGGGGTTATTTTGGGTTCAACGCTCTTTTTTGCTCTGTTTGGAGTTGAAAATTGGCGAATTCTCACATTTATTTGGGCGCTTGTTCCGTTATACAACACCTTTAACTTTTTTACTTGCCCTATTGAGCGTTTGATTGAAAACGGCAAGAGTATGAGCGTTGCTAAACTGCTGAAAACGCCTATCTTTTGGCTTATGATCATTCTCATGGTATGCTCGGGTGCATCGGAGGCCACAATGGCTCAATGGTCGTCGGCATTCACGGAATCGGCAATCGGAGTATCGAAAACGGTTGGCGATTTGGCGGGCCCGTGCTTGTTTGCAATGTTTATGGGAATTGCCCGTATGCTTTACGGAAAGTTCAGCGAAAAGCTTGATTTGACTAAGGTTATGCTTGTTTGCGGAGTGATGTGCGCGGGATGCTATTTAGTCGCTTCGCTTTCCACCGTGCCAATTTTTGGACTTGCAGGTTGCGCACTTTGCGGTTTGGCTGTTGGTATTATGTGGCCCGGATCGATCAGCATATCTTCTCAGAACTGCCCCAAAGGCGGAACTGCGATGTTTGCATTTTTGGCCTTGGCAGGAGATTTGGGAGCGATGGTAAGCCCTGCACTGGTGGGCAGTCTTTCGGAAATGGCGGGTGGCAATCTGAAATCGGGATTGCTTGTTGCAGTGATTTTCCCGATTGTTCTTGTGTTTGGATTGCTGGTTTTAAGAAAAAAGGTTGGGAAAGTACCAAACAGGGAAGCATAATGGCAAATCTTTTGGGGATTAAAATAATATTGAGGTGCAATAAAAAAGCACCCTCTCGATTGAGAGGGTGCTTTTTTGGCGGAAAGACAGGGATTCGAACCCTGGAGTGGGTATTAGCCACTACACGATTTCCAGTCGTGCGCCTTCGACCAGCTCAGCCATCTTTCCATCTGACTTTTAGGACCGACGATTATATTATCATAAGATTTTGCAAAAATCAAGCCCTTTTCGGAATTTTTTGAGAAAACTTTATAATTTTAAGAAAAAAAGAAAAAACGAGCAAGATTTCTTGCTCGATTTTTTTGAATTTAATTAGTCTTCATCTTTTTCTGCGTTTGCAGGGATTTCAACTGCGCGAACCGCCCATTTAAAGATTTTGAGCTTTCCTTTATCGGAGCCGGTTTCGATGGTGATGATATCTTCCTTGATTTTCACGATTCTTCCCAAAATACCGCCGTTGGTGGAAATTTCATCGCCGATCTGGAGATTATCGCGCATATTTTTGGTTTCTTTTTCTTGCTTCTTCTGGGGACGATAAATCATAAAGTAGAAAATAGCAATAAAAGCAACGAGCATTACGATCATAGAAGCACTGCTGCCTGCGGCCGCGGGGGCTGCTTCAGCCAAAACAGGGAATAAGAACATAGAATACCTCTTTCATTTATTTTTTTAGTATTATAATACAAAAAATGGAAAATATCAATCCCTTCTTTGCATTTCTTTGGTTGCAATTTCAAAAAAAATGTGATAAAATGAAAAAAAATCGGAGTAGATGAATGGTAACACTTGGAATTGATTTTGGCGATAAAAGAATGGGGATTGCAATTTGTGATCGCGAGGAGCGCCTTGCGGTGAGCGTTGCCACCATTCAGGTGAAGGGCGCAAAAGATGCGGCTCAAAAAGCGGCGCAACTTGCCATGGAGCGCGGATGCGAAAAAATTGTTGTTGGTATGCCTTCGCGATCGGGCGGCTATCGCGGTGAGCGCTGCGAGAAAACCGAATTCTTTTTGACTTTTTTGAGAGAGCAGGTTCAAATTCCTGTTGTTACCACGGATGAACGATATACTACTGTGCAGGCGCACAATCTTTTATGGGAAACCGGACTTGATTCCAGAAGCCACGTGCAATGCGTGGATGCTCTTTCCGCACAAATTATTTTGCAATCTTATTTGGATGAATCAAAAAACAAATAAAATTGATATTCCAAATCTTATATATTAGGAGAATACTATGAAACCGATTTTCAGAAATTCAATGTTTGGTTTTCACAAAGAAGATGTTTCTTCTTTTATTGCCAAGCAGAGCAAACAATATGAAAAAAGAATTGCCGAACTTGTGGAATCTGAGCAGAAACTCGAAGCGCAGTTAAGCGAGGAAAGAGCGCTCAGAGAATCGAATCTTGATGAACTTCAAGCTCTGCGCGAAGAATCGGATCGAAGAAAGTTGGATTCCGCTCAGGTTCGCGAGATTCTTGCAAAGCTAGATTCCCAAAAAGATGCCCTTCTTTCGGGGGTTGATTCCTGCAGTGATCACTTTGATCAGATGAAGGAAGGCATTGGAGAGCTTAATCGAGAGCTTACCACCGCACTCTCATTCCGCGATAAAGCGAAAAAATTCGATCAACTTGCCAATGTTTTGAGTGGAATTCTTTCGGGTGAAGTTCGCACTTCCGAAGAGGATCATACCACCGAAGAAAAAATGGAAAAAGTGCAAGAAATAGCATTTAATAATGAATCGATCAAGGCCCAAAAAGAAGCGGTTCTTCGCGTTGCCGAACTTTTAAAAGAGCTTCATCAATTTTTCGGTGAATCGGCTGAATAATATGAAAAATGTTTTTATTACCGGCGGTACTCGCGGAATTGGAAAAGCCCTTGTGGAGGCATTTTCTTCGGCGGGGTATCGAGTGGCTTTTTGCTATCAAAACAGCAAGGAAAATGCAGATCAGATTGCTTCCGCCTGCGGAGCGATGCCTTTTTGCTTTGATCTTGCTTCTGATAGAATCTCTGATTTTGCTGAAACTATTAAAAAAGAATTTGGGGATATTGATATTTTGATCAACAATGCCGGTATCTCCCATTATGGTTTGTTTCAGGATACCACGCTTTCGGATTATGAGAATGTTTTCTCTATAGATTTTAAAAGCGC
>JAZOVP010000162.1:0-1012 GCA_045658765.1 Eubacteriales bacterium | reverse complement strand
GCATTGGCGGCAGCATTACCGAAACCACCCAGCTCAGCACCTTCCAGATGCCGTCAAGTATTAAAGAATTGAGCAAAGGCGGCGTTTCCAACCATTTTAATACGCTTTCCAGCCCCAAACCTACCTTAAAAAACGCATCCGAAAGCCATTCGGACGGATAGTTCGCACCAAAAACCGTCACCCAAAAAATGAATCCAAACAGTAAAATCATCATCGGAATCCCAAAGATTTTTCCGGCGAGCACCGAATCTGTTTTGTCGTCTTTCAAAAGCTTCTTTTCCTTATCCGTCCTTACCGCAAAGTTGCATATCTCTTCTGCCCTGAATACTGTGCAGGCGGATATTCTATACGGAATATTCATATCCGAAAGCGCGGATTTTTCCCTTTCCAATGCGGTTTTTTCGTCACCGCTGATTTTCCCGAATCTTTTTTCAAAAGCCGAAACGAACCCGTGCTCATTTTCCAGAATCCTGAGCACCGGATATACCCCTTTGAATCCGTATCTTCTTTCAAAAACCGGACAAATCCTTTCAATCGCCTCGTCGATTCTCTTTGGATACCTAATCTTCACAAAATCCGAAGCGATCTCTCCTTCCGCCAATTTTACGAGCATCTTTCTTAGTTCAGCCAGTCCTTCACCGGTTGCTCCGGATACTCCAATAACAGGAAGTCCGGTTGCTTTTGAAAGCGCGGAAAAGCTGATATCTATGCCCTTTTTTCGTGCATCGTCTATCATGTTCACGCAGATGAGCACCCTTGGTACAAGCTGCGCGACCTGCAGTGCTAAAATGAGATTTCTTTCAAGACAGCAGGCATCACAAACCACCACTGCCGCATCAAAATGCTCAAAACAAAGGTAATCCCTGGTCACCTCTTCCTCTGCCGAATCCGTTATCAGCGAATATGTACCCGGCAGATCCACCAAAGTTATCTCCTTGCCTTTGTATTTGAGCACGCCTTCCGCCGAACCAACGGTTTTTCCGGACCAATTTCCCGTATGCTGTTTCATCCC
>JAZOVP010000161.1:0-1066 GCA_045658765.1 Eubacteriales bacterium | reverse complement strand
CCTTCTGTCTTTCAGAGCGGGAGAAGAGCTTCGGGGGACGGCACGCAGGCGGGAAGCTTTTTTGAAATTGCTTTTGCGGATGCACTTTCAAATCGAAAATTTCTCTCGGGACCAGAAAGAAATTTTCGAAGGATTTGATTCTGCGATTTTGCGAAAGACACCCTTTTACGAAGCTCTGCTGAGAGAACTGAAACATGCTCCAAGCGGGGCGTTCGCCTGCGCCTGGAAGCGGCACGGAGATCTCTTTGCCTTTGACTCGGAATCGAGGGAGCTTTTGGACGTATTTGCCGAGCATTTTGGATTTTTGGAAAAGAGGGCGCAGTTATCCGAGCTGGGAAGCGTCATCCGTCACCTTGAAAAAAAGGAAGCAATTCGCAAAGCGGAATGGGAAAACAAAGCCAAGATCCTGAGAATATCGGGAATCACCGCAGGTCTTGGCGTCTTCATTTTATTGATTTAGGAGAAAAATATGGACGTAACCTTGCTTCTGAAAATTGCAGGTGTGGGACTTTTAACCTCGGTACTTTGCCAAGTATTGAAATCCGGTGGACGGGATGAACAAGCGGGCTACGTGGTGCTGGGAGGTATCATCCTCGTACTTTTGCTTTTGATCGGCGAGATCTCTCACCTCATCAACACCGTACGGAACACCTTCGGGATCTGATGGCACCGCTTGCATTGTGCGCCTTTGGGCTATTGCTGGGGGTCTTACTGAAGATTTCGGAGGAGCTGTTTCCAAAATTCAAGCCCTTGATCCTCTGCTCCGGCGGAATGATCTTCTTTTTGTATTTTCTGGGAAAGATGATGCCCCTTTGGAAAAAGCTTGTTTCCTTGGGAGAAGCCGTCGGCACCCAAGGACTTTTACCTCTTTTGTGCAAAGGCTTCGGAATCGCGTTTCTCATTTCGGTTTCCGCTTCCTTTTGCCGTGATTTGGGGGAGGAAAAGGTGGCGGAAAAATTGGAGCTTTGCGGAAAAGGTGCAATTTTATATTTATCCCTGCCTATTCTGGAGCAGGTACTGAATCAGATCGGAGAAATCGTCGTTTGAAAAAAAGGTTTGTAAAAAT
>JAZOVP010000160.1:0-2784 GCA_045658765.1 Eubacteriales bacterium | reverse complement strand
AGATAACAGCCGACATAGGCAACATACAGCGTCAAAAAATGGCAAAGAAGGGATTTACCCAGCGGCCAATGTTCGATTTGATTGAATACCGAAGCGCCTGCCTGCAAAAAGGCCAGCAAATAGGTCGAAACGATTGCAAGCAGTATCTCCCCACCGCCGAGGGAAAAATCGGAACCGCTCAGCGAGATGATCCAAAAAACAATTCCTGCAATGATGGGACCAAAGCCGCCAAAGGCCATCCCCCGCTTTATAAATTCTTTTACATATTGATTCATCGAATACCAAACCTTTCTTTTACCGCCCGCATCTGCCTGCGGGAAACATAATCAGTATGCCCGCCCTCGAAAAGAACCCGCAGCGCACCGCCGAAGGAGGTTTCAAAGCGCTTGATCTTTTTCATATTGGCAAGGCAGGATTGATTGATCTTAATAAATTGCCGCGGCAGTAGCTCCTCCAACTGATAGAGGCGGCATTTCATCTGCAACCGTTCCCCCTCCAAATAGGCGACCACCTTATTTTCCTCAACCGCAAAGCAGAGCACCTCGGCCGGATCCAAAGGAACAATTTGGCTCCCCCGATAGCCGATCAAGCCAAGCGGCCGCTCTGCGGCCAGCTGCTCGATCGCTTCAGTAAGCGGCGAAGGGGCATGGGCATAGATAACGACCTCTTCTTCCCGCGAAGGATCGATTATAAGCTTGCATTTCATCGGAATTCCTCCTTTACAATATAAGGATACCATTAATCCGACCGCTTTTCAATAAAAAGAAACTCTTCGGTCGCCTCGCCGCGCCAAGCGGTTGAATTCTTTTCTTCCTTATGATATAATTCAACCAACGAGGTGATGATCATCATAGAAGCCATTCGCAAAAGCCTTCTTGCCATGGGCGAAAAGGAATATAAAGAATTCAGCGCCAAGCTGATGCCAACGGTCGATCCCGCCACCGTTATCGGCATAAGAATCCCCTTGCTCCGAAAATTCGCCAAAAGTTTGGGGAGCTGCGAGGAATTTCTTGCCGATCTCCCTCATTTTTATTATGAAGAAAATAATCTCCATGCCTTTTTGATCGAAAAAGAAAAGGATTTTCAAAAATGCGTCGAGCGGCTGGATACATTTTGACCCCACGTTGATAACTGGGCAACCTGCGACAGTATGAAGCCCAAGGTCCTGAAAAAAGACCGCGTCGCCCTTTTGCCCCATATCAACCGTTGGATGGGATCGAAGGATGTTTATGCCGTTCGCTATGGAATCAATCTTTTAATGAGCTTTTACCTCGATGAATATTTCGACGAGCAATATCTTGCATCGGTCGCCGGCGTAAAAAGCAAGGAATATTATATCAATATGATGCGCGCTTGGTTTTTCGCCACCGCCCTTGCCAAGCAATACAGAGCAACGTTGCCTTATATCGAACGCAACCGTTTGGATGGATGGACCCATAATAAAACCATTCAAAAAGCAATCGAAAGCCTGCGGATCACTCCGGAACAAAAAAATTATTTAAAAGCACTAAGGAGACCCTATGAAAAAGATTAAGATCACCGCCCTGCGGCAAACGGTCTATACCGACCTGATGGAGCAATATGAAAACCCAATCGAACATACCTGCGATATTCAAATTGGGCAGGTCTTTTTCAGCAAGGGCGGGCAACGCCCCGAAGGATTTTGCGTCTCTGCCTGGGATTCCATCCGCCCCTTTGCCGAAGAACTCGCCCGCGGCGGCGGGAATTTCTACGATGGTTGGATGAAAAATCCCCATTCGGCGCTCATCTCCTGCAACGACGGTTTTCGCCCCGTCAGTTTCCTTTTAGAAGCCATCGAAGAATAAATAATAAAACTGTGTGGTAAAATATTCCACACAGTTTTTTTATTTTTCATTGAAAAACCGATTGACATCGACATCAACAATATGGTAAAATCAAAGTGTAAATTAAAACGCGTTTTAAATTGAACTTTAAAATTCGATTTAAAGCAAAAAGGAAGTGATGTTTTGGCCAATATTCGTGATGTTAAGGAAACGGAAAATATCCGCTCCACCATTCTTTATTCCGCCGTGACACTCTTTATGAGAAACGGCTTTGAAGCCACCACCGTTAAAGAGATCGCCGCCGAAGCGGGAATTCACCCCAGCAAGGTGATGTATGAATTCGAAAGCAAGGAAAACATCCTTTGCGCGCTGGTTACCTATGTAATCGAAGGGCAATTTCGCGCCGCCCGCCATTTGATGGAGGGAAAGACCGAGGATCCGATGTTCTTTTACGCTGTGGAGACGGTTTTGCAGCTGCACATCGCCGAATCCAGCGAACAGTTGCGGAACATTTATGCGTCCTCTTATTCCCTGCCCAAGACCTCGGAAATTATCCAGCATAATTTAACGCAAAAGCTGGAGCGCATTTTCAAAGAGCATCTTCCCCATCTGGAAACCAAAGATTTCTATGAATTGGAGATCGCCTCGGGCGGAATTATGCGCGGGTTCCTAACCATCCCCTGCGATATGTATTTTACCATGGAGCGCAAAGCCAAACGCTTTTTGGAAACGACCTTTTTGGTCTACCGCGTTCCCGAAGAAAAAATTCAAAAGATCATTGAATTTACAAACCAATTCGATTTTCCCTCCATTGCGAAGGAAACCATCGATCAAATGCTCGACTTTTTAAAAAGAAACCTTTAACCATCAAGGAGGAACCTATGATGAAACAAGCTAAAAGATATCCCCGTCGCCTGCTCTGCATGCTGCTTTGCCTTCTTATCACCATCGCAGCAATCAAGTCGGAGGCCAAGCGGTC
>JAZOVP010000159.1:0-5659 GCA_045658765.1 Eubacteriales bacterium | reverse complement strand
TTGCTCTTGTTTTTCGCTCTAGCGGAAAAGAAGCGGTTGTTTTAGCCCTCATATCGGCATTCCTCTTTTTCTTCTCCGGTATTGGCGTTGGCTTTTTCTTAAAACCGCCGCTTGCTCTTATGCAAGTTTTGCCGAGAGCAGCAATTTTTACTGTGCTTTCACCGTTATTTGTGCTTTTGCTTCGCACTTCCCGCAAGAAACACCATAAACATAGCGGCAAAAATAATTTTCGCTTTCTCAAATAAGAGGTTTTTATGAAAAAGGACGTTAAAAGAAGAAATAAAACGCTTCTGATTATTGGATCTATTCTTGCGCTTATTTTGATTCTTTCGCTTTCTCTTTTCTTCTTTTTGCCGAAAGAGGATGAAAATACTTCCGATCCCGAAAAAATTCATTATTATTTGCCCGATTACGATGAAAACATCTATGAAAACAAAGGATATATGAGTTTTGAAAGAGGGCTTTTATATTCTGCGGGCGGAGTGGAACAGCTTTTTCATTATGATCTCAATTTTGATGAAGCGACTCCCGAGTGTCAGTTCTTTTTAAAATATTTTCATTCGGTAATCGGTGGCGAATATGAAACCATTTCACAGTATTATGTGGATGGATTTTTTGAAGAACAACCGAAATTCACCATGCAAATGATCTATGAGCCGTATGTGATGTATCACTCGCTTTCCACCGAAGAGATCGATGGGGAATCGGTTGATCTTTATAATTTCCATGTTCGCTATAAAATTTTTAAAAACAACGGCACTTTTCGCCAAGGAGTTGGCTCCAATGTTGCCGTGCCACAAATCTATCAGATTCTAAAGCAGGCCGATGGGAGCTTCAAAATCTATCGCATTTTGGATGTGAAAAATGAAACTTGATCTCGAAAAATTAAGATCCCTCCTTCCGTTTTCCTTCGAATATTTTGATGTGATTGATTCCACCAATCTATATTTGAATCGATCCATTAAAGAAGGAAAAGTGCCGCCGGCTCTTGTGATTGCTTCCGAGCAAACCAATGGTCAGGGGAGAATCGGAAAAAAATTCTTTTCTCCTCCAAACACAGGGCTTTATCTCACTTTTTGCTTCTCGCAAGATCAGATCAAAGCGGAGGATCTCACTGCGCGCCTTGCTCTTGCAGTTTCCGCTGCCATTCAGAACTCTTTTCATCTCGAAGCAAAAATTAAATGGGTGAATGATATTTATCTTTCCGATCGCAAGGTTTCGGGCGTTCTTTGCCAAAAGGTAGAAGATTATTTTCTCTTCGGAATCGGAATCAACGTGGAAGCTCCCAAAGAAATTCCAAAGGAGCTTGAAAGCCGATTGGGGTATTTATTTGAAGAAGCGCCGATCGATGCTTTTGAGCATCTTGTGGCTTCCTTATATAAAGAATTGCTTTTAGTTTTGCAGCGTTCAAAGGAAAGCGTTTTGGAAGAATATCGAAAGCGCTTGGTACATCTTGAAAGAAGCGTTACCATCATCCAAAACAACGAAGAAATCACCGGCATTTGTGTTGGCATTGGCGATGATTTTTCTCTTCTTTTAAAAGTTAATCAAGAGATTTTTTCTTTTTCAAGCGGCTATATGGTAATCAATTAAAAAAAGACTGTGGTCTATCTGACCACAGTCTTTTTTTAAGAAATCAATACATTAAAAGTTGCTGAATGATGGCGGGGAGAACAAAAAGTAAAGCCAAAACAATGGCAAGAATTCTAACAAGCCATTTTTTCAATCCTGCAGAGGTTCTTTTTTTCATAGTCAAAGTCCTTTCTAAAACTTAGTATCCAGATAATTATCAAGCATTTTTTTATACTGTTTGAATAAGGTATCAAATTTTCCTTCCGATGAAATCACGCGATAAAGAAGTGTTTGGGTGGATGCGGTGTAGGAGGCGTGAATCTGACCGAAAAATTCAACCGGATCATAATACGGGGAAGCTAAAATGGTTTTCATCATTTCAGCATCCTTCGGGGAATTCAAATATAAGTTCAAATAAGTGTTGATTGCTTGAGATTGGGAAAGATCCTCGCTGGCCGCAAAAAGAGCAGAAGTAATAAGACCCGACATCGTCAAATCGGGAAGTCCTTTTGCAAAACCTGCGATTGCAAAATTGTTTTTCTGATAAGAATAATAAGATGTTTGATTGATATCAAGTTTTGGAATCGGCACAATGCCCCAATCAATGCCTCTTCCTGTGATCTCTTTTGCAAACGAAAGCGGGGCAATACAGAAGAATGAGGAGCCGCCCGTAAACGATTCAAGTGCTTTTTCTTGGTTTGATTCAAAGGAAGCGGTTTTTACCAAAATATTGTGAACCGTTGTGGTGAAGGTGTTTGTGTATTTGTGGTTATAAATGAGTTCCGGGCGCTCGCCATAGGTGTTGTCCAAAAAATCAAAGCCGGTTGCCGCCCAAAAAATTTTCACCAAATCCTCTTTGCTTTCCGTAGAGGTGAATCCCATAATCTTGCCTTTGTTTGCGCGGCTTAATGTGTAAACCTCTTCAGCATACAAAAGGAAATTGTCAAGATCCCATTGATTTTGCTGCACCAGCTCATATAAATCAGGAAGGGAAGTTTGAGCTAGCATTGTTTTATTAAAATACACCGCAAAAAGGGAATCGGGCGCTAGCGTGAAATCGCCGCAAACTCCATAGGTAATGCCGCCTTGGGTGGTTGCATTCAGAGAATTTCGATTATAGTAGCTTTTATTCAGATCAAGATAAGGAACAGAACGAATGTTTAAAAGAGCATCGTTTGCCGCCAAAGTTTGAAATTGCTCGGATTCCAGCAAAACAAGGTCGCAAAAACTGTTGCCCGCCAAGGCCTCGGTTTTGATCCGCTCAGCGATGGTGGGAAGACCGCTTTCATCGGTTAGGGTAATGGTAATATTATATTTTTCTTCCACCGCCCGATTGCGAAGATACATCTCTTTTCCAACCAAACTGGTTGTGTTTGAGGGGATGAAAAGATCGGAGGAATCGGTTGCGATTCTGAATTTCTTGCCCTCAAAATCATAATCGTAAAGAGAATTCAAACGCTCGGAAAACGGGTTCGATTCGGGCGCGGCATCTTGGGTTTCTTGGGGCTTTGTTTCCAAAGCGGGAGTTTTTTTCTGCGCGCAGGATGATAAAAAAAGAAACAGAACCGCAAGAATTATACAAGCAAATTTTCTATTTTTGTGTATCATAATTCACCACTTTCTCATTCTATTTTAGCAAAATAATGCTTGAAAGTCAAGGGAATGTGTACTATAATATAGGAAACTGCAGAAAGGAGCGCGAGCATTTGACCAAACTCGAAATCGCAGCAGTCAAAATTCAAAATAAGCTTCAAGCAGCGTTTCCTGCTCCTTATAAAAAGCTTTATTCTTCAGCCATTATCACCGCCGCAGGAAACGGCACCCGAATGGGAGGAATCCCAAAGCAGCTTATGTCTTTAGTTGGCAAGCCCTGCATTTTATATTCTCTTCTTGCCTTCCAAAATTGCCCCGATATTCAGGAAATCATTGTGGTTTCTCGCCCCGAGGATCTTCCCGAAATCGAAAAAATCTGCACCGAGAATCGAATCACAAAGCTTTCCGCACTTGTGGAAGGCGGCGCCACCAGGCAGGATTCTGTTGCAAATGGCTTTTTAAAGGTGAATCCAAAATCCGATCTTGTTGCCATCCACGATGCCGCAAGACCGCTCATTTCTTCTGCCCAGATCATAAAACTTCTCGAAGCCGCAAAACGCTATGGCGCTTCTTGCGCGGCAAAGAAAATCACCGATACCGTAAAAAAAGCCAAAAAAGGCGGTTTTATTTCCGAAACGGTACCGCGCGATGATTTATATTCTGTCCAAACTCCGCAGGTATTCAAAACCGATTTATATCGAGTGGCGCTCTCTCTTGCCCATCGCGACAAAATTGTGGTAACCGATGATTGTTCCCTTGCTGAGCATGCAGGTTTTTCGGTGAAACTTTGTGAATTGAAAGAACCCAATATGAAGATCACTCTTCCCGAAGATCTTGATCTTATTACTTTTTATTTAAAGGAGAAGGAAAATGGCTGATATCAGAGTTGGAAACGGTTATGATGTTCATCGCTTGGAAAAGGGTAGAGATCTTTTTCTCGGATGTGTTAAAATCCCGCATGATTTTGGGCTTCTCGGTCATTCCGATGCCGATGTTCTTTGTCATGCCATTGCCGATGCCATGCTTGGCGCGTGCAGTCTTGGCGATATTGGAATCCATTTTCCCGATACCGATGAATCGTATCGCGGAATGAAGGGAAGCTTTCTTTTGAAAAAAACCCTTGAGCTTTGCAAAAATGCGGGATTCACAATCTCCAATATCGATTCTATCATTGTTGCTCAAAAGCCGCGCTTGGCTGATTTTATTCCACAAATGAAAGCAAATATTGCCGAAGCGCTTTTGCTTCGGGCCGATCAGGTGAATGTGAAAGCAACCACCGAAGAAAAACTCGGTTTTACCGGAAATTTAGAAGGCATCTCGGCGCACGCAGTTTGTATTATGATGCGCCATCTTTAATCAAACAAAACAAAAAAAGAGCCGTTTGGCTCTTTTTTTGTTTTATTATCTGGAGAGAGTTTTTTCGCTTTCTTCGATGTTGGCAAGTGTTGCACGATAGCCGGCAAGTTTTTCGCGTTCGGCAAGCACAACCTTTTCAGGAGCTTTGCTAACGAATTGCTCGTTGGCAAGTTTTTTCTCGATGCGATCGATTTCAGCATAAACCTTCTTCTTTTCACCTGCAAGACGTTCTTTTTCTTTTTCCACATCGAGCAGTTCGAAGAGGGGAATGTAAACACTTGCAGAATCGGTTGCAATCGAAACACATTCTTCGGGATTATAGTCCTTTTCAAAAGAAATGGAGCTAGCACCCGCAAGGCGAGTGAGGAATGCAGTGCTTTCTTCGAAATCAGAGCGATATGCACTTTGAATATAGATCGGAACTTTCTTGGAAGCGGGAACATTCATTTCGTTTCTTCTGTTTCGAATGGAAGAAATCACATCGATAATTCTCTTAATTGCTTCCTCTTCCTTTTCAAAGTGGAGGGCAGCGTTTTCGGTGGGCCAGGAAGAGATCATAATGCTTTCGCCTTCGTGGGGGAATTTCTGCCAAATTTCTTCCGTGATGAAAGGCATAAACGGATGCAGAAGCATCATCGTGGAGGAGAATACGAAAGCCAGGGTGTTTTGCGCGGCAAGTCTATTCTTGCAATTTTCATCAAGCAAACGGGGTTTTACAAGCTCAATATACCAATCGCAGAAAACATCCCAAATAAAATCATAAAGTTTTGCCAAAGCAACGCCAAGTTCGTATTTATCAATGTTTTCGCCAACTTCCAAAGCAAGGCGATTGAATTTGGAAAGAATCCACTTATCTTCAATGGCAAGATCGGGCACGCTTTCGGGCGCTTGAACCGAATCAATATCAAGATTCATCAGGATAAATCTTGCCGCATTCCAAATTTTGTTTGCGAAGTTGCGCGCAGATTCAATTTTCTCATCGGAAAATCTCATATCGTTTCCGGGAGAGTTGTTGGTAGTCAGAGCAAAACGAAGAGCGTCTGCACCGTATTGATCAATAATTTCCAGAGGATCAATACCGTTGCCCAACGATTTCGACATTTTTCTGCCTTGTGCATCGCGAACAAGACCGTGAATC
>JAZOVP010000158.1:0-7002 GCA_045658765.1 Eubacteriales bacterium | reverse complement strand
AGTGGAATCCACGACTACAACTATATTCAACCTCTTTTTTCATTTTTGTTGGTATTTTCCTATGCTTTGCAGGGAATTCGCTCTCCATATAGCATTTTAGTTCATGTTGCCGGCGAATATAAGCAAACACAAAATTGCTATATTATTTCTGCTGCGATCAACTTGGTTGTTTCGATTCTTTTGGTTTCTCGGTGTGGATTGATTGGTATTGCTGTGGGTACAGTGTTGTCGATGTTATTCCAGGTGGTTTGGCTGGTTGTATATAATTCAAAAAATATTCTGCAGTTCTCTTTGTGGGCATTTGCAAAAATGAGTTTTATGGATCTTCTTGCTACTGTGCTTTCTGTAGTTGCCGCATTTATTATGATCCCGGGAAGATTCTTTTCTCCTTCGTCTTATTACGATTGGATTTTGTTGGCACTTTTCATCGCAGTTATTGTGGCGGCGATTGTGGTTCTTATGATGTTTTTGTTTTACGGAAGAGAGATCTTTTATTTTTTGAAGGGATACCGAAATAAACAAAATGACAAAACACGTTGAAGTTTTTTATCAGATTTATAAAAAAGAGCCCGAGAGAGTAGCGTTCACGCCGTATCGCGTGTGTCCGATCGGGGCTCATTCGGATCATCAGCTCGGTAAAATTACGGGGCTTGCGATCGATAAGGGAATTCATATTGCTTATGGCCCGAAGCAAAACGGAGTGGTGGAACTTCGCTCGCTTCAATTTGAAAAAAGATGCCAATTTCATGTTCAGTCTGTTCCTATGGAAAAGGAAAACGATTGGGCGGATTATTTGCGCGGTGCCACCATGGCGCTTGGGAAACGTTATCCTTTGCACACGGGGCTTTGCGGCGTGATCGACGGGGAGCTTCCCATTGGGGGGCTTTCTTCTTCTGCGGCAGTAACCCTCACTTTCCTTTCGGCGCTTTGCGATGTGAATGGAATTTTCCTTGCGGAAAAAGAATTGATCGACGTGGCGCTTGAGGCGGAAAATAAATATGTTGGTGTGTCTTGCGGAAAGCTTGATCAATCGTGCGAGGTATATTGCCGAAAAGATCACCTTTTATATATGGATCTTTTGGATGAAAGCTATGAATTGATTCCGCAAAATGAGAAGATGCCGCCTTATGAAATTGCAATCTTCTTTTCGGGAATTGAGCGCAATCTTGCAGGTTCTGCTTTTAATATGCGCGTGGATGAATGTCGCAGTGCGGCTTATGCACTCAAGGCCTTTGCAGGGCTTGATTACGGCAAATTCGGCGAAACGAATTTGCGCGATGTTCCTTTTGAAATCTATGAAAAACACCGCGATCGTTTGCCCGAAAATTGGGCAAAGCGCGCGGAGCATTGGTATACGGAATTCTTCCGCGTGCAGCGCGGAGTGGAGGCATGGCGCAAAGGCGATTTAGCGGAATTTGGTGCTCTTTCCTTTGAAAGCGGAAGATCCTCTATCGAAAATTGGGAAACTGGTTCTGCGGAACTCAAATCCTTATATGAAATTATGCTCCGAACCGATGGAATCTATGGCGGAAGATTTTCGGGCGCAGGGTTTAAAGGGTGCTGTATGGCGCTTGTTGATCCCGCCTTCAAAGAAAGCATCACCCAAAAGGTAACGGGCGAATACTTAAAAGAATTTCCCGATTTGAAAGAAAAATTCTCGGTTCATTTTTGCCAAAGCGCCGATGGTGTTAGCCACAGGAAAGGATAAACGATGAAGTGCTTGATTTTGGCGGCAGGATATGCCACTCGACTTTATCCCTTAACCGAAAATTTCCCAAAGCCGCTTCTTGAGGTTGCGGGGAAATCCATTTTAGATCACCTTGTGGACGATATTGCCCGAAGCGGTGAAGTGGATGAATTTGTGGTGATTTCCAATCATAAATTTGCCCATCACTTTGAAGATTGGGCGGCAAAAAAAGAGCAGAAGATCACGGTGGTCGATGATGGCACTTCCACCAACGAAACCCGCCTCGGTGCAGTGAGGGATATTCAGTTTGCCATCGAAAAACTCGGTATCGACGATGATCTGCTTGTGATCGCGGGCGATAATGTGCTTTCGTTCAGCTTATCTGAATTTATTTTTTATGCCAAGGAAAAGAATGCATCTTGCGTGATGCGCTATTTTGAAAAAGAAACCAAAAAGCTTCTGAAAAGCGGAGTGGTAACGGTGGATGAAAACGATCTTGTTTTGGAGATGACCGAAAAATCCCCCGAGCCCGCAACGCATTGGTGCTGCCCTCCTTTTTATTACTATACGAAAGAAGATTCTCATCTTGTGAAAGAGGGAATTGAAGCGGGGTGCGGAGTGGATGCGCCGGGCAGTTTTATTGCTTGGCTTTGCAAAGAAAAAAATGTTTATGCGATGGAAATGCCGGGTCAGCGCTTTGACATCGGAAATTTAGAAAACTACGAAAAAATCAAGAAAGAGTATCAGGGAATATGCTAACACCGAACATCAACCTTTCCGGGAAAACCGTTTTGGTTACGGGAGCCGCCGGCTTTATCGGCGCAAATTTTGCGATGGAACTCCTTCGCCGCGAAGAAAATATTGTTGTGGTTGGCTTTGATAGTGTGAACGATTACTACGATGTATCCTTAAAGGAATATCGTTTGGAAGAAATTGAAAAACTTGCCAACACAAAAAAAGAAAGCAAATGGGAATTTGTGCGCGGGAATTTGGCGGATCGCGATTTGATAGAAAAAGTGTTTTCTGCCCATAAATTCGATGTGGTGGTGCACCTTGCCGCGCAGGCAGGGGTGAGATATAGCATCACCAATCCCGATGCCTATATCGAATCCAATCTGATCGGTTTTTATCATATTTTGGAAGCGTGCAGAAAATATCCCGTGGAGCATTTGGTATATGCTTCTTCTTCGAGTGTTTACGGCTCGAATAAAAAGATTCCGTATAGCACGGAAGATAAGGTGGATAACCCTGTGAGCTTATATGCCGCCACCAAAAAATCCAATGAACTTCTGGCACACGCGTATTCCAAGCTCTATGCCATTCCCACCACGGGGCTTCGATTCTTCACCGTTTACGGCCCTGCGGGCAGACCCGATATGGCATATTTTGGCTTTACCAATAAGCTCATTCAGGGCAAAACCATCGAAATCTTCAATTTCGGTAATTGCAAGCGCGATTTCACTTATGTTGACGATATTGTGGAGGGGGTACTCCACGTAACGAAAAACGCACCCGAAGTGAAAAACGGGGAAGACGGACTTCCGATCCCGCCCTATCGCATTTATAATATTGGAAACAACAATCCCGAAAATCTTTTGGATTTTGTGCAGATCCTGCAGGAAGAATTGGTGAAGGCGGGCGTTTTGCCTGAGGATTATGATTTTGAGGCGCATAAAAAGCTTGTGCCGATGCAGCCGGGCGATGTGCCGATCACCTTTGCCGATGTTTCCGATTTGGAGCGCGATTTTGGATTCCGACCCAAAACCTCTCTTCGAGAGGGGCTTTGCCGCTTTACGAATTGGTATCGCGAATTTTATTTGGAAAAAGAATGAAAGAAAACCCCGAGAATTTTGATTCTTGGGGTTTTCTTTTCTTTTTTTCGGTGTTATAATAGGAGAAAGGCGGTGGAGTATGATAGAAAAAATCGATTCGATTTTATATGCAAGATCATCAATGCCGGAAAGAATGGCAATTCGGGGTGGCGAGAAAGAAAAACGGGTCCCGATCGATTTTATTTTTTATTATATGAAAACAAATTCTCGCGAAATTCTCATCGATGCGGGTTGCGATTCGCTGCCCGGATTTGAAATGAAAGATTTCATCCGACCCGATGAGGCGCTGAGAAAAAAGGGGATCGATCCCGATGGGATCACCGATCTGATCATCACCCACGCGCATCATGATCATATTGACGGCGCAAAATATTTTCGCAATGCCACCGTTTATATCCAAAAAGAAGAATACGAAGAGGGAAAAGAATATCTTCTGCAAAATAAAAAAGTGATCACCTTCGATGAAGAATATTCTCTTTTTGATGGATTGAAAATCCTGAAAATCGGCGGTCATTCCGCAGGGTCTTCCGTGGTGCAGGCGGATTTTTTGAAACAAAAGTATTTATTTTGCGGCGACGAGGTTTATATCAAACGAAATTTTGAAGAAATAATTCCGAGCGGAGAAGTATTTTGCCTCGAAAAAGCAAAGGGATTCATTCAAACCTATGCAAATTCGGAGTATATTTTAATGCTTTTCCACGAAGGATAAAAGGAGAAAACATGATTACAAACGACATTCGCTATCTTGGCGTGAACGATCATAAAGTGGATTTATTTGAGGGGCAGTATCGAGTTCCAAACGGTATGGCATATAATTCCTATGCCATTTTAGATGAAAAAATCGCTGTGATGGACACTGTGGATGCCGCCTTTGGAAAAGAGTGGCTCGGCAATATCAAAACCGTGCTCGGCGGCAAAAAGCCCGATTATCTGGTGGTGCATCATATGGAGCCCGATCATTCAGCGTGTATTGCCGAATTTATGAGCTCCTATCCCGAAGCCACGGTGGTTTCTTCTGCCAAGGCATTTGCGATGATGAAAAACTTTTTCGGCACCGATTTTCCCGAGCGCCGCATTGTGGTTGGCGAAGGCGACACGCTTTCTCTCGGAAAGCACACGCTCACCTTTGTAACCGCACCGATGGTGCATTGGCCTGAGGTGATTGTAAGCTACGATTCATGCGATAAAGTGCTCTTTTCCGCAGATGCTTTCGGAAAATTCGGGGCGCTGGATGCAAAGGAAGAATGGATCGACGAAGCAAGACGGTATTATATCGGCATTGTTGGAAAATACGGTGCGCAGGCGAGTGCGCTCTTAAAAAAAGCGGCAGGCCTTGACATTCAGTATATTTGCCCGCTTCACGGCCCCGTTCTCAAAGAAAACCTTTCTTATTACATCAATCTTTATCAGATTTGGTCGAGCTATGCAGTGGAAAAAGAAGGAATTGTGATCGCGTATACTTCTGTTTATGGTCATACCAAAGAAGCCGCAGTGGAACTTTTTGATGCGATTAAAGCAAAAACCAATCTCGATGTGGAGATTTTTGATCTTGCCAGAAGCGATATGGCAGAGGTGGTGGCGAAAGCGTTCCAATATAGCAAATTGGTTTTGGCAACCACAACCTACAACGGCGATGTTTTCCCGCATATGCGAGTTTTCCTCGATCATTTGATCGAAAGAGGATTCCGTGATCGCACGGTGGCTTTGATGGAAAACGGCTCTTGGGCACCGATCGCCGCAAAGAAAATGAAGGAAGCGCTGGAAGGATGCAAGAATCTGAATTTCACCGAAAATTCAGTGAAAATCCATTCCGCATTAAATGAAGATACAAGAAACGAGATTGCGCTTCTTGCAGAAGAACTCTGCCGCTGATTGCGGGGAAAATAGAATCGGGTTTCCCGAGAAATTTAGGAGGAAAAATATGAAAAAATATGTTTGCGAAGTATGCGGATGGGAATACGATGAAGAAATCGGCGATCCCGAAAACGGCATTGAAGCCGGCACCAAATTCGAGGATCTTCCCGAAGATTTTGTTTGCCCTCTTTGCGGAGTAGGGAAAGAAGATTTTGCCGAAGCATAAAAGAAAAAACGCGGAGTAATCTCCGCGTTTTTTCTTGTGTTTTTTTGAATTTTATGATATACTTTCCGCAGAAAAAAGAGGAGGATGGATGCTTTGAAACCGATTTCCGTAATTCTGATTGGCGCAGGTTTGCGCGGCGATGCCTATACCACTGCGATGAGCAAAATGCCCGAAAAATTCCGTGTGGTTGCAGTTGCCGAGCCGGAAGAGGGCAGAAGAAATGTGATTCGTGATCGCCATGCGATTCCCGAAGAAAAGTGCTTTTCTGCTTGGCAGGAAATTTTATCTCGTCCAAAAATGGCGGATGTTTGCCTGATTTGCACCATGGATGATATGCACTATGAAGTTGCGATGAAAGCCATCTCGCTTGGCTATGATCTTGTTTTGGAAAAGCCCGTGGCGCAAACGGCCGAGGAATGCACCGCAATCGCTCATGCCGCAAAGGAAAAGGGCGTGAAGGTGTTGGTTTGCCATGTTTTGCGTTATACCCCGTTTTATAATCAAATCAAGCGTATTTTGATGGATGGCACCATCGGCAAAATTATGTCCGGTATTTTTGTGGAGGGTGTGGGGCATATTCACCAATCCCATAGCTTCGTGCGCGGAAATTGGCATAGCGAAAAAGAAACCACCCCGATGCTCCTTGCCAAAAGCTGCCACCATCTGGATATTATTCAATGGCTTTTGCATCTTCCTTGCCGCAGAGTGCAATCTTTCGGAAAACTCACCTATTTCAGAAAAGAAAACGCCCCGGAAGGCGCGCCCGTTCGCTGTATCGATGGCACTTGCCCCATTGTGGATACTTGCCGTTATGCTTGCAAAAAGCTCTATTATGATGATAAAGAAAATCTTTGGCTCCGCCAAGCTTCCACCCGCGGCATAGCCAAAGGCGCCATCCCCACCGATGAAGAGGTGATGACTGCCCTCAAGACCACCGATTATGGCCTTTGCGTGTTCCATGCAAATAACGATGTGGTGGATCAGCAAACCGTGAATATGGAATTCGAGGGCGGGGTAACCGCAACCCTTTCGATGAATGCCTTCAATAAAGGAGGCAGATACATTCGTTTGTTTGGCACGAAAGGCGAACTCTATGCCAATTTTGCAGATCCGGAAATCACGGTGTATACCTTCCAAAATAAAGAGAAAAAAGGGTATCCCATTCCTCAAATCGATGAAAGCATCGTTTCGGGGCACGGCGGCGGCGATAGCGGCCTTGTGATGGAACTTTTCGATTATTTAAGCGGTGATTATAAGGGATATTCCGCGGCAGATATTGAAATTTCGGTGAAAAACCATCTGATCGGCTTTGCCGCAGAAAAATCGCGCAGAGACGGCACAGTGGAAAGCATCGACGAATTTTTCGCCAAATATAAAATGGAAAACCATTGAGAACAAATCCC
>JAZOVP010000157.1:0-22543 GCA_045658765.1 Eubacteriales bacterium | reverse complement strand
CTTTCCAAAGGCAGGCTTTTCATCGAAGAAGAAATCACCTTCCTTGTGGAGGAAAATTCCTTTGCTGTGGGCAAGGAGGTGCGCGATATTTTTTGGCCAAACGGGGTATTTGTGCTTTCTGTGAAAAAAGCCTCTCCCCATTCCCCGCTTCTTTCGGCAGGAGATGAAATTCTTCTTCGCCTTTCCACCTTCGATCGCGAAAAAGCGCTCGATGAGCTTATGGCCATCACAAAATCCATCGAAGAATAGCAGCTTTCTTTTTCCGAAAAAAGCCGTTTTAAAAAGACCTAAGCTTTCCACGAAAGCCTAGGTCTTTTCTTCGGTTGGATTCCATTTGTTTGGTCATTTCTTGAAAAAGTAAAACATACCGTCATCTCCCGCTTCCACCTTTACACCGTAAGGTTCACAGCAGGCAGTCAGTTTGGCATACAGGGCATCGGCAGTCTTTTTATCTGCCAATCGGGGAAACCCTTTTGTTTCCGGCGTATCAAAGCCAAGGCCAATGGGCATTGCGGCAATCTTTATGCAATTTCCGTTTTTATCCCACTCGATCACCGGCAGCATAGCCTGAAAATTATATTCCTGAGTCATAAGCCCCCGTGTTCCGCCCTTGGAGCGAATGTTTTCCGCCTCCTCGATCGAAAGGCTTGTATCCAGATGATACTTTTCAAACCATTCCTGAGGATAGCAGGTAAGATCATGAGGACGGAAGAAAAAGTTGGCAATCGAGTAATAGATCGGCGCCCCCTTATAGATCTCCACCGCCTTAACCTGATGAGTGCCGCTGCAAACAACGGCCTTTGCACCCAGATCGATGGCCTTGCGGGCAAATTCTTCCACAAAGTAATCAGGCTCATCATCTCTTGCTCCTTTGGTTTCGTGGGTGTGGATATACAAAACGCAATAATCTGCATCCGAAACCGCTGCCTTTACAGCCTCTTCCAAACGCTCCAAATCATAAGGATTGCCATACGTCATTCTGCCCGGCTCTCCTACCGCAAACTCCAATTTGTCGAAAGGAAATACCGAATCACTTACTGCCACAGAGCCCAAAGCCTGCCGATTTTTCAGGCGACCGTTCACAAGGGAACCATCTGCAATTTCTTTTAGCGCCTCCAACTGCTTCTCGGTAACAAAGTATTGCACTTTGTGCCGCAAAACGCTAACACCGGGTCTTCCGGGGATTTTGCCGCTGGCAGGACCTGCAGCTGCAGAAGGTTCGAACGCAGTTGTAAATGCCAGCATCGCCACAGAGCCTTTCGGGGTTTGCACTTTGCAATGCCGAGTTGCCGCTGCCAGATCTCTTCCGGCGCCGGCATAGGGCAAGCCCCGCTTTTCAAAAGCTTCCAGCGTGCTGATCATTCCTTCGTAGAAAAAATCCAAATTGTGGTTGTTGGCAAAGCTATAACAGTTGAACCCAAAATCCTCCAATTGATCCAAGAGCGATGTGTGGCTGCGCAGCCAATGCCCTCCGGAAAAAGAAGACACCTTGCACCAATCATCCACCAAAGGTGTTTCCATATTGTTGAACCGCACGTCTGCTGTACGAATAAAATCGCATAGTTCCCGATAGCCTTCGTAATCGCGGGTGTAATATTCTGTGATGATCGTATCACCGGTGGCAATCAATCTCATAATCGTTTTCCCTTCAATCTCTTGCTTTTTCAAGTTTTGGCAGGAGGTACATTTCTTCCGTGGCAAGGCGCGCTTTGGTTACAGGCACCCCATCTTCCACAAAGCAGTAAAATAAGCGATCTTTCGTGCCGATGCTGATCATATCGCCCTTTTCATAAAAGAAGAAATCGGCATTCAAGCTATACGAAAAATACGGATCCTGCCGATATTCAAAGCTTCCATCATCGGAAGTGAGCAAAAAGCCATGCCGATCGTGCTTCAAGATTCCTTTTCCAAGCATATACATCGCCTTATGATCGCAAATCGCGCCCACCGAAACGGGAATTTCAAGCCGATAGGTTTCTTCCAAAAGCTCCTCGCGCACGCACTCTCTTTGCCATTCAAACCAATCAGGAATATGGGAAAAGCGAGTTTCGCCATCGATCGCGCAGATTTCTCCGAGCTCCGTGAGCTGATATTCTTTGCCGCATTCCTTGCAGGAAAATAAAATTCCTTCGCCGTGCATTTTGCCCTCCGCGCCACATTCGGGGCAGCGATAAAGCACGCGCTCAAGCCCGATGGCACGGGTGGATTCGGTGATGCGGATTCCCTTTTCCTTCTGCTCGCGAAAATGATCAAAAGAAAACGCTTGGTGCAAAATTTCATCGAGCTCTTCCGCGCTCTTTTCCTTGATTTCCTCGCGCGTGAGCAGGCACGAAAGATCGGCAGAAACCTTCACCTTGCGAAGGCGAAGCCCATTATAAAGCGGATCGCGCAAAAAGCCGCCCGCATCGGTGCGAATCATCAAAACAGGCACCCCAAGGCGCTTGAGCATTCCCCCGAGCCGCTCGGGCAGGCGGGTGGATCTGCCGTCAAATGAATACCCCGCTTCGGGATACATCAAAACACTGAGCTTTTCCTTTTTCACAAGGCGAATCAAATTCATCACCAAGCTCACATCGGTAACAAATTTCTGCGTGGGAATACATCCGATCAAGCGCATCAAAAGCGATTTGCCAACAAAAGCATCCGTGGTGGAAACAATCCCGAATTTCATCGGGAAAAGAATTTTGGATGCAATTTTCAAATCCAAAAAGCTCGAATGATTCATCAAAATAAAATACGGCCCCTCGCCCGCCTTTTCCATTCTGGTTTTGGTATAAGAAAAGCGCACGGCAAAAAGAGCGGGGATCGAAAGGATGCGAATCAAAAGCGAAAATAAAAACATCGGCTTTCGGGGCTTAAAATGCGGGATTTTGGGAAGTTTTTCGAGTTCTTTCCAAGAAGAAGAAATGGTTTTGATCTTCATAAATCCTCCAAAAAAGTAAAACTGCAAAATCAAACTACCTTTATATTTTACAAGAACCATAGGGGAAAAGTCAACCGCAAAATCAAAATCCGCCCTTTCTTTCCCCTTGACTTTTTTTGCCGAAAAAGGTAGAATTTGAAGGAGAATAAAAAGGGAAAAGAAACTATGAATTATATTGTACTGGATCTGGAATGGAACCAGCCCCGCTATTATAAGGAAACGGTGGAAAACCCCGTTCACCTCACGGGCGAGATCGTGCAGATCGGCGCGGTGAAATTAAACCGCCGTTTTAAAATCAAAAAAGAATTGAATCTTCTGGTGCGTCCGCAATATTATCGCAAAATGCACCGCAAAGTAAGCCGCCTCACGGGAATCAAAAATGAAGATGTGAAAAAAGGTCTTTTGTTTCCCGATGCCTTAAAAAAGCTTGCGCGTTTTTGCGGCAAGGATTTCGTGTTTTTAACTTGGGGGCCCGATGATGTGCCCATGCTCCGCGATAATCTTCGCCTGTTTTCCATCGATGAAGATTGGATCCCCGATTTTTATGATCTGCAGGTATTTTATGCGCATCAGATCGAAGGGGTAATGCGCCAATATGCGCTGGAAGATGCCATCGAAAAGCTCGGTGAAAAGCCCTTCCAAGCCCATGATGCCCTTTGCGATGCCCGAAGCACGGCGCTTATTTGCCGCCATCTTGATATGCAAAAAGGAATGGAGGAATATCCCCTTCTTGCGGGCGATATCACCTCGCGACCGCTCGATACCAAAGAAATCCCCATCACCTTTTCCCATCGCGGGGAAGCGCTCAAAGAGCTTGCCACCACCCCCGTGCCCTGCCCAAACTGCGATTTATTTCTTTCTCCCGAGCATTTCGTTCCGCAAAATGCGCATAAATTCTTATCGCATAGCACCTGCTCCTGCGGCAAAGAATTTTTGATCCGATTCAAATTCCACCGCGCCGAGGGAGATTCTGTGCGCGCCACGCGCGAAATTTTTGAATTCGATCGCGCCGCCAAGCACTTTTTGGAAGAAAAAATCCTTCGCCACGAAAAGCAAAAAGAAGCCGAGCGCGAAAAATTAAGGCGCAGAAAATACCGCGCCCGCATGGCAAAAAAAGAACTGGTTTGAAAAAAGCCGAAGCAGAAATTCTGCTTCGGCCTTTTTATTTCTTTCCAAAATCAATCTCGCCCTGCTCTGAAAGAAAAGCCAAAATCCGATCTCCCGCTTGAAATTTTCCCCGAAGAATTGCTTCGGCAAGCGGATCCTCCACCCTTCTTTGCACCGCTCTGCGAAGAGGCCTTGCGCCATATTCGGGATCAAATCCCGCTTCGGCCATTTTTTCCATCGCCTCCTTCGAAAATTCGAGTTCGATTCCCTTTTCCCGAAGGCGATCCTTCACTTCTTGAAGAAACTTTTCGCAAATCGCCAAAATTTCTTTTTTCCCAAGGCGGGAAAACACCAAAATCTCATCGAATCGATTCAGAAATTCGGGGCGAAAACGTTCTTTCAAGCTCTTTAAAATCTTCTCTTTCTCTTCGCGCTCGGCTTCTTTTTCTTCCGCCCCCGAAGAAAAGCCCATCGCTTTTTTTGCCGAAAGATTTTGCGCTCCGCAGTTTGATGTCATAATCACAAGCGCATTTTTAAAATCCGCGCGCCTGCCGTGGGAATCGGTAAGATGCCCGTCTTCCATCATTTGCAAAAGAAGATTGAAAATATCCGGATGCGCCTTTTCCATTTCATCAAAAAGCACCACCGAATAGGGATTTTTTCGCATCTTCTCGCAAAGAGCGCCCCCCTCCTCAAAGCCAATATAGCCGGGAGGCGAACCAATGAGCTTGGAAACGGAATGTTTTTCCGAAAATTCCGACATATCCACCCGAATCATCTTCTTTTCCGAGCCAAAAATCACCTCCGACAAAGCGCGCGCAAGCTCGGTTTTGCCAACCCCCGTTGGCCCGCAAAAAAGAAAGATCCCCATCGGGCGGGAAGGCGATTTCAAGCCCGTGCGGCTTCGGCGAACAGCGCGGCTCACCGCCTCCACCGCCTCGTTTTGCCCCATCACTTTTTCTTTCAAATGCGCTTCTAAATTCATCAGCCGCTCCGCCTCTTCTTGCATCAGCCGCAAAACGGGAATTTTGGTTTTGCGCGTGATCATTTCGGCAATTTCCTCTTCTCCGATCAAAATCCCCTCTTTTTCCGCTCCTTCCAAAAGCCCCCGCTTTTTTCGGATCTGATTTAAAATCGCGCCCGCCTTTTCATATTCCTCCCTCTCGAGCGCCCTTTTTTTCTCCTCTTCCAAAGCATCGATTTGATTTTGCAAATTCGATTCGCTTTTTGATCTTCGATCGGCTTCCATTCGCTTTTTGGAAGCGGCTTCATCAATCAAATCAATCGCCTTATCGGGTAAATACCGCTCGGGAAGATAGCGCACCGAAAAACTCACCGCGCTTTTCAGCGCCTCATCGCTGATCAAAACCTTGTGGTGCTGCTCGTATTTTTTGCGAAGCCCCTGCAAAATCCTCACTGCCTCTTCCTCGCTCGGCTCTGAAACCATCACCGCTTCGAATCTTCTCTCCAAAGCCGCATCCTTTTCAATAGCGCGATATTCCGATAGCGTGGTGGCGCCAAGCAGGCGCAATTTCCCTCGGGAAAGCGCGGGCTTTAAAAGATTCGAGGCATCCATTCCCCCTTCCGATGCCCCCGCGCCCACAATGGTATGAATTTCATCCAAAAAAAGGATCACTTCCCCCGATTCGATCGCCTCATCGATCACATTTTTGATCCTCTCTTCAAATTCTCCGCGATATTTTGTGCCCGCCACCATCGCGGCAAGATCCAGGAAAAAAAGCTTTTTCGAAAGAAGATTTTGCGGCACCTCACCCGAAGAAATCCTTTGGGCAAGCCCTTCCACAATCGCGGTTTTGCCAACTCCCGGTTCCCCCACAAGGCAGGGATTATTTTTTGTGCGGCGCGATAAAATCTGCACCACCCGATCGATTTCCTCTTCTCTTCCAATGATGGGATCAATTTTTCCCTCTTTTGCTTCTGATATAAGCTCGCGACCGTATTTGAAAAGCGCTTTCAAATTCCCGCCTGTTTTTTCGCTCCTCGGCGGCAAGGGGGATTCCAATTCCTCCTCTTCCCGAATGAGCTTTCGGCATAATTCCAAAAGATGCGAAATCTCGCCTCCCAAAAGCGCAATCAAGCGCACCGCAAGAGAATCGGAATCCGAAAGAATCGAAAGAAGGATATGCTCCGTGCCCGCTTCTCTTCCTTTTTTTGCACTCGCCGAAGAGGCGCTTAAAATTCTTTCGGCGCGCGGGGTGAATTCAATCTCATCTTCCAAAATCTGCCCGCCCGAGGGCGAGAGGTGCAAAAGCTTTTCCTTTGCGCGCTCAAAATCGATTCCCGCATCGGAAAGCAAAATCTTTGCGGCAGAATCCTCCACCGAAAGAAGCCCCAATAATAAATGCTCGCTTCCCAGATATATTTGCCCCGTATTCTGCGCCCATCGGCGCGCCTCTTTCAAAGCCGCTTCGGCTTCCTTTGAAAAATTTTTCTGCATTTTGATCCTCCGTTTCTTTCAATCTGCCGTAAAAATTTTGTTGTCCTGTGTCCCGCCCCTTGAAATCGGGCAGAAAAAATGATAGAATAAGATCAATATCAATGGATTTGAGGTTTTGTTATGAGAATGAGAAAAAAGAAGCATACCGATGAACGTTTGGATGCTTGCTCCCATCTTCTGATCACCTCTCCCGAAAAGCACGCGGGCAAATACCGCCTTCTTTTTGCCGGAGATGAAAATGAAAAAAAAGAACTGCATCTGGAAATCGGTTGCGGAAAAGGCGCCTTTATTTTGGAAATGGCAAAGCAAAATCCCGAGGTGCTTTTTGTGGCAGTGGAATATTGCCGCGAAGCAATGCTTCTGGCTGTGGAAAAAGTGGCGGCGGAAAAAATCGAAAATGTGCTCTTTTTGAATGCCGATGCGGCAAAGCTGGGCGAATATTTTGCACCCGAAGAAATCGATCGCATTTATTTGAATTTTTCCGATCCTTGGCCCAAAGCGCGCCATGCAAAGCGCCGCCTCACCGCGCCCTCGTTTCTTGCCGTTTATCGCGCAATCTTAAAATCGGGCGGCTGCATCAAGCAAAAAACCGATAATGTTTTGCTCTTTGAATCTTCCCTCGAAAACTATGCCGCCTGCGGCTGGAAAACCGAAAATATTTGCCGCGATCTCCATGCTTCCGATCGCGCAAAGGATAATATTCTCACCGAATACGAAATCAATTTCTCCTCCAAAGGCCTCAAAATCAATGCGGTAGACGCATATAAAGCATGAAAGAATTTATCATCAATTCAAACGATGCGAATCAAAGGGTGGATAAATTTGTTCTCAAAGCAACAAACGGTCTCCCGAAATCCCTTTTATATAAAGCCATTCGCACCAAAAAAATCAAAGTAAACCGCAAACGATGCACCGAGGGGCAAATCCTTTTTGAAGGCGATTCGGTGCAGCTTTTCCTTTCGCCCGATTTCTTTGGCGAAAAGGAGGATCGCTTCCTTTCGCTCACCCCTTCGCTTTCGCCGGTATATGAAGATGAAAACATCCTTGTTTGCGATAAAAAAGAAGGAGTTTCCTGCCATTCCGACGAAACCCAAAAAACCGGCACCCTCATCGATCATATCAAAGCATATCTTTATAAAAAGGGCGAATTTTGTCCGCAGGATGAAAATTCTTTCACCCCTGCCCTTTGCAATCGCATCGACCGCAACACCTCGGGCCTTGTGATCGCCGCCAAAAATGCCGAAGCCCTGCGCGAAATGAACGAAATGATCCGCGAACGCCTCGTGCAAAAAGAATACCTTGCTTGGTGCCACGGCGCACTGCAAAAAAAGCAAAAAATCACCCTTTATTTAAAAAAAGATCCCGCCAAAAACCGCGTGGAAGTTTCCGATACCCCCAAAAAAGGATTCCTCACCGCGATCACCGAGATCTCACCCCTTTCTTATGATCCCAAAAAAGATCGCACCCTGATTCTGGTGCTTCTCCATACGGGTCGCACCCATCAGATCCGCGCCACCCTCGCGCATCTGGGGCATCCTTTGGTGGGCGATTCGAAATACGGCAAAGATTCCCGCGATCCCGATTTTTCCCATCAGGCACTCCGTTCGCATCGTCTTTGCTTTTTCCCGCGGGAAGAATCCCCTCTTATTTCGCTGCAAAAAATATGTGTTGAGGCCCCCGAACATCCTCTTTTTTCTCAAAAAAAATAAATTTTTCTATTTTTCTTTTTCCATCGGAAGTTTTCCCCTATCCTGTGGAAAACTCTGTGGATTGTGGGAAAAACCTTGATTTTAAGCCATATTTTTTGTCGAAATGTCTTTTTTGCCTGTGGAAAACTCGTTTTCCTTCAAAAAACGAATTTGCATATTTTGCTAAAAAACACTTTTTTTGAAAAATTGAAAGCGAAAAAAAGTGTTTTTTGCTTTTTTTCCGTATATAAGTAATAGAAACCAAAAAGGAGGTGTTTTTTATGCGAATTCCCGAGGCCTTTATTCAAGAAGTGATTTTAAGAAATCCCCTCGAAGAAATCGTGGCGCAGTATGCCACTCTAAAAAGAGCAGGCAGCAATATGGTGTGTTGCTGTCCGTTTCATAATGAAAAAACCCCTTCTTTCACCTTATATTCCAATCCAAGCCATTATTATTGCTATGGCTGCGGCGCAGGGGGCGATGTGATCACCTTCGTTCGCCAAATGGAAAATCTCGATTATCTTTCCGCAGTGGAAATGCTTGCAAACCGCGCAGGGCTCACCATGCCCGTGGCAAACGATGAAGAAAAGCGCATCAATAAAAAGCGCTTTTATGAAATGAATGCCGAAGCCGCAAGGTTTTGGCACGCTCAGCTTCAATCCCCCGCGGGAAAAGCAGGGCTGGATTATCTTCTCGGCCGAGGACTGAGCGCCCCCATCATCAAGCGCTTCGGGCTCGGCTATGCCACCACCTCTTGGAATTCTCTCACCTCGCATCTCTTGCAAAAGGGCTATCGCAAGGAAGAGATTGTGGAGGGCTTTTTGGGCAAAATCGGAAAAACCGGTCAGCTCTATGATCTTTTCCGCGGCAGAGCCATGTTCCCCGTGATCGATGTGGCGGGAAATGTGGTTGCCTTTTCGGGCAGAATCGTGGAATCCGATCGGGAAAACGATCCGAAATATGTAAACACCACCGATACCCCCGTGTATAAAAAAAGCCGCACCGTGTTTGCTTTGAATATCGCGAAAAATTCACCCGATAAAGAAATCATCCTTTGCGAAGGCAATATGGATGCCGTTTCGCTCCATGCGCACGGGGTTTCCACTGCCGTGGCCTCGCTTGGCACCGCGCTCACCATGGATCACTGCCGAATCCTTGCCCGCTATACCGAAAAGGTTTATCTTTGCTATGATGGCGACGAAGCAGGAAAGCGCGCCACCCGCAAAGCCATTCGCCTTCTTCAGGATGCGGGAATCAAGGTGAAAGTGATCACCCTTTCCGGCACCGATCAAAACGGCAAGCCCATCAAAGATCCCGATGATTTTATCCGCGCCTTTGGCAAAGGTGCCTTTGAAAAGGCAAAAAAAGAAGCGATGGGCGCCATTGAATATCTTTTCAGCGAAATCCGCTCGGGGCATGAGCTCGACACCATGGATGGAAAAGATGCTTTTATCAAAGAATGTATTTCGCTGTTTTCCACCGTGCAAAGCCCGGTTGAAAAAGAGCTTTATATCGCCCGCGCCGCCGAGATCACCGGCCTTCCCGCCGATGTGATCCGCCTGCAAACCACCAAAGAAACCGTGCGCGAAGCAAAGCGCGAAATGAAAGAAAATCTAAATCGCGAAATGCAAAAAACCCAAGGCCTCGGAAACCGAGTGAATCCCGATAAGGCAAAATTCGTTTCCGCCGCCGCCAAAGAAGAAAACATTTTGGGAATTCTGCTTCTTCGCAGGGAATATCTGCTCGATCCCGCCATTCGGCCGATCATAAAGCCCGAGCTTTTCAGCTGCGAATTTTTAAAGCGTGCGCTGGAAACCATGCTCGGTCAAACCGAAGTGGAAGAAGGGGTGCCGTTTGCTGCCCTGAATGAATTTTTCACTCCCGAGGAAATGGGCGAGCTCGAGGGAATGAAAAAGAAGCGCGAAGCCCTTGGCAATAATTCCCCCGCCATCTTAAAGGAACTCTTTGAGCGCCTTGAAGAAGAAAAAAAGAAAAAAGAAATCAAAGCCGAACCGCTCTCCGGCGACTGGCTGGAAAAACTGAAAGCAGAAAAATCACGAAAGGATTCAAATTCATGAGCAAGAAAAAGGAAACTCAAACCACCGAAGAACTCAGCCCCGAATTGAAGCTGAAAAAGGCATTCGATGCCATCATCGAAAAAGGAAAATCCAAAGGCAGTCTTACCAACGCCGAAATTATGGAACTGCTTGAGGATGTGGAATACGAATCCGAGCAGCTCGAAAAACTCTACGACGTGCTCGAAGCCAGCGGAGTGGATATTTCCTCCTTTATGGAAATGCCCGATCTGGATGAACTGAAGGCCGAAGAGGAAGTGGATCCCATCGAAGCCGATCAGGATATGGAGCAAATGCTCCAAGGCGAGGGCATGGCGCTGGAAGACCATGTGAGAATGTATTTAAAAGAAATCGGCAAAGTGCCGCTTCTCACCGGTGAAGAAGAGCTCGCCCTTGCTCAGCAAATGATCGAAGGCGAAACCGAATATCAAAGGGAATCCGCCAAGCAAAAGCTTGTGGAAGCAAACCTTCGTCTTGTGGTCAGCATTGCAAAAAGATATGTTGGCAGAGGAATGTTTTTCCTCGATCTGATCCAAGAAGGCAATCTTGGTTTGATGAAAGCGGTGGAAAAGTTCGATTATAATAAGGGCTTTAAATTCTCCACCTATGCCACCTGGTGGATCCGTCAGGCCATCACCCGCGCCATCGCCGATCAGGCAAGAACCATCCGAATCCCCGTGCACATGGTGGAAACCATCAATAAGGTTTTGCGCGTGTCCCGTCAGCTTCTTCAGGAGCTCGGCCATGAAGCCAGTGCCGAAGAAATTGCCGAAGTGATGAATATCCCCGTGGAAAAAGTTCGCGAAACCATGAAAATTGCGCAGGAGCCCGTTTCGCTCGAAACCCCCATCGGCGAAGAGGAAGATAGCCATCTTGGCGATTTCATTCCCGATGATGATGCTCCCGCTCCCGCCGAAGCCGCAAGCTATACCATGCTCCGCGAGCATTTGGATGAAGTGCTCCATTCTCTCACCCCCAGAGAAATGCAGGTATTAAAGCTCCGTTTCGGATTCGACGACGGCAGAACCCGCACCCTCGAGGAAGTGGGAAAAGAATTCAATATCACCCGTGAAAGAATTCGTCAGATCGAAGCAAAAGCGCTTCGCAAATTGCGCCATCCCAGCCGCGCAAAGAAGCTGAAGGATTATTTGGATTAAATTCCTTCACAAACTCGTTACAATCAAGGCAAAATTTAAGCAAGTAACACAGTTTCCGCGATCCCTTTTTAGAAAGAATGACGAGGCACCGAGCCCTTGACACCGCCTCGGTTTTCGTGTAAAATATAAGCAATTGGCCGTACTTTTAACAAGGAGGAAAACACCCTATGACCAAAAGACTCATCAGTCTTATTTTGGCACTCATCATGCTTTGTTCGCTTTGTATGAGCGCATGCTCTACCGAAGAGAAAAAAGAAGAAGGCGAAGAGGCCGCCGAAGAAGAAGTGCAAAGACAAAATCTTGCCCTCACCCTCTATGCCATCGTGGAAGAAGGCACCACCGAAGAGGGCTTGAAAGCAGTAGAAGAAAAAATTTCCAACTATTGCGTTGCCAAATACAAAACCGCCATCGATCTCCGTTTCTTCACCGAAAAGGAATATCAGGCAGCGCTCAACGCGCAATACGATAAATTTGCAGCCGCAGAAGCAGAAAAGTTCAAAGCCGAGCAGGAAGCTGCCGCCGCCGCAAAATCCGAAGCCGCTTACAAAGCCACTTTAACTCCCGATGAAAGAATCAAATACGAGCAGAAGAAGCGCTTGGAAGCAAAGCAAAAGGCAGAGGAAGAAAAGAAGAAGCAGGAAGAGCAGGCCGAGCTTGTGGAACAAGGCAAGGATAAGGCCGTGATCAAAGATGTGCAGGTGGATATTATCTATATCCCCAGCATGCAGGATTACTATGATTACATCGATCAGAAGCTTCTAATCGATCTGAATACTTATCTTGATAACGAGCATAAAAAAATCAAAGATTTTGTGTTCCCCTCGTTTATGACCGCCGCCACCGTTGACGGAACTGTTTACGGCATCCCCAACAACAGCGCGATCGCATCCAACGAAACCTTCCTTCTTGTGAATACTGCACTTGCAAAGAAATACGGTTTGGATCTTTCCACCGTTCGCTCCATCAAGGATTTGGAACCCACCCTCGCAAGAGTGGCTGCAGGCGAAGCAGGCATCGCTCCTCTTGCCGGCGATTTCGATCCCGAAGGCATTGTGTTCTATGATGGAATCGATATGGCAAACACCACCGGCGTGTTTACCGATAATCTTTTGGGCGGAAGCTTCACCGGCACCAACACCAACGCCGCTTTGAACCCCAACAGCACCGCTTCCACCGCATTTGTTGATTACTGTGCACTCAAAGCCGATTGGCGCGCGAAAGGTTATCTTTCCAATGCCACCGGATCTTTCTTCGCTTCCGTTCAGGAACTCACCGAAGAAGAAAAGATGGATTGGGAAAAGAAGGGCTATACCGCTCATCTCTATAAAGGCGCCGATTTCTCCACCGAAGCGGCTCTTTCCGGCGGACTCTTCGGTATCAGCTCTCATTGCCAGTATCCCGATCGTGCAATGGAAGTGCTCGAGCTTCTTTCCACCGATGCCACCCTTCGCAATCTCCTCGCATTCGGTATTGAAGAAACCCACTACATTGTGGATGCAGAAAATAAAAATGTGATCCATATCATCGATCAATCCTATTCCATGGATTTCTTCAAATCCGGCAACACCCTTCTGGGCTATGTTCCCGATACCATGGATCCCGATTTTGTGGCAAAAGCAAAAGCAAAGAATCTGAATTCTTCGATCAATCCCTTCCTCGGTTTCCGCTACGATTGGACCAATACCGAAGATGAAAAATGGGTGAAGGCAATCGGCGAATGGAAAACCTATTTCGATCCGATCTATGCCCAGCTTTCTTATGGAACTGCAAATTATATGGCACTGATGACCGAAGCGTATAACAACTTGAGAAACGATCCCAACGGTATGTTCTCTGGAACCTATGCCGATTGGCAAACCGAATGTGCTTTCCGCAACACCTATAAAACCTACACGGAAAAGCTCACCAAGCTTCAGGCAGATCTTGCCTTTGAAAACGCTCAATAAAAAAAGAAACCAACCTCGGAAAATCCGAGGTTGTTTTTTTATGCTTTTTTCAAAAGAAAAGGGAGGCAGTTTGCCTCCCTTTTTGAATGGGATTTGAAATAAAAACTTAAATTTTTGTTTCTTTGGCTTCGTATTTTTTCCAAAGAATTGCCACGATTTTCGAAGAAGCCAAAGCAAAAAGAATTCCCAAAACCGCGCCGGCAATCAGATCGCTTGGATAATGCACCAAAAGGAAAAGCCGACTGATCGAAACGAAAAACGCAAGCACAAGCGCCGCAATGCCCCATTTTCTATGGTGCAAAAAAAGCGCGGTTGCCGCTTCAAAGGAAGCAAGTGTGTGCCCCGATGGGAAGGAGAAATCCTTCGACATTTCGCCCCAAAAAAGCCGATGCGAAAGATTCTGGCTAAAATCATACGGGCGGGGCCTTGCCACCACGTTTTTCAAAACTCCGTTTCCCAGAATCACGCCAAAAAGAAGCGCAAGTCCCATGGAAAAGCCCGCCTTGCGGGTTTTCGGGAAGATCATCAAAAGAAGGGAAAGCACAATCCAAAAAATACCCGCTTCGCCGAAGGTGGTGATGGCGGTCCAAAGAAAACTGCCCAGAGGAGTGGCAATTTCCTGAATTTTTTCCAAAAGGGAAATTTCCCATAAAGTTAAGCTTTCAAACATCGCATCACCGCACAATTCGATCGTAAATGCGCCAAGTGGAGCCAATCTTTCTCACAAACACGGTCATATCAATCCGATCCACATAGTCTTCACTGCCGTATTTTTTCAAAACCTGATCAAAGGAAACATGGCAGCAAAGGGTTTTCTCATCAAAGAAATAGAAATCTTCAATGGCTTCATCTCTGAAGAGGTATCCGTTGTGATCCCAAACAAACACGGAAGGATTCAGCGCGGTATTGCGATAAAACATACTTGCCGTATCAAAATAGGGAGCCACTTTGCCGATACTGCCGTCGTTTTGAATATAAGCGGCATATTCCTTCATACCGGAAAGGATGCGATTCGAAAGCGCGGGATCCACTTCGGTTTCAAATTTTAATCCTGCGCGGTAAATGGAATTTTCTTCATCAAACACAAGCTCGATTTCATTCCCCTCGGCATCTTGCACCGAAAGAGTGGGCTCAAGAAAGAGCTCTTTGATTTCATATTCTGCCATTTCAATTCCTGCCACCCCATCGGGAAGATAGGAATTCCATTCGTGATCGGAAGTGGCGGCAAGATAATTCTCGCTCGCTTCTTTTCCATTCACAAGAAGGCGATATTCCGAAGGAAGGGAAACGCGAACCGATTCTTCCGCCTTCACAAGGATTTCGGCATTTTTAAATTCAAAGCCAGAAAAGCCAAATGCGGTTTTCTTTTCGCTCTTTTTCAAATTGATCGTTGCAATTTTGGTGGAAGGAATGGCTTTTCCCTCCTCTGCCTTGCCGTCTTCGATCAAAACCACATTATAGGATGCTTCATCCCCTTTTGCGGAAATCGAATAGAAATCCATCTCTTTGCCCTCGCAAAGAGACAAAAACTTTTCGTTTGCCGAAGAGATGCTTTCAAATTCGCTCACTTTCACTTCGCTCTTTTCACGCACTTGCTTGAAATCGCCCGTGGCAAAATAGCGCTGGAAGGCCTCTTCTGCCGCGTGAATGGGCTGAGCCGCTTCAAACGCCTCTAAATAGGAATTCAATACAATCAGGCCGATCGCCACCACAAGCACCAAAAAGATCGCAACCAAAGAATAAATACGCCAGAAGGTGGGAAGTTTTTTCATCTTATCGATCATATCATTTCGCCTCCCCAATCACAAAATAAGTGGGCATTTTTCTGGGGTTGGTAAATGCTTTATAGGTATTCACAAGCCCTTTTCTCTGATATTCATCAAGCCCCGAGGGATCAATATCATAAAGATCAAAATAGTTGCGATAATACATCATCGCACTGCTTCCGCCATCGAGTTTGCCTGCCATCACGGCGCCGTATTCCAGCATAATCTCGATCAAATCGTTGTGGGTTGCACCAATGCTCGATGCGGTTCTGCCATCGGTAACAAGAAGCAGCACCGTTCCGTCGGCGCGCTGACCGATCGCGGTTCTTTGGGCTCTGCCCGTGTTGCCGTCGGCATAGTGAAGGGTGATATTTTCCCCATCGTTGGTAATCAGGCAGTTGCCCGTTTGGAAGCAAACTCCATCGCGAATTCCAAGCTCTGCCGCGCGGGTTTTATTCATTCCCTCGGAAACATAAAGCTTATTTTCATTCGTGAAGCCCATAAAGGTGCGGTTGGTATGTCCGTCAAACACCAATGCGCCCTGAGAATAGGTGATTCCAATGGGATAATCCCCCTGACCAACGCCGCCACCGTCGGGATATTCCCCGCCGTTGATCGCCGCAACTGCGCCGTATTTATCGGCAATTTCAAAAATGCGCATGCCGGGTTTGCCGGATTTAAAATCGCTGGAAGTGCCAACAAAAACGCGCGAAGGATCTTTCACCATCAATAAATATGCCTTGAAAGTCGGCTTTGAAATATTCACAAGGCGAACTCCATCGATGGCATCGGCCCATTCATCCACTTCTTCTTTTTCGGGGGTTTTTTGCTCTTCCATCGAGATCACATCATAGCTTACCGCTTTGCTGTTTTCCTCAATTTGATTCACCAAATCGTGATCCAAAAAGAGGCCGGGAAGCCATTTGGTGGCACTGGCCTGCTTCGCGGAAAGCACCAAAGCATCGCGCATGGTTTCGCTTGGGCCGTTGAGCAAAAGGTAGCAGGTGGCAAACACGGTTACCACCAAAAACAAAAGAAAACTCCCCACCGAAATCAAAACACGGGAAAGAATTTTATTTTTCTTCTTTTCCTTTTTGGGTTCGGGAGCGGGCTTTTTCGGTTCGGTTGTTTCGGGCTGTTCTAAAATAAGAACAGTATCTTGGGTTTGATTCACAAAGCGCCTCCATTTTTGCATATTATAGCATTTCTCATTTTATCACACAAAGCGCAAAAATTCAATTCTTTTTTCCAAAAATCCACATCTTTCCTGAAAAAAGAAAAACCCGAGCACGTTTTGGTGCTCGGGTGTTTTTTTTATTCGAAATGGCTCATCAAATGAAGCACGCGCTTGGCGGCTTCCATTGCTCTTCCGCGATCGAGGGTGCCATCGGTGATTTTGGCAGCAAGATCATAGGGCTTCGGAGCGTCTGGCATGGTGTTGGTGATGAAGTGCGGCATCTTCACATCGTTTCCGCCTGCAAAATCATCTTCAAAATAAGAATAGGTCCACCAGTCGGTCATCACAAGGCCATCATATTTCCATTCGCCCTTCAGAATTCCGCTGATCAGTTCCCAGCTCGAGCTTGCTCGCTCGCCGTTTACCAGATTATAGCTGGTCATCACACACCAAGGATTTGCCTTCTTGATGGCAATTTCAAAGGGGCGCAAATAAATTTCGCGGAGCGCTCTTTGGGAAACGCGCGAATCCGAGAATTTGCGGTTTACTTCTTTGTTGTTGCAGCAGAAGTGCTTGATGGTAGCCGCAATATTCTGGCTCTGAATTCCCTTCACCATCGCGGCGGCAAAATAGCCCGTGGCAAGGGGATCTTCGGAATAGTATTCAAAGTTTCTTCCGCAAAGAGGGCTGCGGTGAATGTTCATACCGGGTGCAAGCCAAATGCCCGCATTGTTTTCCTTCACTTCAAGCGCGCCGATCTTGCCAAGCTTTTCGCAAAGCTTTAAGTTCCAAGTTTGCGCGATCACAGTGCCGCAGGGGAAATAGGTGGTATATTTTCCGCTTTGATTCACCGTGCGGAAGCCCGCAGGGCCATCGCAAGTGGGAATGGGGGGAATCGCATGGGGTTCGCGGAATCCCTCCACAGGGCGAACAGGCGGAATGGTTCCGATATAGCCCGTTTGCGCGGCATTGATTGCAGGATGCCCGTAAAGAAGCTCGGAAAGCTCCACATCGGAAAGAGAAGCCAAAAATTCATCAATTCGATCCTGCTCAAGCGCTTCTTCAAGGGTGATCGGATTTTCGGGTGCCACTGCCTTCGGGCGATAGCGGCGAAGAGGATGCTTCTGAGGCACGGGCGCGGGAAGTGCTTCCATCTTGCCCGTTGCGGTGAGGCGTTCGGGAAGGGCGCCGGGTGCCATATAAGCATGGAGGCGGCGAATGATTTCATCTTCCTTCTTTTCAAAGGAAAGCACCTTCTTGGCATCGCGCACATTCACGCCAAAGAAAACAGAATATTCACCCTTTTCGAGCACAAAAGCGCTCTCTTCGATTTTGCCCAAATCGTCAAACGAAGCAAAGGCGCGAAGATCAAAGGTGAGGGAGATTTTCTGGTGATCGCCGGGAAGAAGCTCTTTTGTTTTCTGGAAGGCGGTGAGCACTTTCGCGGCCTTGCCAAGTTTTCCTTGGGGCGCAGAAAGATAAAGCTGAACCACTTCTTTTCCCGCAAAATTGCCGATATTCTTCACCGTTGCCGAAACCTTCACGGTATTCTTTTCCAAAACCGCTTCTTCGCATTTCACCTCGAAATCGGTATAGCCAAGGCCAAAGCCAAAGGGAAACACCACCTTTTCGGGGCAGAAGGTTTCAAAGTAGCGATAACCCACGAAAATATCTTCTTCATAGCGCACAAAATCATCAGATTCCTGATAGGTTTTGGTGCTGGGGTAATCATCAATATGCTCGGCAAGGGTATCCTGCAGGTGGCCGGAGGGATAGCGTTTGCCCAAAAGAAGATCCACAATCGCTTCGCCCGCAAAGGAGCCGCCATAAAGCGGATAAAGCATCGCGCCAACCTTCTTTTCTTCCAAAAAGGGCTTGGTTGCGAGCATACCGCAGGAATTAAACACCACCACAACCGATTTAAAATCGCGGGCAAGTTTTTTCAAAAGTGCAAGTTCTTCCGGCAAAAGTTCAAAACCGCCGGGGCCTGCGGGGCGATCCCCATCAAAGGTGCCTTCCGTGGAATAGCGCACAATGGAATACACGGCAACTCCGCCGAATTCCACCGCCTCACGGTAAAGCTCTTCTTTCATCGGAAGAGGGCCAAGCTTTCTTGCGGTGTTCCAAAGACGCTTTTCTTTTCTGGGAAGCGCAGCGCCTTCTTTCATTTCTTCTTTCAACGCTTCTTTTGCCGATGCAATAATGGGCTCAAAAAGCTCAATCTCGCCTTTTTTTGCCGCCTCACGAAGCGCATCCACCAAACTGATTCTCACATCCGAAAGCACCGAGCCGCTTCCGCCGCCGCCGAAAATAAATTCTGCGGCTCCTCTGCCGAACAGGCAAATTTTTTCTCCTTTTTTCAAAGGAAGAATGCCGTCGTTTTTCAAAAGCACCGTGCCTTCCACCGCGGCTTCCTTCGACATTGCCAAATGCTTGGGCGAAGCCGTAACACATCTGCCGTCTTTTCCGAGGGGCATCACAGGTGCAAATCGTAATCTTGCAAAACGTGCCATAAAAAAACTCCTTTTTGTTTCGTTTTCTCTATTGTAAGCCAATTCGGCGCGAAATGCAAGTCAAAACTACGAAAAAAGTGCCAAAAATATGCAAAAAGAGCCCCTACTTTAAAAAGTAGGGGTTCCTTTTCAGGGTTCGTATTCGTCGAGTTCCACGGTAAGGGTTAAGGTTTCACCGTTTCGGTAAACCGAAAGTTCCACCTTGTCGCCCGCTTTGTAAGTGTTTTTCACATTGATCAGTTCATTTGCGGTGGTAATGGTTTTGCCTCCCATTTTAATCACAATATCGCCGGCCTTCAGCCCTGCCTTTTCTGCGCAGGAATCCTTGCCCACTTCTTCCACTTTGGCACCGCGGGTGGTTTCCACCATCACTCTTCTTCCCCATTCGTCGGTGGTATATTCAAATCCGAGCGAATCGGAAACCGTAATGCCGAAATTCGGTCTGCCCGTAACATAGCCGTGCTCCACCAAATCCTTGGCAATTTTCATCGCATCGTTGATCGGAATGCAAAATCCAATGCCCTCCACTCCCGTGGCGGCATATTTTGCGGATGCAATTCCCACCACCGCGCCCGAAGCGTCGAAAGCGGGGCCGCCGGAATTGCCCGAATTGATGGCGGCATCGGTTTGGAAGGTGTTGATATTATATTCGCCGGTATTGATCGAGCGATTCACCCCCGAAACAATGCCCGTGGTGAGAGTGAAAGTAAGATCCCCCAAGGGATTTCCGATCACAAGCACATCATCACCAATCTCAACATCATCGGAATTTCCAATGGTAACATGCTTTAAATTCTTTGCCGAAATTTTCAGCACCGCAACATCGTTGATCTCATCGCCGCCCAAAACTTCAGCGGTGTAACTATCGCCGTTTGAAAAGCTAACTGCAACATCATCGCTGCCTTCCACCACGTGGAAATTGGTTAGAATATATCCGTTTTCCGAATCAATCACAAAGCCCGAGCCCGTGCCCTTGCCGGAGCGGTAAACCGCTTCCACAAAAACCACACTCTCCACATTCTTTTTATAAAGCTCGCGCGCGGAAAGGGTTTCTCCCGTATAGTCCTCGCCAACAATCGGTTTTTTGCCATCTTCCGAGGGATTTTCCTTGATGGGCTTATTTTCGGTTTTTTCAACCGTTTCTTCCTGACCTGCGGGATTGTTTCCTTCTTCAAACGGTTCGCCCGAAAACTTCAGTGCGCCCGAGGAAATCAAAATCAAAAGCCCTGCAATCAAGGCCGCATAAAGCACCGCAAAAAACACCACCCAAAACACGGTTTTCTTGCCCTTTTTCTTTGGGGGGATCGGCGCATAGGATACAGGCGAAAAGGAATTCGGGGTTTGCGGCGCGGGAGGCGGGGTGAATCCCGTTTCTTGAGGGACTTCGTTTTTCACTTCCGTTTGAGGATTTTTTTCCTCTTCGGAAGAAATTTTCGTTTCTTCAGATTCGAATTTATTTTCGTTCATAAAGCGCTCCTTTCGCGATCTTTCATCCGATTATAAATAAAATAAATGAATGGAAAATGAACCCATTATCCAAAAAAGGCGCGGGAATTATGGAATCGAAGCACCTTTTCGGCTTTGGCGGTCATTTCAAAGAAAAGAAGGGTTTTGCCGCCATCTTCTTCCAAAACAATGGCATACCAAGTATTGGGATTCTTTTTCGTGGAAGCGCAGAAAATCTCGCGCCGAATCTCGGGAAAACTCTCGCGGGTGATTTCCTTTCCCGCAAGGGGCGCAATTTTTTCCATTCTGGTGATTTTGGCAGTATAATATTCCTTTCTTTGCTTTCTGCCGTATACCACATCAAACGAAATTTCGCCGCCCGAGATGGTATATTCAAATTCCACCGAAACATAACGCCATAAATACCACATCAAAAAGGCAATTCCCAAAAGCAAAAACGGAATGAATTGCCCCAAAAATTGCAAAAAGGAAAACGTGGTGGCAAAAATCAAAAGCGCAAGCAAAAACACTCCCATAAAAATAATTCCGAGTTTTTTGCCGATGAGCATTTTCTTTTCCTGAAGCGGAACCAAGTGCTCCACATAATTGGGTAAAAATTCGTTTCCGTTTGCCACTGTGTTTTCTCCTCTCATTTTTTGATATTCTACCATATTTTCCCTTTCATTTCAAGAAAAATCGGTTTGGAAGAGAATCTTTTTTGCACCATTTTTATTAAAACATATTTTCTCACCTTTTGCGCAAATTAAACATGTCTGAAAAAGACAAAAAATCAAGGGAGCAAAATATGAAAGCAAAAATCGCAAAAGGCGTGCTCTTTTTTGTGATGATTCTTTATTTTGTGTTCTTGACCGTATTCGGCATCGGCGATTTTCTCTATCCCGATACCGATCATCTCTTCGTTGGCGAAGAACCGGAAAGTGTTTTTTGCTTTTCGTTTGAAAAAGAGGAAGTCGAAATTCCCGCATCCTCCCTTCTTGCCCAAAGAACCGATCACGGAAGGATCATGGCATTCGGGTTTTTGCCCGTAAAAAATGTTACCCTTCATTATTACTCAAACACCGAAGTTGCCATAGGAGGCGAGCTTTTCGGGGTTCGGCTCGAAACAAAAGGCCTGCTCGTTACCTCTGTGGGAGAAGTGGAAACCGAAAACGGAAGCGCATCTCCCGGAAAAGAAGCAGGCATCAAAAAAGGCGATGTAATTTTATCTGCCAATGGAATGGAGCTTGAAAACGCGGTTTTATTTTCCAAAATTCTTGCAAAATCGGGCGGAAATCCGATCGAGATCAAAATCGAGCGGGAAGGCGAAGAAAAAACTCTCTCGCTCACTCCCCTTGCCGCCGCCGATAAAAGCGGCTATAAAGCGGGTCTCTGGGTGCGCGACGGTGCGGCAGGGCTCGGCACCGTTACCTTTCGCGATCCCGCAAACGGCAATTTTGCAGGACTCGGCCACCCGATCTGCGACACCGAAACAGGAGTTCCCTTTCCCTTTTTAAAAGGCACGGTTTGCCGTGCCGAGGTGGAAAAAGTTGCCAAAGGGGAAAACGGAAAACCGGGTGAAATTCGCGGAAAACTGCAAAAAGAAAGCATCGGCACCCTTTTTGCCAATACCGATTGCGGCATTTTCGGAAAAATCGAATTTTCCTCTCCCTCTCGCGAAAAAACCTATCCGCTCTCCTTCAAGGATTCGGTTGCCCCCGGCAAAGCCACGATCTTTTGCACTTTGGATGAAAACGGCAAACAAGAATACGAAATCGAAATCGAAGAAATCATCGGAAAGGATCGGAAAAATAAAAACTTCATTGTGCACATCACCGATCCCGAGCTCATCGAAAAAACAGGCGGCATCGTGCAGGGAATGAGCGGATCGCCCATCGTGCAAAACGGCAAACTCATCGGCGCCGTAACCCACGTTCTCATCAGCGATCCCACCCGCGGCTACGGCATTTTCATCGAAAATATGCTGGAAACGGCTCAACGTGTAACAGAAGAACAAAAATTGAAAGAAGCGTCATAATGTAGAAAAAACGCATCCTGAACGGATGCGTTTTTTATTACCTACCGATTAGTACCGAAATACTCTCTTGGTGCAATTTTAAAATGTTTTAAAAATTGCTTGTAAAAATAGGAATAGGTATTAAATCCTGATTCAAAAACAGCTGTTTCAATATTTTTCCCCGTTCTTACAAGCGAAATTACACGCATAAGCCGTTTAGTAATAATATATTCAGTCAATGTCATACCTACAAACTCTTTAAATTTAACGGTA
>JAZOVP010000156.1:0-3632 GCA_045658765.1 Eubacteriales bacterium | reverse complement strand
GATGAAGATATCCTTTCGTTTTTGAAGGTTGCGCTTGCCAGAATGGGATCGAATGAAATGATCACCCCGCGCGAAATCACCCGCGATTTTTTGAATATTCTTGATATTTTGTTTTCCGAGCCCGATTCCGATTTCAACACCCTTTTAGGAAAAACGGTGGTGGAAGAAAAACCGGAAGACGAAGATTTCGACGATTTTTTTGATTTGAGTGAAGTGAATCTATGAAAACAGAACTTACCAAAAAAGCTTCGGAGGCATTTTCCCGCTTTTCCCCGTTTATTCGCGATTATATTTATAAAAACGGATGGAATGAACTTCGCTTGGTGCAGATTGAAGCAGCGGCGGAAATTTTTCAAACAGAAAATAATCTTTTGATTTCTTCCGAAACCGCAAGCGGAAAAACAGAAGCGGCGCTCTTCCCCATTCTTTCTCTAATGGAAAAAGAATCGGCGGAGGAGATGACGGTTTTATATATTTCCCCTTTAAAAGCACTGATCAACGATCAATATTCAAGAATGGAAATGCTTTTGGATGAAAGCCAGCTTCCCGTGTTTCGTTGGCATGGCGATGTTTCTCAGCACAAAAAAGAAGCATTTTTAAAGCATCCCTCGGGGCTTTTGCAGATCACTCCCGAATCGCTCGAGAGTATGCTCATTCACCGATCAAATGATATTCCGCGCCTTTTTGCGAATTTAAAATTCGTGATTATCGATGAAATTCACGCGCTGATGGGTTCGGATCGTGGCGCTCAGATTCTTTGCCAACTCCAAAGAATCGCGCGACAGATCTCGTTTTCTCCGCGCAGAATCGGGCTTTCCGCAACCATCGGCGATGCCGATCGCGCGGCGATCTGGCTTGGAAGCGGAAGCGAAAGAGAAACCAAAACCATTCAGATCAAAGCCGATTCTCTTTCTTGGCGCCTTGGAATTGAGCATTTTTATACCACCGAAAAAACAGAAAGCGGGCTGAATCCCGCCGATGCTTTTATTTATAAGGCAACCAAAAACGAGAAGTGTGTGATCTTTTCCAATTCCCGCGAAGAAACCGAAGAGATCACGGCAAATCTTCGCCGTATGGCAAAAAAACTCGGTGAGGAAGATCGTTTTTATATTCACCACGGAAATCTTTCCGCCACCATTCGCGAAGAAACGGAAAGTGCACTCAAAGAACTCGATCGCCCGATCACCGCTTGCGCCACGGTAACGCTCGAGCTTGGGATCGATATTGGAAAGCTCCGCCGCATCATCAATCAAGGTTCTCCCACCTCTGTTTCGGGCTTTTTGCAACGAATCGGAAGAAGTGGGCGGCGGGATGAAAAGCCCGAAATGCTGATGGTTTTCCGCGAAGATGAGCCGCTTCCCGGCGAAGGGCTTGATCGCATCATACCTTGGGAGCTTCTTCAGGGAATTGCCATTATTGAGCTCTATCGCACCGAGCGATGGATTGAACCTGCGGGAGAAAAGAAAATGCCCGCGAGTTTGCTCTTCCATCAAACCCTTTCGATTTTGGCATCCAAAGGCGCACTAAAAGCGCAGACACTTGCCAAAGAAGTGCTTTCCCTATCCCCTTTTTCCTCTTTTACAAAAGAAGATTTTCGCTCTCTTCTTCTTTGGATGCTCAGCCAAAATTATTTAGAGCTCACCGATGAAAAAGAACTGATCGTGGGCCTGAAGGGCGAGCGCATGCTATCGAGTTTTAAATTCTTTGCCGTTTTTAAAGACAGCGAAGATTTCACAGTCAGATGCGGCTCGGAAGAGATCGGCACCATCACCTCTGCTCCCCCGATCGGAGAGCGCTTTGCCTTGGCGGGCAGAGTTTGGGAGGTGGAAGAAACCGATGTGAAGCGAAAACTCATTTTTGCCAAAGCGGTGGACGGCGTGATGAAGGTTTCGTGGCCCGGAGCGGGCGGCGAGATCCACACGAGAATCCTTGAAAAAATGCGCGAGGTTCTGCGATCCACCGAAGAATACCCGTATTTAATGCCAGCGGCGAAAAAGCGTTTGGAGGAAGTTCGAGCCCTTGCAAGAAAAACGGGCTTTGCCCAAAAAAGCATCCTTCCGCTCGGTCAAAACCGCTATATTTTCTTCCCTTGGCTTGGAACAAAGGCCTTTCAAGCACTAAAGCGCATTTTGCAAAAGAAGCTTTCTGATTCGCTTTTTCTTTCGGATATTCAAAGTGCGGGCTGCTACTTTTTAACTTACCGCAGTGAAAAATCGAGCCCCCAAGAAATCCTCGAGGCACTTCAAAATCTTGCAAAAGAGGAGTTTGGGATTGAAAGCTTGATCACCAAAACCGAATACCCCGCAGTTGATAAATACGATGCCTGCCTTCCGCAGGAAATTTTGATTCGATCTTTTGCCGAAAACAATTTAAACCCAAAAGAAGTTTGGAAAAGAATCGAATCCATAAAAAACAGCCAATAAAAAAACACCTTCCAAACGGAAGGTGTTTTTATTTTTTACACTTCTTCTGCTCCTGCGAGCAAAACTCCTAATTTGCTGTTTCCGATCCCTTCGATGAACTCAATCCACTCATCTTCGGTGAGTTCAACAATATCTTTGGCATCACTCGGCCATGCAGGCATCTTTTTCTTGGCTTCAAACTTGATTTGGAATTTCAAATTGACGGTTATTTCATCGTATCTGATTGCTTCCAAAACAATCACCGCACTATCGGAACTACCTTTTGCCTTTCCTTCGAGCACGATCAACGCACTTTCATCATCAACAAGCTCTCTTAAATCCAGTTCCAAGGAAAACTTTCCATCGCGTTTTTGATATTCATAGGTGAAGGGCTTGAATTCTTCAATTTCTCCATTGTCATGCACCTTTGCGGAAAGTTCATAGCGAACCGATTCTTCATTATCTTGCTTTTTCAAAACAAAATCGGCCTTTGAAATTTGATCGCCATCTTTTGCCTTCACCTGAATGGAAATGGAATCCTCGGCAAAGATGAGCTTAGAATCAATTTCAGCTTTTTCTTTTTCTTCCAAAGAAAGATCGGTAACGCTTCCGTTTATGGTAAATTGATCAAACAAAGCAGTCTTCTGATTCAGATACAAACTCAAGGAAAGGTTGATCTGAGCGGAAGCATCAAGTTCTTGAATCATTTGATCCAATCCTTGCTCGGAATCCAAAATTTCATCTTCATATTCACGAAGATATGCTTTTATGGTTTCGTTGGTAATGGAATACGAAACAACAACATACTTTGCATCGTTGATATTCTCTTCCGAAACAGATTGCTTAAAGAGTGAGGTGATGCGATCAAATTCTTCCTTTGCATCTTCTTCGGAAGCATCAAGCGATTCAAATACCTCTTCATAAGCATCTTTGAACTGCTCAAGAGATTCCACAATCGAATCCAAATCCTGATCGGCAAAGAACAAAGAAGCCAAATCACTGGTTTTAAATTTTTCGGCAAGGGTTTCGGGGAAAATTCCGAAGGTTTCTTTTTGATTAAAAAGATCTTCGCTATGGATCAAGATTCCTTTTTCATCAAGAAAGAAGCGGCCGGAAAGATTTTTGTCGTTGTAGGAAACGGAAATATCATTTGCGATTTTTTCTTCATTTGAATTGATATAAATCGTATCAGTGATCTGATCGATTCCCAATTCGCCCAAAATGGTTTTG
>JAZOVP010000155.1:0-26008 GCA_045658765.1 Eubacteriales bacterium | reverse complement strand
CATTGCAAACTTTCACAACCCAACCGTTTGTATCTTCGATTCTACCCCACTGAATTCCGGTGAGATTATCGTAAAGTTTTTGGGTAAGTTCACCGATCTGATTGTTGCAAACGGTGTATTCTTTGCCCTGATAGAAAAGCTGACCGATGGGAGAAACAACGGCTGCAGTGCCGGTGCCCCAAGCTTCTTCGAGGGTACCGTTTGCGGCAGCTTCAAAGAGCTCGTCAACCGAAATAAGACGCTCTTCCACGGGATAGCCCCAAGATTTGAGCAGTTCCACACAGCTCTTTCTGGTGATACCGGGGAGAACGGAACCGGTGAGTTCGGGGGTGATGATGGTGCCGTTGATTTTGAACATAACGTTCATCGCACCAACTTCTTCGATGTATTTTCTTTCCACACCGTCGAGCCAGAGAACCTGAGTGTAGCCGTTTTCTTCTGCTCTTTGACCTGCGCGAAGACTTGCCGCATAGTTACCGCCGCACTTGGCATAGCCGGTACCGCCGCGAACCGCGCGAACATCCTGCGATTCAATGGCAATTTTTACAGGGTTGATGCCTTCGGCGTAGTATGCGCCAACAGGAGAACAAATGATCACAAAGGTGGCATTTTTCACTGCGTGAACACCGAGGTGAGGATCATTACCGAAGATATAAGGACGCAAATAGAGACTGGTGCCTTCCGAATGAGGAACCCAATCCTTTTCAAATTCTACGAGAGTTTTGAGGATATCGAGGCATCCTTCTTCATCGATTTTGGGAAGGCAAAGACGCTCTGCGCTATTGTTGAGGCGCTTTACATTTTCCATCGGACGGAACAAGGAAATTTCGCCCTTTGCTGTTCTATATGCCTTCATACCTTCAAAAATTTCAACACCGTAATGCAAAACGGTGGAGGCAGGATGGAGTGCAATCGGACCGAAAGGAACAATTCTGGCATCGTGCCAGCCCTGCTCGGGATTATAATCCATCATAAACATATGATCGGTGAAGATCTTGCCGAAGCCAAGCTTGGATTCATCGGTGGGTTTTGCCTTCGGTGAAGTGGTTTTGGTGATCGAAATTTCGTACTTCATTTTGATTCTCCTTTTCTATGATAACTTAAAGTTTATTACGCTGGATTTTGCCGCTTACGGTTTTGGGGAGTTCATCGCAGAACACCACAAGACGCGGATATTTATAAGGAGCGGTGTGCTCTTTCACGTAATTCTGAATTTCTTTTTTGAGTTCTTCCGTGCCTTCGGTGCCTTTGGTGAGCACGATGCTTGCCTTCACGATCTGACCGCGCACCTCATCGGGAGCGGCAGAAACACCGCATTCAAGCACATAAGGAAGCTCCATAATCACGCTTTCGATTTCAAACGGACCGATTCGATAGCCCGAAGATTTGATTACATCGTCTGCTCGGCCAACATACCAGAAGAATCCATCTTCATCGCGCCAAGCTAAATCGCCCGTGTGGTAATAACCATCGCGGATGGCATCTTTGGTTTTTTCTTCGTCGTTATAATAACCAACGAAAAGACCGCAGGGAGCGCCGTTTTTGAGATTGATAACAACCTCGCCCGGTTCGCCGGTTGCCACAGGGTTTCCTTCGGAATCCAAAAGTTCCACATCATAGATCGGAGCAGGTTTGCCCATCGAACCGATTTTATGAGGAGCACCTGCCATATTGCCGATGATCATCGTGCTTTCGGTTTGACCGAAGCCCTCCAAAATCTGAAGGCCGGTTGCCTTTTCAAATTGGCGGTAAACTTCGGGATTGAGTGCTTCACCCGCGGTGGTCATATGATGAACGGAAGAAAGATCGTATTTGGAAATATCTTGCTTTACCATCATACGGAGCATGGTGGGAGGAGCACAGAAAGTGGTGATTTTATGCTTTGCAAACATGGGAAGGATCTTGGAAGCATCGAAGCGATCGAAATCATACACAAAAATCGCCGCTTCGCTGAGCCATTGGCCATAGAGCTTGCCCCACATGGATTTTGCCCAGCCCGTATCGGAAATGGTGAAATGCAATCCATCGGGCTCCACGCAATGCCAGAATTTGGCGGTATGGAAATGGCCGAGGGGATATTTATGATTATGGGCGGCAATTTTGGGATAACCCGAGGTGCCCGAGGTGAAGAACATCAGAAGAAGATCATCACCGCAGGGAGAATCTTCGGTGCGATTGAAATGAGAACTATAAAGGGTATATTCCTCGTCGAAGCATCTCCAGCCCTCGCGGGTGCCGTTTACAATGAGTTTGGTTTCAAGTTCGGGATGCTTTGCGGCGGCCTTATCCACCTGCTCGGCGATATCACCATCGGCAGTGCAAAGAATGGCTTTGATTCCTGCGGCGCCGAAGCGATAATCCAGATCGTGCTCAAGAAGCTGATTCGGTGCGGGAATGGCAACGGCTCCGAGCTTATTTAAGCCAAGCATTGCAAACCAGAACTGATAATGACGCTTTAAAATGAGCATCACGCGATCGCCTTTTTTGATACCGAGAGATTTGAAGTAATTGGCGCACTGATTGGAAGCACGCTTTAAATCCTTGAAGGTGAATCTGCGCTCGGTTTCATCTTTTGCAATATGGAGCATTGCAAGTTTTTCGGGATCACGATCGGCAAGTGCATCAATCAGATCAAAAGCGAAATTGAATTTTTCGGTGTTTTTAAACTGAATCGAAGTGGGGGTGCCGTTTTCATCTTGAACCACATCGATGAATTTTTTATAGATTCTTTCTTTGGTATCCTTCGCGGCTTTTTTGCCCGAGGAAATTGCTTTTTTCTTGGAAGAAAATTCGGGGATGGGCTCGCCCGTGGGATTTAAAACGATTGCATAAAAAACGCAATCCTTGCCTTGCACGGCAATCATACCGTGGGGAGCGGAGGAATCATAATAAATGCTATCGCCGGGGCCTAAAATTTCGCGGTGCTCGCCAACCTGCACAAGCAAATGACCCTCAATTACAAGATCGCATTCCTGACCAGCGTGGGTGGTGAGCTCAATATCGCGATTTTGGGCTTCTTCATCGAAGCGGCTCACCACATAAAGCGGCTCGGCAATTCGATTTTGAAAAGCATATGCCAAGTTATAATAGGTCATTCCGTGGGCATCGGCAATTTGCTGACCCGATCCGCTTCTGGTAACCGTATAGGATTTCAGATTCGGGCTATGACCCTCGATAATATCGGTAACATTGACATTTAAAGCCAGAGCGCAACGATAGATAAAAGCGAAGTTCAAATCGCTTTTACCGTTTTCGCAATTTAGATATTCTTCAACGGAAACATCGGTTTTTTGAGCCATTTCTTCAATAGAAAGACTTTGAATTTCGCGAAGCTCGCGAATACGCGATGCCATTTCCTGAATTTTGAATTCAAGCCCTGTGATTTTTTCCATACACACTCCTATATTCGGGACAATAAAAAACTCGTCCCAAAGGTATTGACTTTGAGACGAGTGCAAAATTTGCAAAACACCCGCGGTACCACTCAAATTACTGATTAAATCAGCCACTCAGGATCCATCAATCCTTATGCATTCACGCAGCAATCACGGAAAGGTTCTACTCCCGATTTCGGTTTCTTCCTTTCGGCTCGGAAGCTACAAACAAGGAAGGAAATTCCAATGGCTCTCACCAAACGCCATCTCTCTGTGGGGTTTCCTAAATTGCCCTCTTCTTCAACGCCTTTTTCAGTATTGAATACAGTATTAGTATATCACTGATATTGGGGGATGTCAAGCGTTTTTTTCGACAGTTTCGGTCATCAAAGCTTGTTTCTCTGGATCTTTCCGCTGATGGTTTTGGGAAGTTCATCGCGGAACTCAATCACGCGAGGATATTTATAGGGAGCGGTGTGCTCTTTGACATAGTTTTGGATCTCTTTTTTGAGTTCCTCACTCTTTTCGGTGCCTTTGGCAAGCACAATGCTTGCTTTCACAACCTGACCTCTCACCTCATCGGGAACAGCAGAAACACCGCATTCCACAAGATAAAGAAGCTCCATGATCACGCTTTCGATTTCAAACGGCCCGATTCGATAACCGGAGGATTTGATCACATCGTCCACGCGAGAAACATACCAGAAATATCCATCCTCATCGCGCCAAGCGGTATCACCCGTGTGATAAAGACCATCGTGCCAAGCTTCCGAGGTGCGTTCTTCGTTGCGATAATACTCCTTGAAAAGCCCGCAAGGAACGCTCTTTTCGGTGTGGATCACAATCTCGCCCACTTCGCCTGCAGGGAGAGAATTGCCATCGGGATCCACAATATCGATATCATAAAGCGGCGATGCTTTGCCCATGGAACCGATTTTGGGAACGGTGCCCACAAGGTTTGCAATCGCAAGGGTGGTTTCGGTTTGACCGAAGCCCTCCATGATTTCAAGGCCGGTGGCTTCTTTGAATTTTTTATGCACTTCGGGGTTGAGCGCTTCGCCTGCGGTGGTCATATGATGGATCGAAGAAAGATCATATTTTGCAAGATCTCCGCGAATGAGCATGCGGAGCATGGTGGGAGGAGCGCAGAAGGTGGTGATATTATACTTAGCAAACATCGGCAGAATGTCGTTTTCATCAAAACGATCAAAGTCATACACGAAAACAGCACCTTCGCAGAGCCACTGACCATAAAGCTTGCCCCAAAGGGATTTGCCCCAACCGGTATCGGAAATGGTGAGATGAAGCCCTTCCCTCTCGCAGCAATGCCAATATTTTGCGGTAACAAAATGGCCAAGCCCGTAGGTATGCTTATGAGCCGCCATTTTGGGATTTCCAGTGGTGCCGGAGGTGAAGAACATCAAAGCAGTTTCATCGCCCGCGGAAGCATTTTCGGGGCGAACAAATTTACGGGAAAAGAGTTTGAATTCTTCATGGAAATTATGCCAGCCCTCTTTTGCTTTACCAACGATGATTTTGGTTTTCATTTCGGGGCATTTTTCGGCAGCAGCGGCAGCAATATCAGAAACATCGCCATCGGATGTGCAGACGATTGCAGAAACGCCTGCTGCGGTATAGCGATATTCAAAATCGTGAACCTTGAGCTGATTGGTGGCAGGGATTGCAACAGCGCCGATTTTATGGAGTGCAATCATTGCAAACCAGAACTGATAATGGCGCTTCAATACCAGCATCACCTTATCCCCTCTTTTGATGCCAAGAGAGGTGAAATAGTTTGCGCACTGATTGGAATACTGCTTAATATCGCGGAAGGTGAATCTGCGCTCGGTTTTCTCTTTATCAAGATGGAGCATCGCAAGCTTATCGGGATAGCGCTCTGCAATTTCATCCACAATGTCAAAGCCGAAATTAAAGGTATCGGTATTTTTAAAGTGAATCGATTTGAGTGCGCCGTTTTCATCTTCCTCGCACTGAACAAACTTTTCACACACAAGCTTTTCCCCGCGCGGAGAAGCCACAAGGCCCTTGCGAACCATATCTTCACGGGTATCTTCACCGGGAAGTACCACAGCGCAGAACACACAATCCTGCCCATCCACGGCAATCATGCCATGGGGGGTGGAACTATCGTAATAAATGCTATCGCCTTCTTCAAGCACCTCAACGTGATCGCCAACCTGAATTTTGAGTTTTCCGCTGATCACAAGATCGAATTCCTGACCACCGTGGGTGGCAAGATGGATGGGCTTATTCTGAAGAGCGGGATCGAATTCATAGCGAACCCAGTGGGGCTCGGCAATTTTATTTCTGAATTTCGGTGCAAGGTTATGGATGGTGATGCCATCTTCTTGCGCGGTCATCTGCCCTTTTCCCTTGCGGGTTATGGTATAGGAAGAAAGACGCGCACTTTTTCCTTCGAGAAGTTCGGTGATATCAATGCCAAACACAAGCGAACACTTATGCAAGAAAGAAAAGGGGAAATCAAGTTCACCTTTTTCAAATTGCACATAATCATTCACGCTGACTTCTGCCTTGCTGGCCATTTCTTCCATGCTAAAGCCAAAAATCTCGCGCATTTCACGAATTCTTTCAGCGATCTCTTTCACTTTTGATTTTTGAGAGTTTGACATTTTCTTCTCCTGTTTTAAAAAATAAACCCGCCTCAAATTGCTTTGAGACGGGTAATAAATTTATTACTCGCGGTACCACTCAAATTGCAGTAGAACTGCCACTTTAGGATCTATCAATCCCTATGCATTAACGCAGCCATCACGGGAGAAATCTACTTGCTATGGCTTTCGGATCTCCGGCTCAGAAGGGATGGGCCGATTTGAAACTTTTCTATCGGTTCGCACCAAACACCGACTCTCTGGAAGAAATGGATCAAAGCCGTCTTCATCATTGCCTTTCGTTTATTATACTATCACGAAATTTTTTTGTCAAGTCATTTTAGAAATTCTTTCCAAAACAAAAAAATACCCCGAAGGGTATTTTTTGTTTTTAGAAAAGTCCTGTGATCATGCCGTTTTCATCTACGTCGATTCGTTCGGCGGCAGGAGATTTGGGAAGGCCCGGCATGGTGAGAATATCACCCGTGAGCACAACGATAAAGCCGGCTCCCGCAGAAACCTTCACATTTTTCACGGTAACGGAAAAATCTTCGGGTGCGCCAAGTTTGGTGGGATCATCGGAAAAGCTATACTGGGTTTTGGCAATGCAAACAGGAAGATTTCCGAAGCCGAGAGAAGTGAGTTGAGCGATCTGCTTTTCGGCGGCGGGGGTTACAATGATGCCGTTTCCGCCGTAAACCTTTTTCACAATATTCTCAATTTTTTCTTTGATGGTATCGGATTCCTGATAGGAGAAGCTGAAATTGGCTTTTTCTTCATCGCAAAGACGAACCACTTCGCGGGCGAGCGCTTCCCCGCCCTTGCCGCCTTCCGCCCAAACGGTGGAAAGCACGGTATTAACTCCGAGCTCGCGGCACTTTTCGATGATGAAATCAATTTCGTTATCGGTATCGGTTGGGAAACGGTTCACCGCAACCACACAAGGAAGTCCGTATACATTTTTGATATTGGATACATGGCGAAGAAGATTCGGAATTCCCTTTTCGAGTGCGGGAATATCTTCCTCGGAAAGCTCGGTTTTGGCTCTTCCGCCGTGCATTTTAAGAGCGCGAACGGTGGCAACCACAACAACCGCATCGGGCACGAGCCCCGCCATGCGGCATTTGATATCCAAAAACTTTTCGGCACCGAGATCTGCACCAAAGCCCGCTTCGGTAACCGTGTAATCGCCCATTTTAAGAGCGAGTTTGGTTGCCATTACGGAATTGCAGCCATGAGCAATATTGGCAAAGGGGCCGCCGTGCACAAATGCAGGGGTACCTTCAAGGGTTTGCACAAGATTTGGCTTGATGGCATCCTTCAAAAGGGCCGCCATCGCACCAACCGCCTTCAAATCGCCGGCGGTAACGGGCCGATCATCATAGGTATAGCCCACAATGATGCGGGAAAGACGTTCTTTCAGATCGGTGATGGAAGAAGCAAGGCAAAAGATTGCCATGATTTCGCTGGCAACGGTGATTTCAAAGCCGTCTTCACGGGGCACCCCGTTTGCTTTTCCGCCCATTCCGTCGATAACAAAGCGAAGCTGACGGTCGTTCATATCCACACAGCGCTTCCAAGTGATCTTGCGAACATCGATCCCGAGAGCATTTCCCTGCTGAATATGGTTATCGAGCATTGCGGCAAGAAGATTGTTTGCCGCGCCGATGGCATGGAAATCGCCGGTGAAATGGAGATTGATATCTTCCATCGGAACCACCTGCGCATAGCCGCCGCCTGCGGCACCGCCCTTCACCCCAAACACGGGGCCAAGGGAAGGTTCGCGCAGGGCAACGGTAACATCTTTTCCAATGCGGGAAAGTCCGTCGGCAAGGCCGATGGTGGTGGTGGTTTTTCCCTCCCCTGCGGGGGTGGGAGTGATGGCGGTAACCAAAATCAGTTTTCCGTCTTTTCGATCGGTTTCCTTTAAAAGCATCGGGTCGATTTTGGCTTTGTATTTTCCGTATTGCTCTAAATACTTTTCATCCACATGCGCCCTTTTTGCAATTTCGCCGATCGGCTTCATTTCGCATTCCTGGGCAATTTGAATATCACTTTTATAAGCCACGATAGTGCCTCCGATTATTTAAAATAATGAACTGCGGCCTCAAACATACGAATATCGTAATTTCCGGGAACGTTTTGATACAATCCCTTTCCTACGCGTTCGCTATGGCCCATTTTACCAAATACTCTTCCGTCGGGAGAGGTGATTCCTTCGATGGCAAACATCGAATCATTGGGATTGAAATGAACATCTCCCGTAGCGTTGGAATCGAAATCCACATACTGAGTTGCAATCTGACCGTTTGCGGCAAGAGAGCGGATCAATTCTTCACTGGCAAGGAATCTGCCTTCGCCGTGAGAGATCGGCACATTGAACACATCGCCCACTTCGGTGAATCGAAGCCAAGGAGACAGATTGGATGCCACACGGGTGCGAACGATCTTGGACTGGTGGCGGGAAATGGTATTGAAGGTAAGAGTGGGGCAGGTTTCATCGGTATCGATGATTTTGCCGTAAGGAACAAGACCGAGCTTGATGAGAGCTTGGAAGCCGTTGCAAATACCGCACATCAATCCATCGCGCTTTTCAAGCAATTCGGTAACGCCTTCCTTGATGGCGCCGTTGCGGAAGAATGCGGTGATAAATTTGCCGCTTCCGTCGGGCTCATCGCCGCCGGAGAAACCGCCGGGGATAAAGATCATTTGGGCAGTTTTGAGTTCACGAGCAAAGTTTTCCACACTTCTTTGAATGCCTTCGGCGGTGAGGTTGTTGATCACGAGGATTTCTGCCTCTGCGCCTGCGGCACGCACTGCTTTTGCGGAATCGAATTCACAGTTGGTGCCGGGGAATGCGGGAATCAGAACCTTCGGCTTTGCGCACTTCACTGCAGGTGCGGGCCAAGAGGTAGCGGCAAAATTAAAGTTTTCTTGCTTGCCTTGGCTTTCGGGAATATTGCAGCTATAAACGCTTTCGAGTTTTCCTTCATAGGACTTCTCGATTTGAGAAAGAAGAATTTCTTCTTTGCCGAAGATGAATTTCTTTTCTTCCTTGATCACGCCGATCAGAGCGCCTTCCATTACATCATCGGAAACTTCGAGAACAAAAGAGCCGTAAGCATAGCCAAAGAGATCGGAAAGCGAAAGTTTTTCATTAAATTCAAATCCGAATTCATTGCCGATTGCCATCTTCAGAACTGCTTCTGCAATGCCACCAAGACCGGGGGTATAAGCGGAGAAAACTTTCTTTTCGCGGCAAAGGCGGCTAACGAGATTGAAGTTTTGAATCAGAGATTCTGCGGTGGGAAGACCGTTTTCATCGTATTCGGGTTTGATGAGAACCACGCGGTTTCCTGCAGATTTAAAATCGGGAGAAACCACTTCGAAAATTTTGCCCATGGTAACGGCAAAGGAAACGAGAGTGGGCGGAACATCGAGATCCTCGAAGGATCCGCTCATGGAATCTTTTCCGCCGATAGAGCCGATACCAAGATCGATCTGCGCACGGAAAGCACCGAGAAGAGCGGCGAGGGGCTTACCCCAACGCTTGGCATCTTTTCTGGGATGCTCGAAATATTCCTGGAAGGTGAGATACACATCCTCAAAGGAGGCGCCGCTTGCGATGAGCTTGGAAACCGATTCCACAACTGCAAGATATGCGCCGTGATAGGGGCTCTGTTCCATAATGAAGGGATTATAACCCCAAGACATAAAGGAACAATCTTCGGTATCTTTCTTTTCGATGGATACCTTCTGAACCATCGCCTGAATGGGAGTGCGCTGACGCTTACCGCCGAAAGGCATCAAAACAGTGCCTGCGCCGATGGTAGAGTCGAAACGTTCGGAAAGGCCGCGCTTGGAGCAGATATTCAAATCTTCTGCGAGCGCAAGATAATTTTCGGTGAAGCTTCCCTTCACTTCCTTGGAAGGAATTTTTGCCTTGGCAGGTGCGATATCGATATGCTTATCGGCACCGTTGGAATTCAAGAATTCGCGGCTGATATCCACGATCTTCTTTCCGTTCCAGTGCATCACAAGGCGCTTTTCTTCGGTTACAACGGCAACGGGACATGCTTGGAGATTTTCTTCTTTTGCAAGAGAGAGGAATCCCGCAACATTTTCTTTTTCCACCACAACCGCCATTCTTTCCTGCGATTCGCTAATAGCAAGTTCGGTGCCGTCGAGACCTTCATACTTTTTGGGAACGGCATTGAGATCGATGGTAAGACCATCGGCAAGCTCGCCAATGGCAACGGAAACACCGCCTGCACCAAAGTCGTTGCAACGCTTGATCATGCGGGTGGCTTTGGGATTGCGGAAAAGACGTTGAAGTTTTCTTTCTTCGGGGGCATTACCCTTTTGAACTTCCGCACCGCAGGTTTCCACGGAATGGGAATCATGGGCTTTGGAAGAACCGGTTGCACCGCCGATACCGTCTCTGCCGGTGCTACCGCCGAGAAGAATCACAACATCACCGGGGAGCGGAACTTCGCGGCGAACGTTTTCCTGAGGAGCGGCGGCGATCACGGCGCCGATTTCCATTCTCTTTGCGGCATAGCCGGGATGATAGATTTCATCCACAATACCGGTGGCAAGACCGATCTGGTTGCCATAGGAAGAATAGCCGGCTGCGGCAGTGGTAACAATCTTTCTTTGGGGAAGCTTGCCCTTGATGGTATCTTTTACGGGAGTGAGGGGATCTGCCGCACCCGTAACACGCATCGCGCCGTAAACATACGCTCTGCCGGAAAGCGGATCTCGGATGGCACCGCCAATACAGGTTGCGGCACCGCCGAAAGGTTCGATTTCGGTGGGGTGATTATGGGTTTCGTTTTTAAACAGAAGCAGCCAAGGTTCTTTTTTGCCGTCTGCTTCGATTTCGATTTTCACGGTGCAGGCATTGATTTCTTCGGATTCATCGAGCTTATCGAGTTTTCCGTTTTTGCGCAGGTATTTTACCGCTACCGTGGCAAGATCCATCAAGCAAATGGGCTTATTTTCCCTGCCGAGATCTTTGCGGATGGAAAGATATTCTTCATAGGTTTTCTGAAGAAGCTCATCTTCAAACGAAACCGAATCGATCACGGTTTGGAAGGTGGTATGACGGCAGTGATCAGACCAATAGGTATCGATCATGCGAATTTCGGTGATGGTGGGATCTCTTTTTTCGGATTGGAAATACTTCTGGCAGAATGCAATATCTTCTGCATCCATCGCAAGACCGTATTCCGACACGAATTTTTCAAGTCCTGCACGATCAAGTGCAATAAAGCCCTCCAAAGTTTTCACTTCGGTGGGGATATCATACTTGATCTGAAGGGTTTCGGGCTTTTCAAGAGATGCTTCTCTTGCTTCCACGGGGTTGATTACATATTTTTTGATTTCAGCAATTTCTTCCGCCGAAAGATCGCCATAAAGCGCATAGATCTTTGCAGTTCTTACCACGGGGCGATCACCCTGAGAGATGATCTGAATACACTGAGCGGCAGAATCGGCTCTCTGATCAAACTGACCGGGCAAAAATTCCACGCCGAACACAGTGGCATCGGGAAGGGAGATTTCGGAAGAATACACATCAAGCTGGGGCTCGGAAAACACGGTTTTCTTTGCATATTCAAAGAGCTCTTCCGTGATGTTTTCCGCGTCGTAGCGATTGAAAATGCGAACATCAACAAGCGATTCAATCCCCAAAAGAAGGCGAACATCCGACAAAAGCGCATTCGCTTCGTTTGCAAGTTCATTTTTCTTTTCAACAAAAACTCTATAAACCAGTTTTTACCTCTTATGCTTTATACATCAATGCTTTTTTGCCAATATCGCTACGGAAATAGGCATTTTCAAAATCAATTTTTTCAACAAGTTTATAAGCAGCCGCAACGGCTTCTTCAAGGTTGGGGGCGATCGCGGTTGCACCAAGCACTCTTCCGCCCGCGGTTACAAGCTTTCCATCTTTGATGGCCGCGCCTGCAACATACACACAATCCTGAATTTCTTCGGGAATATTCATTTCAAATCCCTTTTCATAAGAAGAAGGATAGCCCTTGGATGCCATAATCACGCAACAAGCGCTCTCTTTTTTAAACACCACTTCGGTTTGGGCAAGAGTTTCGTTTGTTACTGCTTGCATTACGGTTAAAAGATCGCTTTCCAAAAGGGGCAGAACCACCTGAGTTTCGGGATCGCCGAAACGGCAGTTATATTCGATGACCTTGGGACCCTTCGGGGTGAGCATAAGACCGAAATACAGGCATCCCTTGAAGGTTCTTCCCTCTTTGTTCATTGCGTTGATCGTGGGAAGGAAGATCGATTTCATACATTCTTCTGCAATTTCTTCGGTATAGCAGGGATTGGGAGCAACGGTGCCCATACCGCCGGTATTCAGACCGGTATCGCCATCGCCTGCACGCTTATGATCCATCGAGGAAACCATCGGAACGAGGGTTTTGCCATCGGTGAACGCAAGAACGGAAACCTCAGGACCGGTGAGGAACTCTTCGATCACGATCTGATCGCCGCTTTTGCCAAACACCTTATCCTGCATCATCGAACGAACGGCTTCTTTTGCCTCTTCTCTTGTTTGCGCGATGATAACGCCTTTTCCGAGGGCAAGGCCATCGGCCTTGATTACAGTGGGGATGGGAGCGGTATCCAAATACTCAAGCGCCTTTTCCATATCGCAAAACACTTCGTATTCTGCAGTGGGAATGGCATATTTTTTCATTAGATTTTTGGAAAACACCTTGCTGCCTTCAATGATCGCGGCATTCGCTTTGGGGCCGAAGCAAGGGATTCCCTTTTCTTCAAGGAGATCAACTGCGCCGAGAACCAAGGGATCATCAGGAGCGACCACGGCATAATCAATTTTGTTTTCAACTGCAAAATTGCAAATGGCATCCAAATCCTTTGCACCGATGGGAACGAGAGTGGCATCGTTTGCCATACCGCCATTTCCGGGGAGCGCAAAGATTTCTTCAACCTTCGGATTTAATTTTAACTTTTTGATGATGGCATGCTCTCTGCCGCCACCGCCAACAACCATAATTTTCATTTTCTTCCTCCGATCAATGATGGAACAATCTCATTCCGGTAAATGCCATTACCATATCGTATTTATCACAGCAAGAAATTACCACGTCGTCGCGGATGGATCCGCCGGGCTCTGCAATATACTTCACGCCGCTTCGATATGCTCGTTCAATATTATCGCTGAAGGGGAAGAAAGCATCCGAACCGAGTGCAACATCGGTAACCCCTGCGAGAAATTCGCGGGCTTCTGCATCGGTGAGCGGTTCGGGACGGGTGGTGAAATACTTTTGCCAAATGCCGTCTGCACACACATCTTCTTCGTTTTTATTGATATAGCCGTCGATCACATTGTCGCGGTCGGGGCGGCCGATATCGGCTCTGAAAGGAAGATTCAATACTTTTTCGTGCTGACGAAGGAACCAAGTATCGGCTTTGGTGCCTGCCAGACGGGTGCAGTGGATTCTGGACTGCTGGCCTGCGCCAACACCGATTGCCTGACCGTCAACGGCATAGCAAACGGAATTGGACTGAGTGTATTTCAAGGTGATGAGCGCCACGATCAGATCGCGTTTTGCGCTATCGGGAAGATTTTTATTTTCGGTAACAAGATTGGTGAGAAGATCGGCATCGATTTTAAAATTATTTCTTCCCTGCTCGAAGGTGATGCCGAATACCTGCTTGCGCTCGATTTCATCGGGCACAAAATCAGGATCAATTTTCACAACGTTATAGCCGCCTTTTCTTTTTTCCTTCAGAATTGCAAGGGCTTCATCGGTATAACCGGGGGCAATCACACCATCGGAAACTTCACGCTTGATCATTTTCGCGGTGGTGGCATCGCAAACATCGGAAAGAGCAACCCAATCGCCGAAAGAACACATTCTATCGGTTCCTCTTGCTCTGGCATAAGCAACCGCGATGGGAGATTCATCAAGACCTTCCACATCGTCAACAAAATATGCTTTTTTGAGGGTATCGGAAAGCGGAACTGCAACTGCAGCAGAGGTGGGGCTCACATGCTTAAAGGAAGTTGCGGCAGGAAGGCCGAGAGCGGCTTTCAATTCCTTTACGAGCTGCCAAGAATTGAGAGCATCGAGGAAATTGATATAACCGGGTCTGCCGTTTAAAATTTCGATGGGAAGTTCGGTGCCATCGTGCATATAGATTTTGGAGGGTTTTTGGTTGGGGTTGCAACCATATTTGAGTTCAAATTCTTTCATGATCCGATCCTCTCTTATTTATTTTTATTCAGAATGATCTCTTCCGCCTCGCTTCCATCGAGAGGAACCACGCGGATAAACAGAGAAACCTTATTATCTTCGTTCAAATTTTCCCACACAAGATCAGCAAGTTCTTTTGCGGTATTGGGAAGGGCCACTTCCTCGGGCTCACCCATAAAGGAAGGAATGGGGTTGCCATCGCACTGATAGGTGTGGATAAAATGACCGATGCCGCTTTCGGGAGCGGAATAATCAAAGGTGAAACGGCGGCAGGATTCGGGGCGACCGTTTGCGGATTTGAGGATCGACATTTTATAGGAGAAATCAGAGGAAGAAAAATCATAATACAAAGCAGAGGAAATTCTGGGGGTGAAGTTCGGGCCATCGGGCTCGAATTCACGGGTTGTGAGTGCTTTTTCGAAAGCAAAGGGATTGGCAGAATCGCGAACCATTTCGTCGTAAACGGTATTGGTTTGATCGCCATTGGTTACAATATCAACACAACCGATCTGAAGATAGGGATTATAGATAATAAGACTCGGATCGGAAAGCTTGGATTCATCAAACGCTTTGGTGCGCATACCGCCTTCAAAACGCTCGAAGATGCGGTTGCGGCTATTTTCGCTTCTGCCCATAATGAAATAGGCGATCATTGCTTTTTTGCCGTCTGCTGATTTACCAACCACAATCCCTCTGCCGGGATAAGAATTTTCCGAAAGTAATTTTTTCAAATCAAACAAAGCCATTTTGCTTCCTCTTTTCTTAAAAAGTTATTGAATCAAGCTTGAAACCTTCTCTACCGCGAGCGGAAGAATTTTCCACTCGGCAAGGCGCATCACGCGCTTTTGCAAGGTTTCGGGGGTATCGTTTTCACGGATGGCAACCGCCTTTTGCATAATGATCTCTCCCCCATCGGGAATTTCATTCACAAAATGAACGGTGGCGCCGGTAACCTTCGCACCGTATTCCAAAGCCGCTTCATGCACGCGAAGACCATAAAAACCTTTGCCGCAAAAAGACGGAATGAGAGAGGGATGCACATTGATGATGCGCTTGGGATAGGCGGAAGTGAATTTTTCGCTTAAAATCGACATAAAGCCCGCCAAAACGATGAGATCAATGCCATTTTCACACAAAAGATCGGTGATTTTTTGCTCGAATGCTTCCTGACTGCCGAGTTCCTTTTTAGAGGCAACGGCAGTTTGAATTCCTGCATTTTTTGCTCGGTTGAGCGCGAAAGCGGAAGGATTGGAAGAAATCACAAGAGATATGGTTCCGCTATGGAGAATTCCCTTTTTTTCGGCATCAATCAGCGCTTGGAGATTGGTGCCTCCGCCGGAAACCAAAACCGCGATTTTCGCTTTTCTCATAAGATTACCTTTTCTTCGGACTTGATTACTTCACCGATGATATAAGCATCTTCTCCGTTGTCGCGCAGAATCTGAAGAGATTTTTCAGCATCTTCGGGAGAAACGATTACGCACATACCAACACCCATATTAAACGTGTTGAACATATCACGCTCGCAAATGCCGCCTTCTTTTGCAATCAGATCAAAGATGGGGAGAATGCGAACAGCGCTCTTATCAACTTTTGCGCCAAGACCTTCGGGAATACATCTCGGAATGTTTTCATAGAAACCGCCGCCGGTGATATGGGAAATCCCCTTCACTTCCACTTTTTCAAGAAGGGCAAGGATGGGCTTCACATAGATTTTGGTGGGGGTGAGAAGCGCTTCGCCGATGCTCTTGCCGCCAAGCTCTTCGCGGGGTTCTTTGATATTGGCATTTTCCACATCAAATACCTTGCGCACGAGGGAGAACCCATTGGAATGAACGCCGGTGGAAGGAAGCGCGATGATCACATCGCCTTCTGCCATTTTGTTGTGATCGATGATTTTATCTTTATCCACAACGCCGGTGCAGTATCCTGCAAGGTCGTATTCATCCACGGGATAAAAACCGGGCATTTCTGCGGTTTCTCCGCCGATGAGTGCGGCGCCGGACTGAACACAGCCCTCTGCAACGCCTTTCACAATATCGGCAATTCTTTCAGGGAAGTTCTTGCCGCAAGCGATATAGTCCAGGAAGAAGAGTGGTTTTGCGCCTGCGCAGATAACATCGTTCACGCACATGGCAACGCAGTCGATACCGATGGTATCGTGCTTATCCATAATAAAAGCGATTTTCAGTTTCGTGCCAACGCCATCGGTGCCGCTCACGAGAACAGGACGGCGAATGCCTTCAAGATCGAGTTCAAAAAGACCACCAAAACCGCCAACATCGGAGCAAACTCCGGGGGTAACGGTTCTGGCGATGTGCTTTTTCATAAGTTCAACGGCTTTGTAGCCCGCGGTAATATCAACGCCTGCTGCGGCGTAGCTATCGGATTTAGACTGATGATTCATAATTTTTATTCCTTTCCGTTCCAGCAATATGTGCAAAGTTTATTGGGATCGATGCCGATGGCTTCGATAATTCCTTCCAAAGATTGGAATTCAAGGGAAGAAAAATGAAGTTTTTCGCAAATGGCTTCGCGAAGCTTTTTTCCGCGCTCGGTGGAAGAATCGCGGTATTCATCCAAATGAAGATTGCCTTCTTCCCCTTCCAGTTCCATCACAATCTGACGTGCAATCAATTCCATTTCGGATTTGGCTCGGGAAAAGCCAAGATAAGGACACACGTGCATAATCGGCGGGCAGGCAGATCTGATATGAACAGCTTTTGCGCCGTTTGAATAGAGAAAATCAACTGTGCCCTGAAGTTGGGTTCCGCGCACAATCGAATCATCTACAAAGAGAAGCGATTTTCCCTGAATGAGCTCATGCACGGGAATCAGCTTCATTTTTGCAATATGGGTGCGCTCTTTCTGAGCGGAGGGGATGAAACTTCGTGCCCAAGTGGGGGTATATTTGATAAACGCTCTTGCAAACGGAATTCCGCTTTCCTGCGCATATCCCATTGCATGAGGAGTGCCCGAATCGGGAACACCGCCAATGTAATCAATATCAAACTTTTTGCCCGATGCCTTATCCTGACGAGCCATCACACGCCCGTTTTGATAACGCATCACTTCCACATTCACTCCTTCATAGGTTGAGGTGGGATAGCCGTAATAGCTCCAGAGGAAGGAGCACATTTTCATCTCTTCGCCCGGCTTTTTCAGCTGGGTGATGGCATCGGGGGAAATTTCAACGATTTCGCCCGGTCCGAGTTCACGATCGGATTCATAGTCGAGTTTTTGATAAGCAAACGATTCAAACGAAACACAAAAACCGTCTTGGTTTTTCCCGATCAATACGGGAAGTCTGCCCAGTGCATCGCGCGCGGCGATCAGTTTTCCATCTTCCTTCAAAATGAGAATGGTGGCAGATCCTTTGATTGCCTCTTGCACGAAGCGAATGCCTTCTGAAAAACTTTCTTTGATGCTGATAAGCGATGCGATCAGTTCGATCACATTCACTTTACCGCCTGTCATGGCATCAAAATGGCCACCGCTGCTTTGATTGAGATAAAGCTGCATAAGCTGATCAACATTATTGACCTGCCCGATCATTGAGATCGCAAACACACCCAAAGCCGAACGAATGAGAAGCGGCTGAGGATAATAGTCGCTCACGCAACCGATGGCGCTGGTGCCTTGCATTTCTTCAAAAACGTGCTCGAATTTGGTGCGGAAAGGGGCATTTTGAATGCTCTTGATTTCTCGCTGAAGACCAATTTCGGGATCATAGGCCGCAATACCGGCTCGATGGGTTGCAAGGTGCGAATGGTAGTCGGTGCCAAAGAAAACATCGGAAATGGCATCTCTTTTGCTGACTACTCCGAAAAATCCTCCCATTATTGAATCCCCTTTTCTTTTCTGATACGATTCATAAAATTCCTCTTAATTGAATTCTTCCTGAAGTTTCTGATCCTTTTGCAATACTTTCTCTGCATCAGCACGGCGCTTTGCATCGAGTTTTTCGGCAATCTCGGGATCGGAAACCGAAAGGATCTGAGCGGCAAGAAGAGCCGCGTTGGTGGCACCGTCGATCGCAACGGTGGCAACGGGAATTCCGGAGGGCATCATCACGGTAGACAAAAGTGCATCAAGACCATCGAGATTGGTGGATTTGCAAGGAATTCCAATCACGGGAATGGTGGTGTTGGCAGCGATGGCACCGGCAAGATGAGCCGCCATGCCTGCCGCGGCAATAATAGCGCCGAAGCCGTCTTTTCTGGCATTCAGTGCAAAGCTGCGCGCTTCTTCGGGGGTTCTATGCGCAGAATACACATGGATTTCAAAGGGAATATCAAACGATTTTAAAGTATCAACTGCTTTTCTAACAACGGGAAGATCGCTGTCGCTTCCCATAACAATTCCGACTTTTTTCATAAAATCCTCCTAAAAATAAGTAAAAAGGGCGCACTTAACCCGAAAGTTAAATGCGCCCAGACGGTCGGCTAATATGGGGAAAATCCCCAAAAAGTTCTTTGTTCCTTTGTGGTGCTCCACATTGATCCGTCAGTCGCAAAGAACTCTATTTGATTGCTCAAACATTATACCATAGGTAATATTTTGTGTCAAGGCGCTAGAGGGGAAAACTTATTTAATCGGTGCACCTTTTTCCTTTTGAATAACGTCGTGTGCACCGCCTTCCACGATACTGGTTGCAGAAACAAGAGTGAGCTTTGCTTTTTTCTGCAATTCAGGGATCGAAAGAGCGCCGCAGTTGCACATAGTGGACTTCACTTTGCTCAAAGAAAGAGCAACATTATCCTTCAAGCTTCCCGCATAAGGAACATAAGAATCCACGCCTTCTTCAAAGGAAAGCTTTTTATCGCCGCCAAGATCGTATCTCTGCCAGTTGCGCGCACGGCTGGAGCCCTCGCCCCAATATTCTTTATAGTAAGTGCCGCCGATATTCACCTTATTGGTGGGGCTTTCGTCGAAGCGGGCAAAGTATCTGCCAAGCATCACAAAATCCGCACCCATGGCAAGAGCCAAGGTGATATGGTGATCATAAACAATACCGCCATCAGAGCAAACGGGAACATAGATGCCCGTTTCTTCAAAATATTCATCTCTTGCTTTGCAAACCTCGATCAAGGCAGTTGCCTGACCTCTGCCGATGCCTTTGGTTTCGCGGGTGATACAAATAGAACCGCCGCCAATACCAACCTTCACAAAATCTGCTCCGGCTTCTGCGAGGAAGCGGAAACCCTCAGCATCCACAACATTACCTGCGCCAACTTTAACAGTTTCACCATAGTTTGCACGGATCCAATCGATGGTGAGCTTCTGCCATTCGGAAAAGCCCTCGGAAGAATCGATGCAAAGAACATCAGCTCCTGCTTCGATCAGGGCAGGAACACGCTCGGCATAGTCGCGGGTGTTGATACCGGCGCCAACCACATATCGCTTGCTCGAATCGAGAAGTTCATTGGGATTCTGCTTATGGGTATCGTAGTCTTTGCGGAAAACAAAATAGCAAAGTTTGCCCTCTTCGTTGATGATCGGAAGAGAATTGAGTTTGTTGTCCCAGATGATGTCGTTTGCTTCTTTTAAGGTGGTTCCTTCTTTTGCCCAAACGAGATTTTCAAAGGGGGTCATAAATTCTTTCACGGGGGTATCGGGGCTCATTCTGCTCACACGATAATCGCGACCGGTAACAATTCCGAGGAGTTTTCCTTCGCCGGTGCCGTCGTCGGTGATGGCAACGGTGGAATGGCCGGTTTTCTCTTTGAGCGCAACCACGTCTTTTAAGGTGGCATTAATTCCGAGATTGGAATCGCTCTTCACAAAGCCCGCTTTATAATTTTTTGCGCGCTTCACCATAGCCGCTTCATCTTCCACGGTTTGAGAACCATAGATGAAGGAAACGCCGCCCTCAACCGCAAGCGCAATGGCAAGGCGATCGCCGGAAACGGACTGCATAATGGCAGAAACCATAGGAATATTCATGGTGATGGGAGATTCTTCCCCTTTTTTGAATTTCACAAGCGGGGTTTTCAGAGAAACATTTGCAGGCACACATTCACTGGAAGAATATCCGGGAATCAGCAAATACTCATTAAAGGTATGCGAAGGTTCATTGATAAAAATTGCCATTATTTTTCCTCCTTAAATTCAGCGTCTTTTTCGCAATAAATACAACGGTAAAGATTTTCATTGCCTTCTACCTTGCGGAAGCGATGCTCCAGTTCTTGCTCGGTAGAGGTGATACACTTAGGATTGGTGCAGGAATGAGAAGGAAGCTCAAAGCCCTCTTCCCTGTTTTCTGCTTCATCCTTATCTTTCAAAAGCTTTAAAATCAGCGCCATTCTCATTAGTTTTCCATTTAAAACCTGCTTAAAATAGCACGCTCTGGGATCGCTATCGATGGCAACACTGATTTCATTCACGCGAGGCAACGGATGAAGAACACACATTCCCTCGGGCGCTTCTTGCATTTTCTCTTTGGTGAGAATATAACTATCTTTTAATTTTTCGTAAGTTTCAAGATCATCGAAACGTTCTCTTTGAACACGGGTCATATAAAGGATATCAAGATCCTTCATCGCGCCTTCCAAGGAAGCGGTTTCGATATACTGCATATTATTTTTCTCGAGAATATCCTGCTTCACATAATCGGGAATCTTCAGTTCATTCGGAGAAATAAGAACGATTTTGATGTTTTCATAGCGGGAAAGAGCGGCAATCAGAGAGTGAACGGTTCTGCCGTATTTCAAATCTCCGCAAAATCCAACAGTTAAATCGGAAAGACGACTTTTTTCGCGATAAATGGTGAGAAGATCGGCAAGGGTTTGGGTGGGATGACAATGCCCGCCATCGCCCGCATTGATCACGGGAATGCTTGCATTGCGAGAAGCCACAAACGGAGCGCCTTCCTTGGGATGACGCATCGCAATAATATCGGCATAACAGCTGATTACCTTGGCGGTATCGGCAATGCTTTCACCCTTGGATGCCGAAGAGGAAGCCGCTTCGGAAAAGCCGATCACCTCTCCGCCGAGTTCATACATCGCCGCTTCAAAACTGAGGCGAGTTCTCGTGGAGGGCTCGAAGAAAAGGGTTGCAAGTTTTTTTCCTTTGCAGGATTCGGCATACATTTCGGGGTGCTTATGAATATCGCAAGCCACTCGAATCAGATCGAATACTTCCTCTAAGGAAAAATCAACAATATCGATCAGATGCTTCATTTGTTTTTCCCCTCGTGGATCCAGCTTTCATCGGAAGGATTATTGCGGAATGCAATCAGTTTTGCCACATCTTCGGGCTTGATATACCCTTCTTCAGCGGCAACGGATGCAATCACATCAAAATTGGTGAGAGAAATGTTTTTCACATTTGCTTCTTCCAAACGAACAAGGCCTTTTTTCATGCCGTAGGTAAAGATGCTCACAACACCCAAAACTTCAGCGCCTACTTCGCGAAGAACATTCACCACTTCGATCACGCTTCCGCCGGTGGAAATGAGATCTTCCACCACAACCACCTTCTGGCCTTTTTCGAGTTTGCCTTCGATTTGGTTTTGTCTGCCGTGATCTTTTGCGCCCGAACGAACATAGCCCATCGGAAGCTGCATAATATGACCAACGATTGCTGCATGAGCAATCCCTGCAGTGGAAGTGCCCATCAAAACTTCTGCTTCGGGGAAATTCTTGCGAATGGTTTCGGCAAGAGCATTTTCCACATCGTTTCGAACCTCGGGTGCGGTGAGGGTGAGGCGGTTATCGCAATAAACGGGGCTTTTGATTCCGCTTGCCCAAGTAAAGGGTTCTTCGGGACGGAAGAAAACCGCTTTGATTTTGAGTAGATCTTTTGCAATCAATTTTTCCATTTTCTTTTCTCCTTAGTCAACAAATTCAGCAACACAGCGCTCATATGCGGCAACAGGATCGGGAGCCGCGGTGATGGGACGACCAACCACAATATAATCCGAGCCGATTTTTTTGGCTTCAGCGGGGGTCATCACGCGCTTTTGATCACCGATATCACCATCGGCAAAACGAACACCGGGGGTAACGGTGAGAAAATCATTTCCGCAAGCATCGTGAACCTTGCCTGCTTCCAAGGGAGAGCAAACCACGCCATCAAGCCCTGCTTTTTTGGCATTTTTGGCATAGTGGAGAACCACCTGATCGATCGGCTCACGGATCAGAAGATCGGTTTCCATACTTTCCTGATCGGTGGAGGTAAGCTGAGTTACCGCGATCAGAAGAGGACGGGTGCCATCTGCTCTGGTGAGACCTTCGATCGCCGCTTCCATCATACGGATGGTGCCGGAAGCGTGAAGGTTGCAAAGATCCACATCAAGACCCGAAAGAACTGCCATGGATTTTTTCACGGTGTTGGGAATATCATGAGATTTCAAATCCAAAAAGATTTTATGACCTCTCTTTTTAATTTCACGAACAATGGAAGGGCCTTCTGCATAGAAAAGCTCCATACCGATTTTCACAAAGGGCTTTCTGCCGGTGAAGCGATCAAGAAAATCAAATGTTTCTTTTGCGCTCGCAAAATCGCAAGCAATAATAACATCCTTACCCATTATTTTACACCTCCGATAATTTCACTTAAAGTTTCAATTCCAAGCTGATTCATAACATTTGGAAGATCTGCCACAATATCGCGGCAAATATAGGGATTCACAAGGTTTGCGGCGCCAATCTGCACCGCGGTAGCTCCCGCGAGCATCATTTCAATCACATCGCGCGCAGAGCTTACTCCGCCAATTCCCACAACGGGGATCGACACCGCCTTTGCTACTTGATATACCATACGAACGGCAACAGGAAAAATCGCACTGCCGGAGAAACCACCCATGGTATTGGCAATCACGGGAGTTCTCTTTTTTAAATCGATGCGCATTCCAAGGAGCGTGTTGATCAAGCTAATACCGTCGGCACCTGCTTCTTCGCAAGCTTTTGCGATGGAAACAATATCGGTAACATTGGGAGAAAGCTTGATAATCACGGGCTTTTTGGTTGCTTTTTTCACTGCCGCAGTAACCTCGGCAGCCGCTTCGGGACTGGTGCCGAAGCTCATACCGCCGCCATGAACATTAGGACAGCTCACATTTACTTCGAGCCAACCAACCTGCTCTTCGGCATCGAGCTTTTGGCAAGTATACACATAGTCTTCCACGGAAAAGCCGCTGATATTTGCCATTACTTTTTTATGGAAGCATTGTTTTAATTTGGGAAGTTCTTCAGAAATAACCTTCTCCACACCGGGATTTTGAAGCCCCACGGCATTGATCATCCCCGAAGGACATTCTGCAATACGGGGAGTGGGATTTCCAAAACGAGGATCTTTGGTGGTACCTTTGAAGGAGAAAGTGCCAAGAACGTTGATATCGTAAAGTTCGGCAAATTCATAGCCAAAGCCAAAGGTTCCGCTGGCGGGAATCACAGGGTTATCGAGTTCGATTCCGCAAAGATTCACATTTAATTTTCCCATAAGATCTCCTCCTTTCGCAAAACGGGGCCTTCCTTGCAAATACGCTTATAGCCCGTTACGGTTTTGCAGGAGCATCCCATACATGCACCAAAACCGCAACCCATTCTTTCTTCAAAGCTGAGCTGACCGGAAGTGGCAGATGCCTTGAAAATGGCTTTGAGCATCGGTTCGGGACCGCAGGTATAGAAATGGGTATAAGATAAATCTTTCATGGCATCGGTAACAAAGCCCTTGATGCCATAACTACCATCGGCAGTGGTAACAAAAACCTCTGCGCCGAGTGCGCGGAACTCATCTTCATAAAAGATTTCTTCTTTGGTATTAAAGCCGAGAATCACAGTAACTTTTTTGCCTTGCGCAAGAAGTTTTTTTGCAAGAAGATACAAAGGAGGAACCCCAACACCTCCACCAAGAAGCAAAGGTGCATCGCCGGAAGCGGAAGTATCATATCCGTTTCCGAGGCCGGTGAGTACATCGAGTTCTCCCGACTGCATTTTGCTCAAGATTTCGGTTCCCTCTCCCACCACTTTATATAAAATCGTAACCGATTTTTCATCCACATCGCAAACCGAAATGGGGCGACGAAGGAAAAGACCGTCGATTTTGATATTGATAAACTGACCGGGAGAAGTGATCGCCGAAACATCCCCTTCAAGGCGCATGCGATAAACAGAGGCGGTGAGCGGGATATTTTCGACAATATTAAAAAGGGATTGTTTCATAGTTTCCTCTTATGCATCAATGGTGGAAATGGTGAGAGTGGTTTCTTCAAGGACATCGAGAAGCACGCTAACGGTATCGAGTGCAGTGAAGATGGTAACGTTGTTTTCGGTGGCAAACGCACGGATCTGATAGCCATCGTTGAGCTGATTGCTATCGCCGATATCACGGGTGTTGATCACATAAGCGATATGACCCTGACGGAGTGCTTCGGGAATTTCGGAGCTGCCGTCGGTAATCTTTTCGAGCACTCTGGTGCGGATTCCGTTTTCTTTTAAGAATTTTGCGGTTCCGCTGGTGGCTTCGATATTAAAGCCGAGATTATAGAAACGGCGAATCAAAGGAAGCGCCTCTTCTTTATCTTTATCGGCAATGGTTGCAAGCACGGTGCCGTAATTCTGTAAACGGGTGCCTGCCGCCTGAAGTGCTTTATAAAGTGCACGGTTGAGTTTATCGTCGTAGCCGATGGCTTCGCCCGTGGATTTCATTTCGGGAGAAAGATAAGCATCGAGTCCGCGGATCTTCGAGAAGGAGAACACGGGAACTTTAACATACCAACGCTCTTTTTCATCGGGATAGATATCGAAAATTCCCTGCTCTTTCAAGCTCTTGCCAAGAATTGCTTCGGTGGCAATATCAGCAAGACTGAAGCCCGTTGCTTTGGAAAGGAAAGGAACGGTACGGGAGGAACGCGGGTTCACTTCGATCACATACACATCTTCTTTTTCATCCACGATGAACTGAATGTTATAAAGGCCAACAATGCCGATTCCAAGACCGAGCTTTTTGGCATATTGAAGAATGGTGCCTTTAACCTTATTGGAAATGCTGAAGGTGGGATACACACTAATCGAGTCGCCCGAGTGAACACCGGTGCGTTCCACGAGTTCCATTACGCCGGGAACAAACACATTTCTGCCATCGCAGATGGCATCCACTTCCACTTCCTTGCCCTGAATATACTTATCCACGAGCACGGGCTTATCTTCATCGATTTCCACTGCGGTTTTCAGATAGTGGCGAAGCTGATCTTCATTGGCAACAATCTGCATTGCTCTGCCGCCAAGCACAAAGCTGGGACGAACAAGAACGGGATAGCCAATCTCTTTTGCGGCGGCAAGACCATCTTCAATTTTGGTAACGGCTCTGCCTTTGGGCTGAGGGATGCCCAAGCTATTGAGCACTTTTTCAAAGCTATCACGGTTTTCGGCTTTTTCAATGGCGGCACAATCCGTGCCAACGATCTTCACACCGCGCTGCATCAAGGGCTCTGCAAGGTTGATTGCGGTTTGGCCACCCAAAGAGGCAATCACACCCTCCGGCTTTTCGAATTCGATGATGTTCATCACATCTTCGGGAGTGAGCGGCTCAAAATAGAGCTTATCGGCGGTGGTATAGTCGGTGGAAACGGTTTCGGGGTTATTATTGATAATAATCGCTTCAAAGCCGCAATTTTTGATGGTGCTTACTGCGTGAACGGTGGAATAGTCGAATTCAACACCCTGACCGATACGGATCGGACCTGCACCGAGCACAACAATCTTCTTTTTATCGGTGAGAACAGAAGCGTTTTCGCCGGTATAGGAAG
>JAZOVP010000154.1:0-11966 GCA_045658765.1 Eubacteriales bacterium | reverse complement strand
AGCCTGCGGGCAGAGTGGGCATATTTTCTTCTACCAAGCGCAAAACGAGCGTGCTTTGCTTTTATGCCCGAGGCAAACGAAGGTATTCGTATTCGGGCGGTAAAAAGAAATTCGATCTGCTTCCGGGCGATATTTTGTATATCCCGCAGGAATCGGCCTATCGATTTGAAATTTTGGATACGGGCGAGGATGAATTTGATTCCATGATCGCCATTCATTTTCGTATGGCGGATGAAGCGGGGGGAAACGGTGAATTTCGGGCGGCATCCTCGCGTATTGGTGAAGGATAAGCTCGATCACTACTTTTCGCTTTTTCGCAGGATCGAACAGGCGGGCGCGGCAGGGCAGGGGAATTCCCTTTTGCTCAAATCCTTCGTGTATGCCCTTTTGCACGAAATCATCAGCCAGCTTTCGGCAGAAGAAACCCAGCTTTTGCCCTACGGTGTGATCCTACCCGCGGTATTTGCCATGCAGGCGGATCCCGCAAAGGACGTGCCCATTCCGATTTTTGCGCAAATGTGCGGGGTAAGCCAAACGCGCTTTCGCCAGCTTTTCGGGCAATACACGGGCGGGCTTTCGCCGGTGGAATACCGCAACAAGCTCAGAATCGATCGCGTGGAGGAGCTTTTATATACCGGAGAGGTTACCGTGGAGGAAGCCGCTTTAAGGGCGGGCTTTCGGGATCAATCCCATTTTTATCGCATTTGGCGCAAATACAAAGCAAAACTTCCTTCCGAGTATAAATAAGAAAAGAAAAAAACACCCGAGAGGGTGTTTTTTTGTTTGCGGAAACCTTGAAATTTTTGCGGAATTGTGTTAGAATTTGGAGAGAAAAAAGGAAGGAAAGCGATGGTTTGAGCGATAAAAAAAGAGGAACGCATTTATTTTGGGTGATTCGGGAAGCGGTTCGCTTTTTCTATCCCAAAACCAAAATATTGGGAATGGAAAAGATTCCCGAAGAGCCGTGTGTTATCATTGGAAACCATGCCCAGCTCCACGGGCCGATCGTTTGTGAATTATATTTGCCCGATTCTTTTTTTACTTGGTGCGCAGGCGAAATGATGAAACTTTCCGAGGTGCCTTCCTATGCCTACCACGATTTTTGGTCGCAAAAGCCGAAGTGGCAAAGACCTTTTTTCAAAGTTGCAGCTTTTTTGATTGCTCCGCTTTCGGTGGTGATTTTCAACAATGCGCGCACCATAGCGGTGCATAAAGATCATCGCCTTTTAAGCACCTTCCGCGAATCGGTTTTGAAATTGCAAAGCGGAAAAAATCTTGTGATTTTTCCCGAGCAAGACAAGAAAAACAACCACATTGTATATGATTTTCAAGAGGGCTTTGTGGATCTGGCAAAGATTTATCATAGCCGAACGGGAAAAGAACTTTTGTTTGTGCCGATGTATATGGCACCGAAACTGAAACAAGCGGTTTTGGGAGATCCGATCCGATTTTCTTCCGAAAAGCCGATCGAAGAAGAGCGCAAAAGGATTTGCGGGGAAATGATGAATCGCATCACTCGCCTTGCTGAAGATTTGCCGTTTCATACCGTGATCCCGTATCGAAATATTCCAAAGCGCCTTTATTCCACCAATATTCCAAAGGAGGAGAAAAAGTGAGAAAGCCCGTGATTGATTATAAAGAATTTCGTTTTTCCAAGCTTTTCACTCCCAAATTTTCTCATTTGGTTCTTCTTTCGGGGTGGATTGTATACTTTTTACTGTATTTTTTAACCGAAAATCTGATTCCTGCGGAAAATTGCCATGTGATCCATTCTGTGATCGATGATATGATCCCGTTTTGCGAATGGTTTTTGATTCCGTATGTGTTTTGGTATCTTTTGATTGTGATTTCTTTGGGCTGGTTTGCTCTTTATGATATTGATAGCTTCAAGAAATTGCAGGTTTTCATTATGATGACCCAAGCGGTGGCGATGATTGTTTATATTGTGTATCCGAATTGCCAGAATTTGCGCCCCACCGAATTTCCGAGGGATAATTTCTTAACGGATCTTTTGGGGATCATTTATCGGGTGGATACCAATACGGGCGTTTGCCCTTCGCTTCACTGCGCCTATTCGATCGGGATTGCCTCGGTTTGGCTGAAAGCAAAGAAGGTTTCCCCGATTTGGAAGGTGTTTGTTTTGATTAGCGCTATTTTGATTTGCCTTTCCACTATGTTTATCAAGCAGCACTCCGCGCTCGACTTTTTTGCCGCGATTCCGGTTTGCATTTTGGCGGAGATTTTGGTGTTTTACGTGTTTTTCAAAAAGAAAACAGCAAATACATAAAAAGGAAGTTGCTATGGGAATTATTATCAAAGAAGTTCTTTCCAAAAAAGATCTGAAAAAATGGGTGGAGTTTCCGAACCGACTTTATCGCGGGAATCCTCATTATGTTCCATTTTTATCGATCGACGAAACTGAAACCTTCACGCCCGAAAAAAATCCCGCTTATGAATTTTGCGAAACCCGCCTTTTCCTTGCCGAAAAAGAAGGCAAGATTGTTGGCAGAATTGCGGGGCTGATTAACCACGCGTATAACAAAAAATGGGATCGAAATGCCATTCGCTATACCCGATTTGATTTTATCGATGATTTTGAGGTGTCGAAGAAGCTTTTTGATGCGGTGGTTTCCTGGGGCAAAGAGAGGGGATACACCGAAATTATGGGCCCGATCGGATTTACCGATATGGATCACGAGGGAATGCTCGTGGAGGGCTTTGAGGAATTCAATCTTTCCATTACCTTTTATAATCATCCCTATTATCTGGAGCACATGGAGCGCCTTGGGCTTGAAAAAGATATTGATTGGATCGAATATCAGATTTTTGTGCCTGAAAAGGTGGATGCTCACATTGAGCGAATCAGCGGACACTTGATAAAAAAGAGGGGCTATGAGGTGGTAACTTATAAAAGCCGCAAAAAGCTTTCGATAGATGCCATCGAGGCATTCGGGGTGATCGATACTGCCTTTTCCAAGCTCTACGGCACTGTGCCGCTCACGCAAAAGGTGATCAAAAATGCGGTGGATGGCTATATTCCTTTGGTGAAACTCGATTATATTTGCTCGGTGAAAGATAAAGAAGGAAATATCATTGGCTTTGGGGTGCTTGTGCCCTCGATTGCAAAGGCGCTCAAAAAATCAAACGGGAAGCTCTTTCCCTTTGGTATTTTCCGTATGCTTCGCGCTTTGCAAGGGAAAAACGATACTTTGGAAATGTTTTTCGTGGCGGTGCTTCCCGAATATCAATCCCTCGGGGTGCCTGCGATCTTGATGAACACCCTCACAAAGAAAATCAGCGAAAACAAAGTGAAGATCTGCGAAACAGGCCCAATGCTCGAAACCAACGGTGCCGTGCATAGCATGTGGAAATATTTTGACAAGCGTCAACACCGTCGCCGTCGCTGCTTCATCAAAAAAATTTAAAACAGAAAAGAAAAAAGAGAGTGCATCGCACTCTCTTTTTTGCTTATTCAGGTTTGAAATGAGATTTTTTGTCTTCCTCGGTGATGGAACGGATCACGCGGCAAGGATTGCCGAAGGCAACGGAATCGGATGCGATGCTGCGCGTTACCACGCTGCCCGCGCCGATCACAACATTGTTGCCAATTTCCACACCGGGGCAGAAGTGGCATCCGCCGCCGATCCACACGTTGTTTCCCACTTTGATGGGAAGGGCGTATTCCAAAAACTCATTGCGAAGTTTGGGATCGATGGGATGACCTGCGGTGTAAAAGCCGCAGTTTGGCCCGATAAACACATAATCCCCAAAGGAGATTTTGCCGGGATCCACAAAAACTGAGTTGTTGTTTGCAAAGAAATAATCGCCCACGGTGATGTTTTTTCCGAAACCGCAAAAAAGATTGGGCTCCACATAGGGGCTTTTTCCCACTTTGCCGAAGATTTTCCGCAAAAGCTTTTCTCTTTTTTTGGTGTTCTTCGGGCGGGTGCGGTTGTATGCCCTGCAAAGCTCGGCGCATTTTAAATGTGCTTCTTCGCGGCCGGGGAAGGCGGTGTTGTATAAAAATCCCTCAGCGCACTTTTCCTCTTCGGTCATCGAATCACTTCGCGGAGCCATTCGAGGGTGCAATTTACCATGTGTTTGCCAAGTTCTTCGCTTGCTTCTTTGGCGCTTTCGGCAAACCATTCGGTATTTCTTTCGCAGCGCGAAAGATCCACAAGCTCGGGATAGGTTCCCATCAGAAGGGAGGTTTCCCATTTGCCTGCGTGGTCAAAGCCGCCGCACTTGATCTGAGCGTCTGCACCGATCAGCGGGAGAACTTTGATATAGGAGAAGGGATCATCGCCACTGCCGAGATCTTCGTAGTAGGTGGCATAGTCATCGCTGCCCCACCAGCCCACACCGAATTTTTTCTCCATATATTCCATGGTAACCTTTTTCGCCGCCTTGTGGCAAGCGATGGTCATGGGCATGAGCCCTGCACCTTCGGTTTGATGATGGGGAACCAGATAAATATTCTTGTGCCCTGCATCGATCATGGATTTTAAAATGCAGTAAAGATAATCGGCATAGGTATCTTCATCCACGTGGAAATGGCTGGGTTTGGGTTCGCAAACGGCATAAGAAGCCACACCGTACCAAATCGGGGGGCATACCACGATTTCTTTTTCTTTTTCCAGTTCGCGCAGGCATCCGGTTACCACCAAGGTATCGGTGCCGCAAGAAGCGTGGCGAGCGTGGTATTCCAAAGTTCCGATCGGAATGACGAAGGGGACGCGGCGATCAACCGCGTCCTGAATTTCGTCGTAAAACATTTCAAGCATTTGCATTGGAATTTCCTCCTTATGTTTTACAATTCAGAGGAGATTAGAACAGGAGTTCGGGGCAGATTTCGGGGATTTCGGGGCTGAGGAGCTCGAAGCCGCCTTCTCTTACCACGATACCCTTTTCCCAACGGGTGCCGAAGGTATCGGCGGAGATGTAGGTATCAACCTGGAAGGTCATATTGGCTTTCAGATCATAGGTGGAGCTGGTTTCGCACCAGGGAGCTTCCACTTCAATGATACCGGTGCCGTGGAGAGGTCCGTATACATAGTTCTTTTCGTAGCCGTTATCAACAAAGTACTTATAGAAGCCCTTTGCGATTTCGGAAGCGGCAACGCCTGCTTTCACCTGCTTTTCAGACCAGGAGTGAGCATCGCGGCAGAACTGAACGATGTCTCTGCGCTGACCTTCGAGCTTGCCGAGGCAGATCGGATAACCGATGGCTGCGGAGTAACCGTCGATCTTAGCGGAGAGGTTGAGCTGAACGATGTCGCCCTTCTGGAATTCGCGGTAAGAAGAACGGGAGATTGCATGACGGGTGGAAGCTTCGGAGAACACATACATGGGAAGTCCTTCGTATTCTGCGCCGTGCTCATATACTGCTTTCTGAGCCACACCAACCATCTGAAGTTCGGTCATACCGGGACGGATTGCCTTGATTACTTCCTGGGTAGCGATGTTGGCAATGCGGTAACCTTCGCGAAGACAAGCAAGTTCGTTTTCAGACTTGATGGAGCGAAGTTCAACCATGATTTTGCCTGCATCCACGATTTCAGCTTTGGGGAAAGCTTCGCGGATTGCGTTGAAGATGATCACGGAAGTATCGAGATAGGAAGCAACACCGATGCGGATGTGCTCGCCGGTAACACCGATTGCTTTGAATACATCGTGGAAGGTATCGGGTTTTGCTTCGGGATATGCAGGGTCTGCGGATTCGCGATAAGCAAGAAGGGTGAAGATCTTATCGAGCTTATTGCGGTCTGCGCCGAAGATGGAAGATTCGGGACCTACCATCAAAGCGGCATCGCCCTGAGCGGAGATGGCAACGCCTGCGCGCTCAAACAGCGGCCAGAAGCCGGAGAAGTAACGGGGGTTGGCATAGTCTGCCTCGTTGCCGTTTACGATGAGAACATCGAGGTTTTCGCGCTGAAGAATCTGAGCGCAACGCTGAACTCTTTCTTTATACTCGTGATCGGGAATACAAACTCTTTTCATTTTTTTATCCTCCAAAAAATTAATTTTTTAAATTATTCGCAATAGCCGGGGGTAGTATAGAATGCCACGGTTCTGGGTTCTGCTCTGCCGTACTGAGCCACAACGGGCACACTGCTTTCGAGCATGATCGCATACTGCTCTTCCATATTGGCGCAGTGAGCTCCGAAATCTTTTTCTTCGTTGGTGCGGAGGCAGCGCACGCGCATTGCTTCCACTTCCACAGAAAAGCTGATCGGATCGCGATCGGTGTAGATGAGAGTGATCTTCACTTCGGCGGTTTGATCGGTAACGTTGGTGATGATCACCGATTCATGGCCGGGGATGATGTTTTCGCCCTTGGGGGGAAGTTCCGCATCGGGGAAGATCCATACTTTCTTTCCGTAGTTCATTTTTCTCCTCCTTATTTAAATCGGTTTGGCGTTTGCAAGCAGATATTTTTCTGCTTCGGGGCACCAAAGACCGTTGTTGGCTTTCACAATTTCGGCAAGACGAGCCAAAACAGGATCGGTTTTACCCTTTTCTTCCAAATCGGAAAGAGCGATGAGAGGAAGACTGATTTGAGTGTAGATCAGTTTCTTGCCGCCGGGGATTTTGGGAAGATTAAGGGTGGTTTCCACCACAGCATCCAAACCGCCGATATGGGTTACCATGGAAGCGGGGTTCACAACACCTGCATTGATCAGGCGAATGGCTTCGCGAAGGTCGTCGGTGTTGCCTGCATTGGTGCCTACCACGTGGGTAGCGCCGTAGTGAACATTGAAGAAATTGAATTCTGCTTTGAAGTTGGCATCGGTGGGGCCTGCAAAGAAGTTGAGGCATCCGTCGTAGCCGAGGATGGCATCTGCCTGCTCAACCACTGCCTTCACGGGAGCAAAGCAGATCACATCGTTGTAGCCGGTGCCGCCGGTGAGATCGCGAAGGGTTTTCACGGGATCTTCCACGGTGGCGGTGTTTACATAGTGAAGTTCAATGCCGAGTTCTTTCGCGTGCTCCACGGTGAAAATGCTGGCCGCTCTCTGAAGGCGCTCTTCGTTGATATCGGTTACCACGAGGAGCGAGGGCTTCTTTTCGCCGTGCAGGGCAAGATCGATTGCGCCAAGGCCCATCGGACCAACCGAAGCCAAAAGCGCCATTTTACCGCCTTCCACAATGCCCATTTCATGAACATAGCTGCCTGCTTTGGTGTGATACATTGCTTTGAAGGTGCCGATGATACAGCTCATGGGTTCTGCAAGAGAACCGAAGAAATAAGTATCGGAATCGTATTTCAAAAGACAATCTGCCAAAAGGGTTTCGGTGGGGATGTTGGCATACTGGCTATCGCCGCCGCATTCGGCATAAGAATAGCCGGGCGCGAGGAGCGATCCCTTATAGTAATGCGCGGGCTGAATGGCAAAACCGTCGCCGGGTTTGAATTTATCTTTCCAGTTTTCGCCCACTTCCACGATCTGACCGCAGAATTCGTGGCCCACGATGGTGGGATTGTTTTCCACATCGTCGGGAACTCTTTTGTGATCGCCGCCTTCCACTGCGGCTTTATAAGTGCTCATGCAAAGGGAATCGGAAATCACCTTCACGCGAACCCCGTCGGGGCCGATGGGGGAGAGATCGATCTCGTCTAAGCGCAGATCCATTTTTCCGTGGATACGGACTGCTTTTGTTTTCATAATTCGTACTCCTTTATTAAAATTTTTGTTCGCGTTCAACAAGCTTCCATGCCATTTTCACCAAATGGGAAAATTCGGGTTTTTCCAGTTCGGGACAGATCATGCTCTGGCGGGAACTGTTTACATCTTCTCCCGAAATTTCGGTCATCTGATATTCATGGCAAAGATTCTGGAGGCGCTTGATTTGCTCGGGGGTATTGCGCGCGGGCATATAAGTGATGGCCTTCACGCCTTCTTCGCGGAGCATTTCAAAAACTTCTTCCAGAAAATCATCTTCAAATTTGGCGGCTTTTTTATCGCCGGTTACGGAATTGGTAACATCGCCCAAATAGGGATAACACAAAATGGCGCCCACTTCCTTGGCAATCGATACCACTTCGTGAAGCGGCAAGCATTCTTCGGTGGCGGGAAGATAAATCTTGCCCATAAACTGCGCTTTTAAAATGCCAAGAAGATCATACATACGATGGGGATTTTCGGAATCCGAAAGCTGATTTTTCTGCTTTTCGGATAAGGGGATTCCGAGGGTTTCTTCCACAAATGCGGGAATGGATTCTGCTTTTTCGGCAATTTTATGGCAGAGTGCATATAAAATGTGGCGCTCGGTGATCGCACCGCCGCATTCTCTTTTCGAGAGCGGAATCACATCGCGATCAAAATCCACGGTGATCCCATAAGGGGAAACCATTTCAGATAAATGCTCGGTCATCGCGCGGCTTCTTTGATCGCGCTTTTCACGAAGCGGAGCGAATATTTCCTGCAAGCGGGCAAATCCCGTGGCGGGAACGCTATGGATCGCCATATAGGCAATGCCTGCCTGATCGGGATTATTGAGTTTTCTCCCCGCAAGGCGGGTGCCGTCGAGATTCACGCGGCATTCCATTCCGCAGGTGGTGCCGATGCCGGCAATTTTTCCCGCTTCGCGGAATTCTTCCGCACCGCCGATGGTATCGTGATCCATAATACCGGCGGTTTCAAGCCCCTCGGCGCGCGCCATAAACACGGCGGCGGTGGGGGAATAGGGGGAGAAGGAATAAAACGAGTGAATATGATTGTTTGCATATTGGGGAAGCACTTGCGGCTTTTGGGTTTCTTCCTGCAAAAGCTTTGCAAGGTTCTGCAAACGCACTTCTTTTTCGGGAGCGTTTAAAAGCGCAAGCTCCCTTTGAAATTCCACAAACTTTTCCATTTTAGTTGAGCATGGTCTGCCCGCCGGTAACGGGGATGGCCTGACCGGTTTCATAGCACTGCTCCACGCAATACATCAAAGCAAGGGAAACATCTTCGGGGGTGCATCCTCTGCGGATGGGGGATTTGGAAAGATAGAATTCTTTCACATCTTCCACGGTTTTGGCGCCGGGCACTTTGCCTGCCTGCAGATACTGAACGAAAAGTCCTTTTTCGGGATCGGACCAAAGGGGACCGTCGTAGAAGTTGCCGGGGCAGATGGCGTTCACTTTGATCTGCCAGCCAACAAGCTCGAGGGCAAAGCTTTGAGTGAGACCGATGCCGCCGAATTTGCCGCCTGCATAAGCGAAATTATTTTTCGAGCCAACAAGACCGGATTTTGAATTGATTTGAATGATATCGAACCATTTGGTGGGATCGGCTTCATACTGTGCTTTCATAATTTCGGAAGCGAATTTGGCGCAGTAGAAATAGCCCATATAGTTTACTTTGGTAACAAATTCGAACTGGGCGGGAGTGAGCTCTTCCAAGCTGCCTGCCTTCAAAACGCCCGCATTGGCAACGAAAATATCGATGCCGCCGAATTTTTCCACGGCTTGGATCATGAGCTGCTCCACAGATTCGGGATTGCTCACATCCACCTTGATCCCTGCGGCGCGCTCGCCGAGCTCTTCTGCCGCTTTTTTGGCAAGTTCTTCATTTAAATCCGCGAGCACCACAGTGGCACCTTCGCGATAGATGGCCTTGGCAATGCCGAGACCGAAGCCCTGAGCACCGCCGGTAACGATGGCAATTTTGCCACCCAAACGGCCGGAGGTATTCGGACGGTTGTGAATGTTTTTCTTTGCATATTCTTTTGCTTGTGCAAGATCCATAACGATTCTCCTTTTCTGATATTTTTGTAACCGAGATCGGTTTTTGAAAAATCGATGAGGGTTCTCTATTTAATATCTATTCTAATTTTATCATTGACGGAGCAAGATTTCTTGTGATATAATCACCTAAAATGGTAAAATCGTTACTTTTTGAGGAGAAATGTATGCATTCTTTGGCTTTGCACGAACAAAAGCAGCACGGCACCGCGGAATTCCCCGTGGAGTATTATTATGTGGACGATCATCATCCGCGCTATCAGATGCCCTTTCACTGGCACACGGAATGGGAAATGCTTCACATTTTGAGCGGAACTTTTTATTTCCGCATCGACGATGATGAGTATCTTGCCAAAGAGGGCGATGTTTTGCTGGTGAGCGACGGTGTTTTGCACGGCGGCACCCCCACCGATTGCACTTATGAATGCTTAACGTTTGATCTGCACGGCCTTTTTCGCGGAATGGAGCCCGCCAAAAAGGATTTGCGCCCGTTTTATCGGCAAACTCTGATTCCGTATCGCTTTTTCCCCAGCACCGTGCGGCCCGAAATTTGCCAAATTGTGAGCGATGGAATGGCCTCTTTTTGCAAAGGAGAATGCAAGGAGCTGGAAACCATTGCATTTTTGTGTCGATTCTTTGCGAAAATCTGCAAAGAGGGCTTTTTTGTGGAAGCCGCTTCCGAGCATTCGGGTCAAACCGATCGAATCGATCAGATCAAATCGGTTTTAAACCATATTGAGGTGCATTACAGCGATCCGATTTGCCTTGAAACCTTGGCGCAGGTGGCGGGAATGAATCCGAAATATTTTTGCCGCGTATTTCGCCTTGTTACCAATCATTCCCCGATGGATTATGTGAATTTTTATCGCATTGAAAGAGCGGCGTATCTTCTGATCAGTTCTTCTCTTTCCATAACGGAAGTGGGGCTGGAATGCGGCTTTGCGGAAACCAGTTATTTTACCAAAGTGTTTCGCAAATACAAAGCGCTTTCCCCTAAAGAATACCGCGCGGCAAATAAAATTTAAAAAGTTTTGAATTTGCATTGAAAAAGAAAAATTCGTGTGTTACAATCGAAAAAAACGTGAAAGGATTTTTTGAAAAGGTGAAAGAAATCAACAGCGATCTTTGCCATCTCGGTGTGATCCCGCAGGCGGAAAGAAAGCTTGCCTTCCGTTCCGATGCAGATTTTGCCGCTTGGAAGGGGCAGGTTCGCGAAAAATTTGAAGAACTTCTCGGAATTGATCGCATTCGCAAAAATGCGTGTGAACTTTGTGTGGAAGTGGAAGAAGAAGTGCAAATGGAGGGCTATCGCCGCATCCGTTTCACCTTCGAAAGCGAAAAGGGCGCGATTGTGCCTTGCTATCTTCTGATTCCCGATGATGCGGGCGAAAAAGCATATCCCGTTGCCATCACTTTGCAAGGTCATTCCAGCGGATTCCATAATTCCGTGGGAATTTTAAAAGCCGAAAAAGAGCGCGAATATCAAGAAGATCGCGGAATGTTTGGTGTGCAAGCGATAGAAAACGGCTATGCCTGCCTTTGCCTTGAGCAAAGAGGAATGGGCGAGAGCAGATCGAATTTCCGCCCTTGCGGAGCGCATATTTGTGTGCATACTGCGATGACCGCGATTCAGCTCGGCAGAACCGTGATCGGCGAGCGCGCATGGGATGTTTCCCGCGCGATTGATGCGCTGGCTCATTTTGAAAAGCTCGGGCTTGATTTGGAGCATATTTTCATCACGGGAAATTCCGGCGGCGGCACCACTTCGTTTTACGCTGCGTGCCTTGACGAGAGAATCGGTTTTTCCGCGCCGTCTTGCTCTTTCTGCTCGTATGAAACCTCGATTCTTGCCGTGCATCACTGCGAGTGCAATTATATTCCCGGCGTGATGAATTGGTTTGAAATGCAGGATCTTTCGTGCCTGATCGCGCCCAGGGATCTGATTGTAATCACCGGCTCGGAAGATACCACCTTCCCATTGCATGGGGTGAGAAGCGCTTTCGAAACGGTGAAAGAAATTTATCGTGCCGCAGGTGCACCCGATTCCTGCCGCCTGATCGAAACCCCAAAAGGGCATTGGTGGTGCAAGGATATTGTTTGGCCTGTAATCAACCAAAAAGCAAAAGAACTTGGCTGGAAATAATGGGAAATAAAAGAAAAACACCCGAATTGATTTCGGGTGTTTTTTTCTTTTTTTCAAGATTATTCAAAGAAAACCTGAACTGCCTCTCCACGGTAG
>JAZOVP010000153.1:0-1517 GCA_045658765.1 Eubacteriales bacterium | reverse complement strand
TCCCAGCTTCATCAGCTCCGCGGGCGGGTCGGTCGCGGGGAGAAGCAGGCCTATTGCATCCTCGTCTCCGATCATAAAAATCCAAAAACCCGCGAGCGTATGGAATTTTTCGCCTCGACCAACGATGGATTTGCCATCTCCGAAAAGGATCTGCAACTCCGCGGCCCCGGCGACTTTTTGGGCGATATGCAGCATGGAATGCCCAAAATGCAGATCGCAGGTCTTTCCTCCGATATGGAGCTGCTGACCTTATCCAATCGTTGCGCGCAGCGGATGCTCCAATTCGATCCCCGGTTGGAGGCGGATTATAATCGCGCCATCCGCGCCAAGGTCTTGGCGCTTTTCGATGATCAAAACATCATTTTTAATTAACAAAATTTGCTTGAATTTTTCTTTCCATTTCGACCAAAATAAGTAGCGTAAGGCAAAATTCTTGCCTTAACTCTAATAAGGAGGTGCCATGAAATGGATAAGAACGTTAAGAGCAATGCAAAGGCCGGTCTCGATAAGATGAAGTTCGAGGTTGCCCGCGAAATCGGAGTTGATCTGAAACAGGGTTATAATGGCGATCTTACTTCTGCGCAGGCCGGTCATATCGGCGGCCAGATGACCAAGAAGTTGGTAGAGCGCGCCGAGCAATCCCTGTAAAAAAGGAAGGGATTAGCGCAGAACACAAAAAGCGAAAAAACGGAAAATAAAAAGAATCATTTATTTTTCTCTGCGTGAAATAAGAAAAAAAGGAAGAAAGCGACCCAAATCATTTGGGTCGCTTTCATTTTAATTTTTTCGCTTTTTGTTAGCGCTTTCCTCGGCGCCTACCGTACAAACGTACTCGGACGCCACCGAGAAACGCGCTTCTGCATCTAATCCTTTCCTTTTTTAAAAAGTGCGTATATCAGCGCAGAACGGAAAATGCGAAAAAAGGAAAATAGAAAAATATCCTTTTGTTTCTGCGTGGAATAGACAAAAAAAGGAAGAAAGTGGCTCCAAATTGGAGCCACTTTCATTTTAATTTTTCGCATTTTGCTAGCGATTTTTTTCGCCCTCGACGTACCGATGTACGCCTTGAGGGCAAAATAAAATCACTTCTGCATCTGATTTGAACCCTTTTCCGGCTTCTGCCGCGCCGACGCCGCCGAGAAAAAGGCTTCTGCACGAATACTTTTGTTACTTCGCCTCCCTCTGACGAGGGAGGTGGCAAAAATCTTTGATTTTTGACGGAGGGAGAGAACGGGTTCGCGGGCGGCGATTGACATTTTTTCGGCGGTGGGGTATAATGGCAATAGTTTGAAGAAGGGGGCGGCAGGATGAGAAGGATTGTTCGGATTTTAATTGCGATCTTTTTGCCGATTTTTATCGGATTATTTGTTTCCGAATTTTTTGTTACCAATCAGGTGGTTCGCGTGATTGAATATGTTGTCGATGCCATTTTGCTGATCTTAATCGCATTGGAACTGTTTGTTTTGAGGGATAAAAAAGAAAAATAAGAAAAGAAAATCGCCCCGCAGGCTTTGCTT
>JAZOVP010000152.1:0-1088 GCA_045658765.1 Eubacteriales bacterium | reverse complement strand
TAAAAAATCAAGTCTTTTTTAAAAAAAATTTCAATTTTAACACTAAATTCATAAATTCCGTGCAAGAGAGTGCTAAACTTTTCAGCTTTTTTCGCGAAAAGGGCAAATTTTGGGCCGAGAGGCATATATATGAAGTGGAATTTGAAAGAAATGTATGCTTTTATCAATCGTTTTTCCGAAAGGATTTTCTATGAACCACCTCAATGTTGTTGCTGATATCGGTGTTGGCATCCTGTTGCCTTTGGTGTTCGTGGGCGCGGAGATCTATTTTACGAAATAATTGGACTTCTTTTACCTCATTCGTCCCGCAAGGACGGTAAGACTCTTGTTTTCCAAGGAGCAAGGCGGCGGTGTTTCGCCGTTTCGTGCGCTCTCCGTTTCCTTGGCGGGAACGCTTGGTGTCGGTAATATCGTCGGTGTTGCCGTTGCGCTTTTGATGGGAGGAAAGGGCGCGCTTTTTTGGATGTGGATCTCTGCTTTCTTTTCTATGATACTCAAATACGCGGAAATTGTGCTGGCTTTGCGCTATAAAGTGTATCGAAACGGGAGAAATTTCGGTGGACCGATGTATTATATGAAAAAAGGCATCGGCGGTTTTCCCGGACGGCTGATGGCGGTTTTGTTTGCGCTGCTCGGTGTGATCTCCGCCTTTTCGATGGGAAGTCTTGTGCAGATGAAGGCGGCATCGGATGCGATGTATGAGGTTTTTTCCGTTCCGCCGCTCTTCGTTGGTCTTTTATGCGCAGGCTTATGTCTTTTTCTTTTGCTCGGAGGGTATGGCAAGATCTCGCGCGTGACGGCTGTGGTCATCCCGCTTTTGAGCGGTGTCTATCTTTTTATGTCGGCGCGTGTCGTTTTTCTCGAATGGGAAAATATCCCGATGCTCGTGCGAGAGATCGTAAAAGAAGCGTTTTCCTTTTCTGCAGCATCGGGCGGTATTTTGGGTTTTATTTTTTCCGATGCGCTTCGGCATGGGGTTGCCAAAGGCTCTTTTTCGCATGAGGCGGGATGCGGTACGGGTGCATTGGCACACGCAAGCGCGGATACGAGGATTCCTGCCAAACAAGGGATCCTCGGTATTTTCGAGG
>JAZOVP010000151.1:0-1427 GCA_045658765.1 Eubacteriales bacterium | reverse complement strand
CTCAATGATTTCGAAGGCGCTTTTTCGATTGCCTATGCTTCGGAAGAGGCATGCTTTTATGCCACGGATCTAAACGGAATCGAAGCGTGGTATACCTATCATAAAGGCGATACCTTTCTTCTTTCTGATAATTTCTGGGATCTTGTGGAAGTGATCAAGCCGAATTTTGAAGATTTGGATCCGCAGGAGGCGCGCATTTCTTTGATGGCGCTTTCGGCATCGGGAAAAACTCTCGTGCGGAATTTGAATACTGTGTTTCCTTTCACAATCGGATCGTTCCATGCCAAAACGGGTGTTTTGGAAGAAAAGAAATATTGGGATTTTCGCTATTCCAATGAAATCTCCGATCCCGAGGTGGCAGTGGAAAGAATGGATGCCATTTTGGATGGTGCCCTTGGAAAAATCAAAGAAAAATGCGGCGATGTTACCTATGGCATCGGAGTATCGGGTGGCTTGGATTCCCGCGTGATCCCGCATTATGCAAAGAAAAACGGAATGAAGCTTGCGGGCTTTAATATTTGCGTGCCAAAGCCGCATGGAATCTTCCTTGCACGCAGCTGCAAAATGGCATCGCAAATTGCCTCGGCATTTGAAATTCCTTATGAAAACACCGCTTGGAATCCCAAAACAGTGGAAGAGAAGATCCAATCCAAAGTTTTTGGTTTTCCGCTCGGCATCGGAAGAAATTCGTTTAAATACGAAAAAAAGATGCCCCATTTTGATGTTTTGCTCACCGGAGCTTCCGGCCTTGTGGTGGGGAGTATGCTCCCGAAAAACATTCAAAGTTTCTCGCGCGAAGAACTGATTGCCGAAATGCTTTCGATTTTCAATAAAGAAGAAAATCACCGCACCTTTCTTTCCCGCGCGGCAAGAGGGCTGAATTATATTTTCGGAATTAAAATCTCGCATCGAGCCAAATCCTTGATTTGCGATCTGGTGCCTTCCGAGGATCGCCGCAAAGCGCAGGAAGAGATGATCGATTTTATCGATCGCGGATTATCCCGCGGGCAAACCAATCTTGAAGTTTATGAAGATTTCTTAACCAATGTGATGGGCTTTCGCAATCGCTTTGGCGCTTATGAATCCATTTTTGGCGAGAAAAGGAGCTTTTCCATTTATATTCCTTTCCTGCTCAAAGAAATCCTCAGATGGGATCCCGATCTTTTATTCGACCGAAAAGTTTTGAATGCGCTGATTGTGAAAAAGATCCCCGAAGTGAAAAATATTCGCTGTGAACGGTTCGAGCCCGCACCGGGGCAAAAAGCGCGACTTTTCACCAAACTTCTCAATATGATCGATTTTTTGGTGCGCGGAAACGGCACAGCGGCAGATGATTATTGGATCAAAAAAAGATCGGTGAAAAAGAAGCTTGCCGCGATCTTTTCCGAGGATTTGCATTGGTTTGATCGCGTTTTCGGAATGGATTC
>JAZOVP010000150.1:0-1010 GCA_045658765.1 Eubacteriales bacterium | reverse complement strand
CTGGCATTTAAAAAAACTTAAATATTCGTATGTCTGCCCGTATTTTTCAACAAAATATTCAAAGCTTTTTTGCTCCATTCCGCAAATTTCAAGGACTTTTTTGTTTTTGCCCTTGCTCATTTCGTAATCAACATCATCGGGAGACATATTGCAGGGAGAAAAAGCGCCGCTCGGATTTGGTTTTTCTCTTGAAACAAACAAGCGCTTATTCTTATCATCTGCGTGAATGAACCAGTTGTGACTCAATTTTTGTTCAATGCTCATTTTTCATTCTCCTTGACGGTGTTGATCGAAGCAATCAACATTCTGCGGATAGAACCGCAATCGTGCAGAACATTTTTCGCAATCTCTTCCGAGATGATTTTTGCTTTTTGTGCAATTTCTATCCAATATTCTGTTTCGTAACACTCTTTGAGGGAAATTTGCAACTTAGCAACGAAATCCGCTTTGCTGTGGGCATACTTTGCCTCTCTGATATTTGCGCCGATACTTGTACCGCTTCGTTCAAGCTGGTTAGCCAAAGAGTAGTGTCCTTTGATGCCATCGGTCAAATTCAAAATTTTGACGGCAAATTCGGTTGACATATCTGCAAGCTTGTTTTCTGCCATAGTTATCACCTCTTTCGCTTATTATATCACAAAATCTCAATTTAGTCAATGAAATCGTGCATTGCACGATGAAATCCGAGCAAGCTCGGATGAAATCTTCAGCCTTCGGCTTCAGATGAAATTAAATCCGCCTCCCCCATCCCGACGAAGTCGGATTTCATCGCAAAGCGATTTCATCCACCAAAGGTGGATTTCTTCCCCCAACGGCGGATTTAACTGAAAAAAGACGATTGCGAAAGCAATCGTCTTTTTTCAGTTAAATCCGCCGTTGGCGGAAGAAATCCACCTTTGGTGGATGAAATCGCTTCGCGATGAAATCTGCCTTGCGGCAGGAGATGGAGGCGGATTTAATTTCATCTGAAGCCGAAGGCTGAAGATTTCATCCGAGCTTGCTCGGATTTC
>JAZOVP010000149.1:0-7711 GCA_045658765.1 Eubacteriales bacterium | reverse complement strand
TGAGGCAGAAGATCAGTAATTACAAAACGGGGGTCCTCAGGGTCACGGCCAATAACGATGTCAACAAGCTCTCCGCTCTTCAAAGAAACAACACCGTGAAGTTCAAGAGGAATGGCAACCCACTGGTATTTCTTGATACCGCCATAATAATGGGTTTTCAAATAAGCAATCGATTCCCTTTCGCAAAGCGGATTGGGTTTTAAATCAATGCGAGGTGCATCGATATGGGAAGCAACGATGCCAAAACCTTCTTCGATACTCTTTTTACCAATTACGGCAAGAATGAGAGCTTTATCGCGATTGATAAAATACACGCGATCGCCTGCAGAATATTTTGCACCGTATTGAAACGGCACAAAACCGCGAGCTTTGGCAAGCTCAACTCCAAATTTTACCGCTTCACGCTCGGTTTTTGCCGCATTCAAATATGCCTTATATCCTTCAGCAAACAAAAACGCTTTTTCCCTCTTTTCTTCAGAAAATTCGCGAGAAGCATCTTTGGGCTGATAGCAAAGTTTATTCTTAAGTTCGCTTTGTTTGTTCATAGCAGTATCCTTTCTATCATAAAACAAGATCAAACAGCTTTTTACACTGATCGGTTAACGAATCAAAATTTGCGCTATTTTCAATAACAAAATTAGCTTTTCTGCGAAGCTCCTCCTGCGGCAACTGATTTTGAAGCCGCTTTTGGGCATCTTTCTTGGATATTTTATCACGCATGCAGAGTCTTAATACCTGCTCGTTTGGATCAGATAGCACAGCGCATACCAAATCACACCATTTATCAAGACCCGCTTCATAAAGCAGCGGAGCATCAATCACTGCAATTTTTTGAGAAGCATTCTGCAGTTTTTCCAATCGGTTTTTGAGCTCCAATAAAATATGGCGATGAGAAATTTCATTCAAACGCTCAAGCTTTTTGGAATCGGAATATACAATCTCTGATAATTTCGTTCGATTCAATTTTTCATTTTCGATAAGATCTGCTCCAAACTCCGATGCAATTTCTTCAAGACAAGGAGTTCTATGGGAGACCAATTGATGATAAATCTCATCGCAATCCAAAACTGCGGCGCCAAACGAGGATAAAATTTTGCAAACGGTGCTTTTCCCAGAACCGCTTGAGCCGCAAATTCCGATAATTTTCATAATTACCTCAAATTTCAATTCGATTAAATGCGCATGCGCGAAGCAGGCGATTCGAAATTGCAAGTCCAATTTGATCCTGAGAAGTGGTTCTTGCATAAATATGAGAAACACTCAAAGAATCAAAACTGCGAAGAGAATCAAAAAGCGCGCACGCTTGAGATAAAAGATCATTCTTCGATCCAAAAGAAATCAAACGATCTTTGTTTTCTTCAGTTTTGAGCAGTTCAAAATCTTCATCAAAGCAAAGAACACCGCATCCCTCTGCTAATTTGCTTTTGAAAAAGGAAAGGACATCTTCCTCTTTGCCGGCAACCATTGTTACAGGGGCTTTGGGGGCATAATGACGATATTTCATACCGGGAGATTCCGCCTTCTCCCCTGCTTTCAAAGAAGAAAGAACCGCAGAGGAAACCTGAACCTGATCGGTTACTTCCAAAAGATCTTCCAAGGTGATAAATCCGGGGCGAAGGAGATGAATGGTATCATTTTTGAGAGCGATAACCGTGGATTCAAGACCAACATCGCACGAGCCGGAATCGAGAATCATGGGGATTCTTCCAAACATATCCTCGATTACATGGTTTGCATTGGTGGGGCTTGGTCTGCCTGATAAATTGGCAGAAGGTGCCGCAATCGGGCACCCCGAAGCACGGATGAGGGCTCTTGCAACCGGATGAGATGGGCAACGCAGTGCCACGGTTGAAAGGCCAACGGTAACCGAATCGGGAATGATTTCTTTTTTGGGAAGAATCAAAGTGAGCGGTCCCGGAATAAAGCGGCGAATCAATTCCTTTAAAAGGGGCTGATTTTCCGTGTGGGCATAAAGAGAAAAATCCGAAGGAGAAAGCACATGCACAATTAAAGGATTATCATGCGGGCGCATCTTTGCTTCAAAAACTGCATCGCAAGCCGCGGGATCGAGTGCATTTGCACCGAGTCCATAGACGGTTTCGGTTGGGAAGGCAACGAGTCCCCCATCTCTTATGATTTGCCCTGCTTTTTCAAGGGATTCATCAGAAAACGAATTAGGATCAAGAGATAAAACTTCGGTTTTCATGAAAAATCACCGCTTTCAAGCTGTTTCATACGATCGGCAGTGGTGAGCGCTTCCACAAGTTCATCGAGTTTACCATTCAAAATGGCTTCAATGGAATGAAGGGTTAGCCCAATTCTATGATCGCTGACTCTGCCTTGCGGATAGTTATAGGTGCGAATTCGTTCGCTTCGGTCGCCCGAACCGATCTGACTTTTTCTTGCACTGGAAATTTCGGCATTTTGCTTATCGAGTTCAAGCTTATGAATTTTCGAGCGAAGAACCTTCATGGCTTTTTCTCTGTTTTTCAGCTGACTTCTTTCATCCTGACATTCCACCACAATGCCGGTGGGTTTATGAAGGATACGAATGGCGGAATCGGTTTTATTTACGTGCTGACCGCCTGCGCCGCTTGCTCTATGGGTATCGATTTCCAAATCCTGCGGATTGATGGAAACTTCCACTTCCTCGGCTTCGGGAAGAACCGCTACCGTAACGGTGGAGGTTTGAATTCTTCCTTGGGACTCCGTTTCCGGCACTCTTTGAACGCGATGAACTCCGCTTTCAAATTTAAGCTTGGAATAAGCCCCTTCCCCTTCGATCATAAAGGAGATTTCTTTATAGCCGCCGAGCTCGGTTTCGTTGGATTCAATCAGTTCTGCGCGCCAACCGCAGTTTTGCGCATACATTGAATACATTCGATATAACACAGCAGAGAAAAGCGCCGCTTCCTCGCCGCCCGCGCCTGCTCGAATTTCTACAATAACGTTTTTATCATCGTTTGGATCTTTCGGCAAAAGAAGAATTTTGATTTCTTCCAAAAGTGCTTCCTGCTTTTCCTTGGCATCATTCAATTCAAGAAGAGCAAGCTCTGCCATTTCGGGATCCGGCTTTTCGGAAAGGATTTCCTCGGCTTCTTCCTGCTGCGATTTTGCCTTGCATAAATTGCGATATGCTTCCACAATCGGAGACAGCAGTTTATAATCTTTCATCAGCGCCTTGGACTTTTCGGGATTTTCGATCACTTCTGGAAGCGAAAGCATTGATTCAATCTCAAGAAAGCGCTGTTCTGTTTTTTTAAGCTTATCAATCATAACTGTTTTTAAACAATACCTTTAATACTTTTTTCGAGTTTGATGCGAGGCAAAATAAGCTCATGGCCGCAAGTCTCGCAACGAATTTTCACATCACTTCCGGCAAAAAGCACGCGAAAAATTTTTCCGCCGCAAGGATGGCTTTTTTTCATTTCAATCAGATCGCCGGAACGAACCGTTTTTTGCATCACAATTCTCCACAAGAAAGAATCGTGCAAATATGCTCAAAGAGCCGATTTGCACGAAAACAAACTATTTTTTCAATTCTTTATCCAACCAAACCTTTCCGAAATCAAGCGCTTCATAAAGGCCATACTTTTCGGACTGCTTGAGAATTTCTCCGGTTTTGGTATCTTGAACCTGAACGAAGATCATATCGGGAATTTCTTTTCCGTGAAAGTCTTTGGTGGTGAGGACAGACAAAACCAAAACCGCTTTTCGTGCGGGATTTCCATAGCAAATAATGCTACCGTTTTTCACAAGGGGTTTTCCGCAAAATGTTGCGAACTCGTTAATCTCTTTTGCCATTGAAACAAAACCTTTCTAAATATTCAAATAACTTTTAAGGAGGTGGCGCAGAAGCTCATCGCGCTCAATTTTCGCGATCAAAGTGCGCGCGTTGTTATAGTTGGTGATATAAGTGGGATCTTCCGTTAAAATATAACCAACCAATTGATTCAGAGGATTATAGCCCTTTTCAATCAACGCCTGATAAACAGCGGAAAGGGTTGCTCGAACAAAATCTTCCTCTTCTTGAGCTACTTTGTAGGTGATGGTTTTTTCCTTATCGAAACCGATCATTGAAACCTCCTGATTTCTCACAATGCAAAATTGCGGTTATGACTAGGCTTATAAGCCGGGTTCTGTGATGCATAAGCATCGGCGATCATCTATCTGGGACAGAAATTACTTTCTGCCTCAAGCCACCTATAAAACTGCCTGGCCGACATTGACCGAATGGTCTGTTTTCTTTGCGGTGTTGCTTCGGATAGGGTTTACAGGACTGATATGTTACCATAAAAGTCGGTGAGCTCTTACCTCGCCTTTTCACCCTTACCGGTTGCCCGGCGGTATCTTTCTGTTGCACTTTCCCTAAAGTCGCCTTCGGCGGACGTTATCCGTTATCCTTGCCATACGAAGCCCGGACTTTCCTCACTTTGATCCTTTCGAATTCAAAGCGCGATCGCCCCACCTAGTCATAAACTTAAGTTATTATAACCGAAAAATATTATTTTGTCAAACATATTGAATAATTCTTTTATATTCGCTATAATAGTTATATTAATAAATCACATTAGAGGTAAAAACAATGTTGCAAAACAAAGGGTATTCCGCTTTTTTGGAAATGATGAATTCTAAAACCGTGGCTTTGATCGGGCTTGGAGTTTCGAACCTCCCGCTCGTTTCTTTTTTGTATTCCTGCGGTGCAAAGAAAGTTTCAGTAAGGGATTTGAAGAAAACCGAAAACGATCCTTCGGTAATCACCGCTAAGGAAAACGGTGCTGAAGTTTACTTAGGCGAAAAATATTTGGAAAACCTGAGCGAAGATATAATCATACGCTCTCCCGGTATTCGCCCTGATATTCCACCTTTTCTTGCAGCCGAAGAGAACGGCTCGCGAATCACGTGCGAAACCGAACTGTTTTTAGAGTTTGTTCCCTGCACGAGCGTTGCAATCACGGGAAGCGATGGAAAAACCACCACAACCACTCTGGTGGCAAAAATTTTGGAAGCTTCGGGAAAGAAAGTTTTTCTTGGAGGAAACATCGGCACCTCGATGCTCCCTCAGCTTGCCAAAATTGATCCTGAAAATTCCGTGAGTGTTTCTGAACTTTCCAGTTTTCAGCTCATGAATTGCAAATTCAGCCCCGATATTTCCATCATCACCAATCTTTCTGAAAATCACCTGGATTGGCATCGCGATATGAACGAATATTTGGATGCGAAAAAGAATATTCTTCGCCATCAAAATCAAAATTCACTTGCAGTTTTGAATTTTGATAACAACCACACAAGATCCTGTGATACCGTTGGAAACAAAACATATTTTTCTTATTTTAGCGAGGAACTTCAAAAAGAGGAAAACCGTTCTCAAAACGCAGTTTTCTATAAAGAAGGCGTGATTTGGGTTCGCAAAAACGGAATCGAAACCCCTGTTCTTCCTGCGGATTCCATCGTGATTCCGGGCAAGCACAATGTGGAAAACTATATGGCGGCAATCGGCGCGATTTATGATTTGGTTGATATCGAAGCAATCCAAAGTGTTGCAAAAACATTTGGCGGAGTTGAGCATCGAATTGAATTGATTCGAGAAAAGAACGGTGTAAAATTCTACAACAGTTCGATCGACTCCTCCCCCGCAAGATCCACCGCCGCTCTTCGATCTTTTTCTCAAAAGGTAATTATGATTGCGGGCGGATACGATAAAAAACTCGACTACACTGATCTTGGAAACGAAATTTGCGAGCACGTAAAAATTTTGATTTTATGCGGCGCAACTTCCGAGAAAATTAAAACCGCTGTTTTAAACTCCAAACTTTTCAAAGAGAACGAACCGAAAATCCTTGAATGCCACGATTTTCACAAACTTGCAAAACTCGCAGAAGAAGAAGCAAAAAGCGGCGATGTTGTGATCCTTTCCCCTGCCAGTGCAAGCTTTGATCTCTTTAAAAACTTTGATGAACGCGGAAAGTTATTTAAAAAATTGGTAATGGAGCTCTAAATGAATCGAATTCTCGAGATCATCCGTCATTTTTCCTCGATTCCCTCGGTGAGTGGAAGAAAAGATGCGATCACACATGAATTTTTTGCAGAAATCTCCCCTATTTTTAAACAAGCAATCACAGATTCTGCAGGAAACATTATTCTGAAAATCGAAAGCAGAAATCCAAATGCGAAAAATCTGATTTTAGAAGCGCATCGCGATGTGATCGGACTTTGCGTTCAAGAGATCACAAAAGAGGGTTTTCTTTCTGTGTGTGCTTGCGGAGGTATCGACGCGCAAATTCTTGCAGGAACTGAATTTACGGTTTTCGGCAAAGAAAAGATCCCCGCAATCGCAACCTCCATTCCTCCTCATCTTACGAAAAAAGAAGATAAAAACGAAAAAAACGATTCAACTGTTCTTTATCTGGATGCCGGTTTTCAATCAAAAAAAGAGGTGGAAAACTGCCTTTCCATTGGCGATGTTGCACTTTTTGCCACCGCGCCCATGCTGATCGGAAAAGATCAAATTTGCGGCGCAGGGCTCGACAATGCCGCCAGCATGGCTGCACTGATTCTTGCGGCAGAAAAACTTTTTGATTCAAATCCACCTTGCAACCTTTATTTTTCTTTCACCGTTGGCGAAGAAACAAGTTCAAACGGGGTGCGCGCACTTGCGGAAGGCATTTCGGCAGATGCTTGCCTTGTTTTTGATGTTGGCTTTGCGCAAACTCCCGGGCTTGATGCTTCAAATTGCATTATAATGGGAGAAGGCTCCTCGGTATCATTTACTGATACCCTCTCGAGGAAAATGACCCTTTGGGTAAAGGAAACTGCTAAAGATCACGCCTTTCCTCTTCAATACATTTCTGAAGCAGGCGGCACCGGAACAAGCGCCACTGCGCTCAGTGTGCAAAACGGCGGGATTCCTTCCGCGGTGATTTCCATTCCCTTAAAAAACATGCACTCTCCATCGGAAATTGTTTCGATTTCAGACATTCAAAAAACTTCGGAACTGATTTATCTTTTGGCACAAAAATCCGATTTTCCATCGGAGGAGGTAATCCTTGAAAAATAGCGATTTTCAATTTATGAAAAAGATCACCGAGGCCTTTGGTCCTTCCGGAATGGAAGACGGCATTCGCAATCTTCTTTTGCAGGAACTCTCAAAACTTGATGTTTCTTTGAAAGTGGATCGAATCGGCAATCTGATTGCGGTGAAAGGAAACGGAGGAAACGTTCTTCTATCCGCTCACATGGATGAAGTTGGCTTTATGGTTAAAGGCATTCAGGATGATGGAACGCTTCTTTTCTCCCCCATCGGCGGCATGAACCCCGAAAATCTTCCTTCAAAGAAGATCTTTTTTGAGCAAAATGGAATTTTGGGTGTGATCGGTTCGAAGCCGATTCATTTAAAGAAAAAAGATTCCGATAAAATCACCTACCGCGATCTTTATATCGATATTGGAGCCACAACCGCCGACGAGGCAAAAAAGCTTATTGAAATCGGCGATTGCGCTGTTTTTTACACCGAAACAAAGCGCCTGAAAACAAAACATAATGCTTTCTGCGGAAAAGCATTTGACGATCGGCTCGGATGCGTACTTCTTTGCGATCTGATTCGCTCGGATAAAATTCAAAATGCAACATTCGCCTTCACCGTTGGTGAAGAAATCGGGCTATCGGGCGCCACCGCGCTTGCCCAAAATTCCGAATTTGAATATGGATTTGC
>JAZOVP010000148.1:0-16272 GCA_045658765.1 Eubacteriales bacterium | reverse complement strand
ATCGGCTCTGTCATCGCCATTGGCTTGCCAATCGCCGTGTTGCGGCAACTCCTTTTTGCTCGCTTGTTCTGCCACCGGCAGCGCTCGCAAACGTCCCCAAAAAGAGCCACGCCTCGATATTTTATATATTGAATTTTGTTTTTTGTGTTTGCAGAGGCCTTCTGCGGCCTCTATCTCCTTGACACCGTGATTCTGCCGTCGCCTATTCGGCTTGGCATAATCGGGTGTCGGCGGTAAAGAGTCGGCGAAAAAAGCACCCGTGCTTTTTTCTTGCCTCTTCCGTCCCGAACGCAGCGCTCTTCCTTTTGCAACATCGGCTCTGTCATCGCCATTGGCTTGCCAATCGCCGTGTTGCGGCAACTCCTTTTTGCTCGCTTGTTCTGCCACCGGCAGCGCTCGCAAACGTCCCCAAAAAGAGCCACGCCTCGATGTGCGGTTTAATCGGATCGTTGAAATAAAATACGATTAAACCGAACTCCATTATTATATCATTTTTTGCTTTTTTGTCAAGAGGAAAGCGCGGGATTGCCGGAGGGGTTATTTTTTGAGTTTGGTTTCGGCCGTGGCGGCAAGGGCTTCTCGGATGAGGGTCTTTAGGGTTTCATCCGGCTCAAATCGGATGAGGATATTGCCTGCCTCGGTTTTTGCCAAAAGGTAGTGAGGATTTTCGGGAGAAAGATTTTGGCAGAAGGATAATGTTTGCTTTAATGGGTATTGCTTGGCGGTTTCCTTCCATTCTTTTTGATTGAAAAAGAGAACACTTTCATTCAAAGGAAGAGAGCCAAGATTTTTGATTTTCTTGCCTGTAACAGAGGAAAAGGAAAGGGTGCCATCCTCGAGGGCATAGGAATATTCGGTGAGAAGGAATTTTGAGGTGATGAAAATAAAGCCAAGCAAAAAAGCGAAGGCAAGAAATTGCCCAATCATTCTGGCAAATGGGATTTGAGCGGCTTGCCCTGCAAAATAAAAGCACAAAACGCCCAAAATCACAAGGGCGATGCAGAGGATTTTTGTTTTTTGATGATTTTTTTCGGGGTGGCAAAGATAATTTTTCACAGTTTGATCTCCAAAAGATTGATCACATCCAAAAAGGCATTGGAAGAAAGATTTTTGGGGAGATTGTTTTCCGCCAAAACTTTTTCTCTCATTTGCTTGGAATCGGATTTTCCGCAATATCCGAGGCGATACAGATCGGTTTTGCTATAAGCGGGGAGGGAGGATTCCGTTTCCTCAAGAAGCCCGCTTCGCCGGAAGAGGGAAAGGAGGGTGCTGTTGCTGATTCCTTCCACTCCCAAAAGACCTTCCTTGGAAGAGGCGGATTTTCTTTTTTCTTTTCCGAAAAGCGCGGGCACATAAAGATCGGTGATGCCTTCTTTGCCGCAAACAGTATGCAGATGCCCACGGATCACTTTGCCTGCGCCGTCGGGATCGGAAAGAATCACGATGCCGCGCGTTTTGGCGAGGCGGCGCAGAAGATTTCGCTTTTCCGGGCTTCGGAAGATGCCGAAGCCGTCGGTGGTGATCACGGTGGCAGAAAGAAGGGATTCAATGCGGATTTTATCGTATTTGCCTTCCACCACAATCACTTTCTTGCAAACGGGCTTCATTTGACACCGCCGAGAAGCCGCGTGATTTCGATTAGGGCAACTTCGGTAACCAAAATGGGATCGCTATGATAACTTTTCAGTTTCTGATCGAGCTGCAAGCATAAAAAGAGGGCTTCTTCCAAATCTTCTTTTTTCTTGCCATAGGTCATTTCGCGATATTTTTCATACTGCCAAGGCGAAACTTTTGCCGCTTTTTTGCAATCGGCGGCAGAGGCGCCTTCGGCAACCAAAATGGCACCGGTGAGGGTTTTAGAAAGCACGGATAAAATCAAAAGCGGATGAATATCCTGCTTTTTTAAATTGGAATAAATGTTTTCCACCGATTTTACCGCCCCTTGCAACACCGCATCGCAGAGATTAAAAACAGAAAGTTCGGTGGTATCGGTGGCAAAAAGAAGCACATCTTCCTCAGAAAGCTCTGTTCTTTTTTTCGCAATCAAATAAGCGGAAAGTTTTTCCAGTTCTGCGCGAATCAGATTCATTTTTGTGCCGGAAAGGCGAAACAGGGTGCGCAGTGCGCGATCGGAAGCAGTGAGCGAATCGGCGGCAAGGATTTTTCTGCTCCAAGCAAGAAGGGTTCTTTCATCTTGCAAGGGAAACAAAACAAATTCCATTTTTTGCGCCAAGGTTTTGATGCTCTCTTTTGCCAAATCCTTTTTTTCTTCCCCAAATTCTTCCCAAGTGGTATAGAAAATGAGAATCAGATAGGGAGGAAAGTTTTCAAGGAGCGCCAAAAGATCCTTTGCTTCCGCGGCGCTCAGCTTTGCGGGAGAAAGCCCGCGGCAGATCACAAGGCGTTTTTCCCCGCAAAAGGGCATAATTTCCGCTTCGCCGAGCACATCGGCAAAGGTGTGATCGCGGGAAAGATCAAGATTTGCGATATTAAATTCTCCAAACCCCTCTTTTTCCACGAGCGAAATAAATTTTTGCAGATAGAAGGATTTGAGCAATTCCTCTTGGCCGTAAAAGGCGAAAGCGCCTATGGGATTTTCCCGCAGGCGCATTTTGAGCTGAGAAACTGAGATTCCGAATGTGTTTTTGAAAGCCATTAGTCCATTTTTTCGGTCAGCTGTTTGCCGCCGAGGATATGAAAATGAAGGTGCTTCACGGATTGACAGCCGTGCTCGCCAATGTTGGTGATCACGCGATACCCGTTTTCAAGGCCTTCTTCTTTTGCGATTTTCGGAATCACTTCGAAAATTTTGGATACGAAAGCGCTGTTTTCTTCCGTGATGCAATTATTAGCAGACGGAATATGCTTTTTGGGCACCACCAAAACATGGGTGGGCGCCTGCGGATTGATATCGCGGAAGGCAAACACGAATTCATCTTCGTATACTTTGGTGGAAGGGATTTCGCCTTCGATGATGGAACAAAATAAGCAGTCCATATTTTACTCCTGATTAAAAAAGTTCGAAAAATGCCTTTTTGGCTTCTTCCAATTTTTCGGGGTTTTTGCCGCCCGATTGCGCGGAATCGGGTCTGCCGCCGCCGCCACCGCCCACAATGGGAGAAATGGCTTTGAGGATATTGCCCGCATGGGCACCCTTTGCCACCGCGCCTTTGCCGCAAACGGCATTGAAAAGAATCTTGCCGCCGCGGATCTGAGCCAACACGGCAACGGCATCGTCGTTCTTTTCGCGGATCATATCGCCGGTTTTTCTGCCATCGGCATCTTCGGCGATTTGGGTAAACACAAGCTTGAGCCCATTCTTTTCCACTGCTCCGTCGAAGAGAGAGGAAAGGGAAGCGGCGGAAAGCTTGGAAGAAAGGGAATCAATTTTATCTTTGGCTTCCTTGAGCTCCGCTTTCATTGCTTTTGCCTTTTCGGGCACAAGATTCGAGGTGGTTTTGAATACTTCTGCGGCATCGGCAAGAAGCGCTTCTTTTTCATAGAGAAGCTTTAACACATTCTTTCCCGTAACGCCTTCAATACGGCGGATGCCTGCGGCAACGCCTTGCTCGGAAAGGATGCGGAAAAGACCTGCTTTTGCGGTGTTTTCAAGATGGGTGCCGCCGCAAAGCTCGCACGAGAAATCGCCCATCGAAACCATGCGCACTTCGCTTCCGTATTTTTCACCGAAGAGTGCGGTTGCACCTGCTTTTTTGGCTTCTTCGGCACTGGTTACCACGGTTTCCACAGGGAGTGCGCGAAGGATCATTTCATTCACAAGGGCTTCCGCCTTTGCGATTTCTTCTTTGGTCATCGCTTCAAAGTGCTTGAAATCGAAGCGCAAGCGTTCGGGATCCACAAAGCTGCCTGCCTGCTCCACGTGATTTCCCAAAACCTTTTTCAAGGCCGCCTGCAGAAGGTGAACCGAGGAGTGGTTTCTGGCAATGGCATATCTTTTTTCCGAATCCACCACGCAGAATACCGTGTCGCCCACGTTCAGGGTGCCGTGCTCCATTCGAACAGAGTGCATAAACACGCCTTCGCTCTTTTTGGTATCGATCACTGCGGCGCCGCCGTTTTCGGCAGATAAAATACCGCTATCGCCAACCTGACCGCCGCCTTCGCCATAGAAGGGAGTGGTATCGAGGATCACGGTGCCTTCGCCCTCGGAAAGGGAAGAAACTTCTTCTTCCTCCACGAAAATGGCAAGGATTTTGGAATTTGAAGTTAATTTTTCATAACCGCAGAATTCGGTTTGGGGAAGAGCGGAAAGAAGATTTTTTGCCGAATCCGACCAGCCGGAAATATTGGCGCGAGCGCCTCTTGCGCGCTCTTTTTGCTCTTTCATCAAAAGGGCGAATTTTTCTTCATCGATCAAAAGCCCTGCTTCTTCGGCGATTTCACGGGTCAGATCGATCGGGAAGCCGAAGGTATCATAGAGCTTAAACACATCTTCACCCGCAAGGGAGGTTTTCTTTTCTTCTTTTGCGGTTTTGCAAAGATCGGTTAAAATGGCAAGACCGGAATCAATGGTGGCATTGAATTTATCTTCTTCAATGGCAATGATTTTCTTGATGTATTCTTCTTTTTCGCGAAGTTCGGGATAGCCCGCTTCGTTTTCGGTGATCACCACGCTCAAAAGATCGGCAAGGAAGGTGCCCTGAATGCCAAGAAGTTTTCCATGGCGGGCAGCTCTTCTTAAAATGCGGCGAAGCACATAGCCCCTGCCTTCATTCGAGGGGATCACCCCATCGGAGATCATAAAGGTAGAAGAGCGGATATGATCGGTGATGATACGGATGGAAACATCGGTGTTTTCCTCCACGCCGTATTGTTTGCCTGCAATGGAGCAAACGGCATCGAGGATTTTGCGAACGGTATCCACCTCAAACATATTATCCACCCCTTGCATAATGCAGGCGAGGCGCTCGAGGCCCATACCGGTATCGATATTCTTTTGAGTAAGCTCAGTATAGTTGCCGGCTCCGTCGTTGGAGAACTGGCTAAACACATTGTTCCAAATTTCCATATAGCGATCGCATTCGCAACCGGGTTTGCAATCGGGGGAACCGCAACCGTATTTTTCGCCGCGGTCGAAATAGATTTCGGAGCAAGGGCCGCAGGGGGCGGAGCCGTGTTCCCAGAAGTTATCGGCTTTGCCGAGGGGCACAATGCGTTCTTCGGGAACTCCGATGATCTCTTTCCAAATACGCTTTGCTTCCTCGTCTTTTTCATAGATGGAAGGCCAAAGAAGCTCTGCGGGGATTTCAAGGGTTTTGGTTAAAAATTCCCAAGCGAATAAAATGGCTTCTTCTTTGAAATAATCGCCGAAGGAGAAATTGCCCAGCATTTCAAAATAGGTGCCGTGGCGGGCGGTTTTGCCCACGCGCTCCAAATCGGGGGTGCGGATACATTTTTGGCAGGTGCACACTCTGTTTCTGGGAGGAATTTCTTCGCCCGTGAAGAATTTCTTCATCGGAGCCATTCCACTATTGATCAAAAGCAGGGATTTATCGCCTTGGGGAACCAGAGAAAAAGAGGGGAGGCGCAAATGACCTTTGGATTCAAAAAAGGAAAGATATTTTTCTCTGAGTTCGTTTAGTCCGGTATATTTCATTTTTTTCCTCGTTTATTTGTTGTTGGTTTTGATTTCGTTCCAAAGCTCGGTGATGAGAGCATTGGTTTCGGCGGGCAGATCGCGGAAGGATTCCCAAGTTTCTCTGCGGATGGGATAAGCGATCTCGCTGCTGGTGAGCTCTTCATCGAGTGCTTCACGAACCACGCGGTTGGGGGTGGAATAGTAAACATATTCGGTGTTTGCCACTCCGATTCGTTCGGTGAGCATGAAATTGATAAACTGCTCGGCAAGATCCTTTTTCTGGCTGGTTTTGGGCACGCACATCGCATCGTTGAAGATATTGGTACCGCATTCGGGGATCACGAATTTCAAATCGGGATTTTCTTCCATTACTGCCATGCAGTCGCCCGCATAATAGGCACCCACTGCAAGACTGCCCGAAGGCATCATTTCAAAAAACTGATCCATTGCATAGTAAAACTGCTGGCTCTTCAAAAGATCTGCCGCTTCGCGAAGTTCGGTCTCGGAAGTGGTGTTCTGAGAATAGCCAAGCTGCTTGAGCGCGATTCCGAAGGCATCGCGGGGGTTATCAAACATCATAATCTGCTTGGGATAATTTTTGCTCCAAAGAATGCTCCAATCCGCGGCATCTTCCACCAAGGCAAGATCCTCGGCTTTGAGCATTTTTTCGTTATACAAAAGACCCACCGTGCCCCAGAAATAAGGAACGGTATATTTTTCTTCGGGATCGTAATCAAGCCCTTTGAATTCATCCAGAATGTTTTCATAATTCGGGATGTTTTCATAATTGAGTTCTGCAAGCATCCCCTCGTTGATCATTCTTTCTGCCATATAATCCGAGGGGAAAATCACATCGTATTTTCCGGCGCCGGTTTTCATTTTGGAATAGAGCGCTTCATTGGATTCTGCGGTTACGTATTTTACCTTGATTCCGGTTGCATTTTCAAATTCTTCGATCACGTCGAGATCGCAATCGGAGCCGGTAGACATATATTCGCCCCAATTACAAACCACGATGGTGTTTTTCCCGGTGCAGGAGGAAAGGGGGAAAACAAGAGCGAAAAGCATGGTAAAACAAAGAACGAGGGAAAGTGTTTTTTTCAATGTGGTAATCTCCTTTTCAAAAAATCAAATTAAAGTTTTTGTTTTGCGCGCGCTTCTTCTTTGGCGTCGTGAACATTCATAATCACAAGAATCAGAAGCACTGCCATAAAGATCACACCGGTCATGGCTGCCATCCAGGGCTTCACGCCTTTTTTCAAACTGTTGTTGATAAATACCGAGAGGGTTTGGAAGTTTCCGCCGGTAAAATAACTGATGATAAAATCATCGAAAGAATAGGTGAGGGAAATCAGAAAGCCCGCAAACACACCGGGGAAAATTTCAGGAATCACAACCTTGAAAAATGCTCTGATGGGGGGGCACCCCAAATCGAGGGCGGCTTCATAGAGATTTTTATCCATTCTGCGAAGACGGGGCAGAACGTTTAGGATCACATACGGGGTATTGAATACCACATGGGAGATCAAAACGGTGAAAAAGCCCAAATCGATGGAAAAAACCGCGATGAATACCAGCATCAAGGAAACGCCGGTTACGATTTCGGGATTGATAATGGGAAGATTGGAAAGGTTCATCAAAAGACCTTTGCCTTTTTTCACATTGTGGAGTCCGAGCGCCGCCGCGGTGCCCAAAACAGAAGCCGCAGTGGCGGAAAGGAGCGCGATCACAAGGGAATTGATAAGAGCTTCCACAAGCTCATCGTTTTGAAAAAGGGAAAGGTAGTGATCGAAGGTGAAGCCCTTCCAGTTGGAAATGCCCACGGTGGTATCGTTGAAAGAAAGCACGATCATCACCGCGATCGGGGCATACAAAAATAAAAACACAAGGGCAAGATAGAGGGTGGAAATACTTTTTTTCATTTTCGCCCTCCTTAAACCAACACAATATCGTCGTCTTTATCGAAATGATTCATCACTGCCATCGAGATCACAATAACGATCATCAAAATAAAGGAAAGCATACTGCCTGCATTCATATCGAAGCTTTTGGTGTAATAGGCATCGATCGTATCGCCGATGAGGTTGAATCCGCCGAGGCGCGAGGAGATCACAAAGCTCGATGCGGCGGGAACAAATACCATGGTGATACCGGAGATCACACCCGGCACGGAAAGCGGGAAAATCACCTTCCAAAGAAGCTGCCAGCCGTTGCATCCAAGATCTCTGCCCGCTTCGAGAACGGATTTTGAAATTTTGGAAAGCACGGTGTAAAGGGGGAGAACCATAAAGGGAAGGTAATTATACACAATGCCGATGACCACTGCGGTGGAGGTATAGTAAATCGGATTGGATTCCCAGCCGAAAAGGTGATTCAAAACCCCCTCCGGCATCAAAAGCACTTCCAAAGAGCAGATGCGAAGGATGAAGTTCATCCACATCGGAAGCATCACAAGAATATTCATCATTCTTTGCCCGCGGGGCGACATTCTCGACATCAAAAGTGCCAAAGGATAGGCGATCAGAAGGCAGATCGCAGTGGAAATAAAGGCGATCCGAAAGGACTCCAGATACACATTTTTATTCATCGCGATATGCTTGAGATTATCGAAGGTAAAGCTTCCGTCGGCGCCGGTGAAGGCATAATAGATCACCATTCCGAGCGGAATCACCACAAAAGCCGCCATCCAAAAAAGATAGGGAATCAAGGGCTTTTTGGATTTCACTTTGCCGCACCTCCCACGATTCGAACGGATTCGGGTGCAAAGCGGAACGAAACCTCGCTGCCTGCTTGCTCGTCCATCTGGCTCTTGATCAGCCAGCGGCGATTTTCGGAAACAAGGATCATTTCATAATGGCTGCCCTTCCATACCACGCTATCGAGCACGCCCGAGAAGATTTCATCTTCGGGATCGCAAAGCTCGGCATCATAAGGGGAGATGGCAAGGGTGATGGTTTCGCCTTCGATCAGCGCTTTCTTGGTGGGAAGCGAAATTTCCGCGCCGTCGAAGAGCACGGTGGCAAAGCCCTCTTCGTTTGTTTCTTTCACAACGCGGGCTTCAATGATGTTTTCTGCATCGGGAAACATTCTCTTCATCACGTGAATGTTTTCGGGGGAAACTTTCATTCCGATGGTCTCGCCTGCTTCCACGCAGCGGGTGGAATGGATAATCCAAGTTTCGCCCTCGCAGGAAACGGTCATTTCATAATGCACACCCTTGAAAAGACTTGCTTCCACAAGCCCCTTCACCGTGCCTTCTTCGGGGGCAACAATTTCCACATCTTCGGGGCGGATTACCACGTCCACAAGCTCTGCCGGGCGGGGGTCCACACAGTCGAATTCCGTGCCGCACAAAATGACTTTTTTATCTTCGTTCATTTTGGCATCAAAAATATTGCTTTCGCCGATAAAATCGGCAACAAAGGCATTGGCGGGTTCATTATAAATATCTTGGGGGGAACCGATCTGCTGAATGGTGCCCGATTTCATCACCACGATGGTATCGCTCATGGTGAGCGCTTCTTCCTGATCGTGGGTAACATATAAAAAGGTGATGCCTGATTGACGGTGCAGGGTTTTCAGCTGAAGCTGCATATCTTTGCGGAGCTGAAGGTCAAGCGCGCCGAGGGGTTCATCCAAAAGGAGAAGGCGAGGAAGATTCACCAGCGCTCTTGCGATGGCAACTCTCTGCTGCTGACCGCCCGAAAGCTTGGAAATCGGCCTTTTTTCATAGCCCTTCAGATCCACCATGGCAAGCATTTTTCTTACCTTTGCGCGGATTTCTTTTTCGGGCACTTTCTTTATGCGCAATCCGAATGCCACATTATCAAACACATTCAGATGCGGGAAAAGAGCATACTTTTGAAATACGGTATTCACCGGCCGCTCGTGGGCGGGGGTGGAAAGAATGCTCTTGTCTTCAAAATAAATGTTGCCGGAATCGGGAGTTTCAAAGCCGGCAATACACCGGAGAATGGTGGTCTTTCCGCAACCGGAAGGACCGAGCAGGGTTACAAACTCCTTATCTCGGATATAAAGATTCACACTCTTTAAAATTTGCTCGTTATCAAACGATTTGCAAAGGTCTTCCAGACGAATGAGTACATCTGTTCCGGAGACACGTTTTTTCATTTATCTACCTCCTCACTTTTGTGCTCCTTTTTCTTTGAAAAAAGCAAAGGAATGCACTGCATAAAAAGACAAAATAATCATACCTTTTTTTTGCCGAAATGTCAATAAAATGAAGGGATTTTTCGCATCTTTTTTTTCGGATTTTTTTGTGGGGGAAAATGAGGTGTTTTTTTCTCCTTTTCCTTGACAGAAAAAAAGAAAGAATTTATAATAAAAGCATGTGGAAAAAACTCTATCAAAAGCTGTTTCCCGAGCGCTACTATGCTTCTCCGGCTTATCGCCGAGAGGCCGCCGCGCGATTCGACAGCAAAATTCTAAAATATGTTACCGAGCGCACGGAAAACGGGGACGTGGTGCTCTGCAAAGATGCGTATATCTGCGTGAAGGCGGGCTGGGTTTTCGTAAACAGTGAAACCGAGTCTGTTTTTAAATGCGCCGATCACGAGGTTCAATCGGGGGAACTGATGAGCCACGACGGGGTGATTTTCACCGGATACGATGAAATTCAAGGAAAGGAAAGAAGTATCGTTTGTTACTTCAAATATTACCGATGAAAAAAATCAAAATTTTGGCGCTTGTTTTGGCGCTTGTGTCGCTTTTTGCGATGGTCTCTTGCGCAAAAGAAGAAAAGGGCGATCTCGAAATCGACGGCGCAACCTTTTCTCCCACCGAAGAGAAAACCAATTTTGTGTGTATTCAAATGGAAAACGGCGGAAAAATCGTGTTGGAGCTTGATCCCGAATCCGCACCCATTACCGTGAAGAATTTTCAGGATCTTGTGGCGAAGGATTTTTATGATGGGCTCACCTTCCATCGCATCTCTCCCTCGTTTGTGATTCAAGGCGGGGATCCCGAAGGCACAGGCATGGGTGGCCCCGGCTATGAAATCAAGGGCGAATTTGCTGCAAACGGAGTGAACAATCAAATTTCCCACGAACGCGGCGTGATTTCTATGGCGCGCTCTTCCCTCGGCTACGACACGGCAGGAAGCCAGTTTTTCATTTGCCTTTCCACCAACTATTGCCGTCAGCTCGACGGTCAGTATGCCGCCTTCGGCAGAGTGATTTCGGGAATGGACACGGTGGATGAAATCGCATCTGCTCGCGTGGCAGGGGAAACCCCGCTGGAAAAGCAGATCATGGAAGAAGTATATTTTGTGGAAAAAGCAGAATCCTAAAAGGATTTTAAAATCAAAGGAGAAGAAAAATGGCATTTATCAAAAGTGAAGAAAAAACCGAATTCGTGAAATTCGTGATGGAAAACGGAAGCGAAATGGTGGCAAAGCTCTATCCCGAGATTGCTCCGATTACCGTTCAAAACTTTCAGAAATTGGTAGACGGCGGATTTTATAACGGAATTATTTTCCATCGCGTGATCCCCGGCTTTATGATTCAGGGCGGTTGCCCCAAAGGAATCGGCACGGGCGGCCCCGGATGGACTATCAAAGGCGAATTTGCCGCAAACGGCGTGAAAAACGACTTAAAACACAAAAGAGGTGTGCTTTCCATGGCGCGCACCATGGCACCCGATTCTGCGGGAAGCCAGTTTTTTGTGATGCACCAAGATGCCCCTCATCTGAATGGGCAGTATGCCGCCTTCGGTGAACTTGTTGAGGGAATTGAAGTGGTGGATGCCATCTGCAATGTGATGACAGATTTTGCCGATAAGCCCGTGGAAGATCAAAGAATGAAAGAAGTTTACTTTGTAAAGGAAGCATAATATGAAGATTTTAATTCCCGAAGAGAGCGCAGGCGCTTGCGTTGCTTTGGGGAATTTCGACGGAATTCATTTGGGGCATCGAAAGATTTTGCTTTCCTGCGCCGAGGAAGCCGAAAAATCGGGAATGAAGTCGATCGCGTGGAGCTTTCGCCGTCATCCCGAGCATGTGATGAAGAAAAACTTTTCTTCCGGCAATATCATTTCTCCGGAAGATAAAAAGGATTTGGCAGCTGCTCTCGGAATCGATCTTCTTGTTTTGGAAGAATTCGAACGGGTGCGCGATTTTTCGCCCGAGGAATTTTGCGATCGGGTGCTGATCGGCCAGCTTCGGGCAAAAAAAGTTTTTTGCGGCTTTAATTTTCATTTCGGGAAAGGCGGCAAAGGCGATGCCGAATTTTTAAAGAAATATTTTTTGCCTCTCGGAGTAGAGGTTTTTGCCGCTCCCGCGGTTTGCTTTGATGGGGAGCCCATTTCCTCCACCCGAATCCGCGCCATGCTCCTCGAGGGCGATGTGGTGGGTGCGGGCAAACTTTTGGGAAGGCCTTATTCCATTCGTTTTCCCGTTTTGGAAGGAAAGCACATGGGAACAGGGCTTGGATTCCCTACCATCAATCAGGAATTTCCAAAGGAATATGTTGCTCCCAAAAAGGGAGTTTATGCCGTTCGTGTTTTGTTTGACCAAGCGGTGTTTTATGGAGTTTGCAATGTGGGAAGCCGCCCAACGGTGGATTCCGACGATCGAATTCTCGCCGAAACGCACTTATTTGATTTCTCGGGCGATCTCTATGGAAAAGAGGTGCGGGTGGAATTCTTTGAATTTTTGCGCCCCGAGCAAAAGTTTTCCGGTATTGAAGAGCTCAAAGAGCAAATTGCAAAAGATGCTGCCGCCTCGCGGCAGTTTTGGAAGGAGAAACTATGAAAAAAGCGCTCACAAAATTCATTTGCGGCCTTTTTGCGGCAGTTTTTTTGCTGTCGCCTTTTTCTGTGTCTGCTTTTGAATTCGATGGCGCTCCGAAGATCGATTCCACCGCCGCGGTGGTATATAACCTTGAAACAGGCGATCTTCTCTTTTCTCAAAATGCGCAGTCGCGCATCAATCCTGCCGCTTTCACAAAGCTGATGACCGCCCTCTTGGCATATGAATACCGAGCCGAAAAAGGGAATGTGGTGGTATCGGTAACCGAGGAGATGCTCTCTTCTGCGGGCGGCACCTCAATGAGCTTGAAAGTGGGAGAAAACATCTCGTTTGATCATCTTCTTTCGGGTCTGGTGGTGCAAAACGCCAATGATGCGGCTTTGGTTTTGGCTTCGGTGGTGGGAGGAAACATTTCTTCCTTCGTGGATCGAATGAACAAAAAAGCCAAAGAACTCGGCATGAAAAACACTTCTTTTTCCAATCCAACCGGCGTGGATTCCGCGGTGATGTATACCACGGCAGAGGATGTTTTGCTCCTTTGCAAGGCGCTTTATCGCGTGAATGATTTTATGCTCCTTGCCGAAACCCCGAAAGTGTCGATTCCTGCCACCAATCTCACTTCGGAGAGGGTATATACCAATAAAAACGCGCTTGTTCCGTATTCTTATGTAACCGATTATTATCTGCCCAAGGCCAGAGGAATGGCGGCGGGATTTACTCCGCTTGCGGGGTATTGCGTGGCAACTGTTCGCGAGAGCGAAGGAAGCAAATATTTGGTGATCCTTTCGGGAGGAAAAGATCGAAGCGAAGCGCAAAACGGATCTGATATTTCTTCCTATCGCGATGCCAAAGCACTGCTCGAATGGGCGGAAAAAAGCTTTTCCATTCGGGAAGTGATTGTCAAAGAATCAATTTTATGCGAAAAAAAGATTCGCCTTGCTTCGGGTGTGGATCATATGATCCTTGTGGCAGGAGAAACCCTTGAAATCCTGCTCCCGAGCGATGCCGATCTTTCTGCCGATATAGAATTCAAGCCCGTTGCCGATGAAGAAACCTTCACCGCGCCCGTGATCAAGGGAAAAGAATACGGCCAAGTGGAAATCTTTTTCCGTGGGGAATCGGTGGGCAAGGTTCCGATGGTTGCACAGAGCAATATCGGCCTTTCGCGCTGGCTTGTTATGTGGGATGCGATCAAAGGATTTTTCTCGCAAGGGCCTGCAAAGGTTGTTTTGATTGCAATTCTTCTTGGAATTGTGTTTTATATCGCATCGCTCTTTTTGGCTGTGGCTTCGGAATACAAAAAAGCCAATCAAGAGAAAAAGAAGGTCATCCAAGACCTCATGCAAATTGAAAAGCAAAGAATGAAAAAGGTTCGCTTGGAAGAAAGAAAAGCTTCGCAGGCAAGAATGCGCAAGGTGCGCGGAGCTTTGCAAGCGGGATTTCAGGTGCTCCAAGGCGATGCCGAATTGATGGAAACTCCCGAAAAATCAAGAAAAGCCGTGCCCACCAAGGCAGTGGCAAAAGTTCCCGAAAAATACCGCAAGGAAAATCGTTTGCCGCCCTCTTCCGATCCGCGCGCAGGGCAAAGAGCGGGAGCAGAAAGAAAAGGCGCTCCTTCTGCAAGGGCAAATGGCGCAGAAGTGTATCGAGTGGGAAGAAGTGCTCCTGCAAACAGGCAAACAAAACCCAATCCTCCTGCGAGCAGACCCCGTCCGAGCGATCCAAACAGCAGAAAATAGAATTCATTTTCAAAAAAGCCCTTGACAAGAGGGCTTTTTTTTGTTAGAATCCATAGAGCAAATGCGATAGGTTACGGGCCTTTAGCTCAGTTGGTCAGAGCGACCGGCTCATAACCGGTTGGTCCGGGGTTCGAGCCCCTGAAGGCCCACCATCTTTTATCGCGCTCATATAGGGGTATAGCTCAGATGGGGACGTTTGCGAGCGCTGCCGGTGGCAGAGAAAGCGAGCAAATAGGAGTGGCAGCAACACAGCGAATGGCGAGCCGAACAGGCGAAGACAGAGGTGATGTTGCAACAGGAAGAGCAGCGGTTCCGCTGCCCCTCAGCAAAAGCAAATCCTTTTCTTCCAAAAAATCAATTTATATAGGGGTATAGCTCAGTTGGTAGAGCAGCGGTCTCCAAAACCGCGTGCCCAGGGTTCAAGTCCTTGTGCCCCTGCCAAAACAAAAAAGACACCGAATGGTGTCTTTTTTGTTTTAGCATCGTATTAAGACTGACCTGTGGCACGCGGGAGCGTGTCCACGGGCGGAAACCGAGAAAAAGCCACGGGTGGCTTTTTCGATGAGTTTTCGACAGCCGACACCCGATTGTGCCAAGCCAAGAGGCGCAGGCAGAATCGCCCGTGTCAATGTCCAGTCCTTGTGCCATCAGCATTGACTTTTTTTGAAAAAGTGTTGACAAACTCAAAAAATAGTGTATAATGATTTTCAGAGGCGTGAAAACACGCCCGTGAAAAAGGAGAAAAAGATATGAAAGCTGTTTACGAAGATTTTATCGCCGCCAACCTCAACTGCTCTAACTATGACACCAATGCCGATGCCCGAAAGATTTTTGATTTCCTTAATCAAGACGAGAACATTATAAAAATGGTTGAGTTCGCAGAGCAAGGCAAGCCTGCGCTTGCAGGATGCATTTTTGAGTTGGAAGATTATTTTGACCAAATGCAAAACCCGACTATTGATTTTAGCGACGGGTTTACTCGCACGGTTGTGGGGAGAATGGTAAAGACCATTTTGGAGCCCTTTGGTTATTGTGTTACCAAACAGAAAGACTTTACCAAGAATAAGAAAGGCAAGTATTTTACATCTGCCTCTTGTTATGCCATGACTGGTCCTGCAACAATGCAAATTGTAAAGGCAGTTGCTGAAATTAAATAATAAGGACTTTTCTCACCTCAACTTTCTGCATCCAAAACTGCGAGGCCACGGGCGGATTGCGCCGAAAATCGTTCTTTTTATTTCTATATGCGCAAATTTATTTGGAGCCGTATCAATGATTGCAATTTTTTGCAGATTGGTGTAGAATAGAAGGAGAAGAAATAATGAGGTGATGGGGATGCCAAAGGTAATATTCATTGATATTGACGACACGCTCCTTAGCTTTCAAAGCTATGTGAAAGAGGCGATGGAAAGCGGTTTTGAGGAATTTGGAATTGGGGAATTTTGCGAGGAGATGCTTGGGGTTTTCCATCGGGTGAATTCTTCGCTTTGGCAAAAACTTGAGGAAGGCACACTTTCTTTTGAAGAACTGAAAAAGAATCGATGGAATTTGGTTTTTGAAGCGCTTGGCATCAAAGCAGATGGAGAAAAATTCGAAACCTATTTTCGCGATCAGCTTTTTGATAGCGCCATCCCCGAAGAGGGCGCGATGGAGCTTCTTGAATATTTAAAGGGAAAATATATTCTTTGTGCTGCAAGCAACGGCCCTTATCATCAGCAGGTGAATCGCCTGAAAATCGGCGGAATGCTTGATTATTTTTCGCATCTTTTCATTTCCGAAGAGATTGGGCATTCCAAGCCCTCGCGCGAATTTTTTGGTGTCGCGCTCGATCGACTCAATGAAAAAAACACCGCACCTTTTTCCCCGAGCGATTTGATGATTATCGGTGATTCGATCTCTTCCGATATGAAAGGCGGGATTGATTTTGGAATGAAAACCCTTTTTTATAATCCCAAATCAAAGGAAATTCCAAGCGAAATGAAGATGGATTTTACCGTGCAAAGCTTGAAGGAAATTGAAAAAATATTATAATTTAAGAAAAAACACCCTGCCGAGCAGGGTGTTTTTCTTTTGCTGAAAAGATAGACTTTTTCGCTATTTTGAAGATTTGTTTTCCTTTATGAAAATTCGAGAGTGAAGGCCTTGGATTTCGGCGCGAGGAGGATGAT